>DASPZZ010000365.1:0-23683 GCA_035635995.1 Binatia bacterium | reverse complement strand
CACTAGATTTCAGCGGGCGAGTGGGTGACGGAGCCCGACGCGTGACCCCGGCACCACAGCGCCCCCGTCCCCCGGGCGAACAGGCGTGTAGTAGAGTAGCGGGGTGTTGACGGTCGAAGAGGCGCTCGAAGCGATTCTTTCACGCGTAGAGCGGCTCGGGGTCGAGCGGGTCGAGGTCATGTCGGCGCTCGGTCGCGTGCTCGCGGAGCCCATCGTTTCGCGCTCGACGATTCCACCGTGGCCGAACTCATCGATGGACGGGTACGCCGTACGGGCCGGCGACACGCGCGGGGAACCGGTCGAGCTCGCCGTCGTCGGCCGGATCATCGCCGGATCGCTGCCATCCCGTCCGCTGCGCGCAGGGGAATCCATGCGGATCTTCACCGGGGCGCCTCTCCCCGAGGGCGCCGATGCCGTGGTGCCCCAGGAGGACGTCGCCGCCGACGGCGAGCGGGTCACGATCGCCGGGCGCGTCGCGCCGGGGGCCTATGTCCGACCGGCGGGCGAGGACGTCCGGGTGGGCGACGTCGTCGTCCAGCCCGGCGGCGTCGTCGGCGCGGCGGAAGTCGGCCTCCTGGCGACCCTCGGGTACTCGCAGGTGCGCGTCTTCCGGCGGCCGCGCGTCGCGATCCTCTCGACCGGCAACGAGCTCGCGGACCTCGGGACGCAACCGGGGCCGGGCCAGATCCCGAACACCAATACGTACTCGCTGATGGCGCAGGTGATCGAGGCGGGGGCCGAGCCCGTCAATCTGGGCGTCGTGCCCGACCAGCTCGAGGCGATCACGGAGCGTCTCCGCTGGGGCCTCGGGGCCGCCGACGTGCTCGTGACGTCGGCGGGCGTGTCGGTCGGGGAGCTCGACCTCGTCCGCGAGGCGCTCGCGCGGAGCGGCGCCGAGCTCCACCTGTGGAAGGTCTCGATGCGGCCCGGCAAACCCATCACGTTCGGCACACGCGGCGGACGGCCGGTGTTCGGGCTGCCCGGCAATCCGGTCTCCGCAATGGTGACCTTCGAGCTCTTCGTGCGCCCGGCCCTGCGCCGGATGGCGGGCGCCGAAGTGGTCGAGCGTCCGCGGCTCCGGGCACGCGCGCTCGAGCCGATCGCGAACCCGGGGTCGCGACGCGGCTATCTGCGCGTCACGCTGACGCCCGACGCCGGCGGCTATGGCGCGCGGCTCACGGGCGACCAGGGCTCGGCGATCCTCCGCTCGATGGTGCTCGCCGACGGGCTCGCCGTCGTCGCGCCCGACACGACGATCGCCGTCGGCGAGGCGGTCGACGTCGTTCTCCTCCGCGCGCTCGAGCCGAGATCGCGCTGAGTCGTTGACATCGTTTTCAGCCGCGTGCTACGGTCGGCGCGGATGAGCCGAGCCCTCTGCGTGCTGGCCGCGGTGGCGATCCTCGCTGGCGGCTGCGCGAGTCGGCGCGCGGTGGGCCGACTCGAATCCGACGTCGCGCGGCTCCGCTCGGAGCTGGGCGAGATGCGCGACGCCCAGGAAGCTACCGCCCGCGGGCTCGCCACCGTCACCTCGCAAATCCAGGCGCTCGACGCGCGCGCGGGCGAAATGCGGTCGGGTGTCAGGGCGCTCACCGACGAGCTCGCCCGGCTCACCAAGCGCGCCGACGCGGCCGATGGGGCGCTCGGCGAAACCCGTGCGCGCGTGGAGACCCTGACGACCCCGGCCGTCACGCCGGCAGCCCCGGCCGCCACGCCTGCGGCCCCGACCGCGCCACCGCCGCCGCTCCCGCCGCCCGCGGCCGTCGAGCGGCCGCGGGTGCCGCCGGCGCCCGCGCCGTCCGTGCCGCCCGTACCGGTGGCGCCCGCGCCGTCCCTGGTACCCGCGCCGAGGCCCGGGCCGCGCGCCGGTAACCCGGAGCAAGAGTACGCCGCGGCGCTCGCCACCTTTCGATCGCGCGAGCACGGACAGGCCGTGCTCGACTTCATCGACTTCATCGCGAAGTACCCGAAGCATCCGCTGGCCGGAAACGCCCAGTACTGGATCGGCGAAGCGTACTGGGCGCAGCGCGACTACCGTCAGGCGGTCCTCGAATTCGAGAAGGTGTTCGAGCACGGCCCGGGCAAGACGCCCGACGCGCTCGTCAAGATCGGCCTCTGCTACGTGCGCCTGAGCGACATGGCGCGCGCGCAGCAGGCGTGGCAGCGGGTCGTCCGCGAGTATCCGAAGGCCGAGGCGGCGGCGATGGCCCAGTCGCTGATGGTGACGCACGCCGCCGCCCGCCGGTAGCGTTCCGCGCCGTATCCGTTCGGATTCTCTTGCGACGCAACCCGCTTCGCTATACTGAAGATCCACTGCGCGACACCGATGATCGAGCTTCGGCCAGGAGACCTCGGCTATCCCGCGTTGCTGGGCGCGATTCCGTCGGCGCCCGCGCTCTTCGTGCGCGGCGCGCTGCACCCGGACGACGCGCTCGCCATCGCGATCGTCGGCTCGCGTCGTCCCACGCCGTACGGGATCGCCGCGGCCGAGCGGCTCGCGTCCGATCTGGCCGCGCGAGGCGTGACGATCGTCAGCGGCCTCGCGCGCGGCATCGATACCGCCGCGCACCAGAGCGCCCTGGCGGCGGGCGGGCGCACACTGGCCGTGCTCGGCTGCGGCGTCGACGTCGTCTATCCGCCGGAGAACGGCGCGCTCGCGCGCGCAATCGAGGCGCGCGGCGCGCTCCTGTCGCAGTTCCCGCCCGGAATGCCCGCGCTGCCCGGTCACTTTCCCGCGCGGAACCGCACGCTGGCCGGGCTGGTACTCGGCGTCGTCGTCGTCGAGGCCGCCGAGCGGAGCGGCGCCCTCATCACCGCGGGATTCGCCGGCGATCTCGGCCGCGAAACCTTCGCCGTTCCTGGCCGAATCACGTCGCCGACGAGCGCCGGCACCCACCACCTCATCCAGGACGGTGCTAAACTCGTTACATGCTGGCAGGACATCGTGTCAGAATTACCAGAACCGTGGCGTCGCGCCGTGCGCGGGCCGTCGACGTCGTCGGGCGAGCAGCAACCGCCCGAGAACGGGAGTGACGAGGGACGGATGCTCGGGTTGCTGGCTCCAGACGAGCCGCAGCACATCGAGCAGCTCATCGCGCGCGCGGGGCTCGGTCCCGCGCGGGCCGCGGCGCTGCTGGTGACCCTCGAGCTGGGCGGTTGGGCCCGGCAGCTTGCGGGACAGCGGTGGGTCTCGCTCGAGACGCGCGCGAGGAGAGCGTAGGTGCCGAAGCGGTCGTTGGTGGTCGTGGAGTCGCCCACGAAGGTCAAGACGATCCAGAAGTATCTGAACTCGACGTACGTCGTCAAAGCATCGATGGGCCACATCCGGGATCTGCCGAAGTCGCAGCTCGGTGTCGACCCCAAGAAGAACTTCAAGCCCAAGTACGTCGTGTCGCCGGGCAAGAAGAAGGTGCTCGACGACCTGAAGAAGGCCGCCGAGAAGGTCGACGCCCTCTACGTCGCCACCGACCCCGACCGCGAAGGCGAGGCGATCGGCTGGCACCTCGCCGAAGAGCTCGGCGTCGCCAAGAAAAACGTCTACCGAATCACCTTCAACGAGATCACCGAGCGCGCGGTCAAGGCGGCGTTCAACCAGCCCGGCAAGATCGACCTGAAGAAGGTCGACGCCCAGCAGGCGCGTCGCGTGCTCGACCGGCTCGTCGGCTACAGCCTGTCGCCCCTGCTCTGGGAGAAGGTCCAGCGCGGCCTCTCCGCCGGTCGCGTGCAGTCGGTGGCGGTGCGGCTGATCGTCGACCGGGAGCGCGAGATCCAGGCTTTCGTCCCCGTCGAGTACTGGTCGCTCCACGCGCGGCTCAAGGCGTCACGGCCGCCCGAGTTCGTGGCGACGCTGAAAGAGGTCGAGGGCGAGAAGGCGTCGCTGGGCAACGAGGAAGCGACGCGCGCGCTCATGGTGTCGCTCGAGGGCGCGCGCTTCGTGGTCAAGTCCGTCCAGCGCGGCGAGCGCCGCCGGAACCCGGCGCCCCCGTTCATCACCTCCACGCTGCAACAGGAGGCGGGGAAGAAGCTCGGCTTCACGGCCCGCAAGACGATGACGATCGCGCAGCAGCTCTACGAGGGGATCGATCTGGGCTCGGAGGGCGCCGAAGGCCTCATCACGTACATGCGCACCGACTCGGTCCGGGTGGCGCGCGAGGCGCAGGCGGCCGCGCGCGGCTGGGTCATCGCGCGCATCGGCATGGAGTACGTGCCCGAGGCGCCGCCGACCTACCGCTCGCGGGGCAGCGCCCAGGAGGCGCACGAGGCGATCCGCCCCTCCGAGCTGAGGAACGAGCCCCGAGCCGTGGCGCAGTTTCTCTCCAAGGACCAGCAGGCGCTCTACCGGCTCATCTGGGAGCGGTTCCTGGGCAGTCAGATGATGCCGGCGGTCTATGACACGGTGGGCGCCGACATCGAGGCCGGACGGTGCCTCTTCCGGGCCCAGGGGGCGACGCTCAAGTTCAAGGGCTTCACCGCCGTATACGAGGAGACACGCGAGGAGGAGGACGTCCAGCCCGAGCAGGACCCGGAGGGCGCGATGCCCGCGCTGGAGGAAGGCGAAGTGCTGACGCTCCTCGGTCTCGATCCCAAGCAGCACTTCACCCAGCCGCCGCCCCGCTTCACCGAGGCCTCGCTGATCAAGTCACTCGAGGAGCTCGGGATCGGCCGGCCGTCGACGTACGCGTCGATCCTGGGCACGATCATCAACGATCGGGGCTACGTGCATCGCGAGCGGCGCACGCTGTCGCCGACCGAGCTGGGTATGGCGGTGACCGACAAGCTCGTCCCGTACTTCCAGGACATCATGAACGTCGAGTTCACCGCCCAGATGGAGGACAACCTCGACAAGATCGAGGAGGGCGAGCGCAAGTGGGTCGACACGGTCAGGGCATTCTACGAGCCGTTCAAGCGCGCCCTCGCCCGAGCCAAGCGCGAGATGCGGAGCGAGAAGGTGGGAGAGCCCACCGGTGAGCTCTGCCCGGAGTGCGGCAGCGAGCTCCTGGACAAGCGCGGGCGATTCGGGAAGTTCCTGGCGTGCTCGGCCTACCCCGACTGCCGCTACACTCGCAACCTCGACGGCAGCAGCCGCGCCGAGGACGAGCCGGCGAACGAGAACTGTCCCACGTGCAGCCGGCCCATGGTGATCAAGCACGGGCGTTTCGGAAAGTTCATCGCGTGCTCCGGCTACCCGGAGTGCAAGACCACCAAGCCGGTGACTCTCGGGATCGCGTGTCCCGAGCCCGGCTGCTCCGGTCAGCTGGTCGAGCGCCGCTCGCGCCGCGGGCGCACCTTCTTCGGCTGCTCCGCGTATCCCGCCTGCAAGTTCGTGGTCTGGCGGCGGCCGGTCCCCGAGCCGTGTCCGAAGTGCGGCGCCGCGTTCGTCACCGAGCGCGCCCTGAAGAATCGCGTCGTCCGCAGCTGCGCTCGCGAAGGGTGCGACTTCGAGCGGGAGGTCGAGCTGCCGGTGGCATGAAGGATTCGCTGGCCACGTTTCTGCGCCACCTCTCGCTGGAGAAGGACGCCTCCCCGCACACGCTCCGAAGCTACCGGAGCGACCTCCTCGAGTTCGCGAAGTACGCCGGCGGCGGCGACGCCGACGCCTGGCTGCGCGACGTCGACACCCGCGTGGTCCGCGCCTACCTGACCCATCTGCACGCGCGGGGGCTCGACGCGGCGACCGTCGGGCGGAAGCTCGCGGCGGTACGCAGCTGGTTCCGGTTCCTGGTGCGGCGCGGCGTGCTCGAGCGCAACGTCGCGCGCGAGGTCCGCGGCCCGCGCCTTCCGATGAAGCTCGTCTCCTTCCTGCCGATCGACGAGGCGATGTCCCTGCTGGACGCGAAGGCACCCGACGGCCCCGCGCGCGCGCGCGACGCCGCGGTGCTCGAGCTCCTCTATGCCACCGGGCTGCGGGTCTCGGAGCTCGCGAGCCTCGACCTCGGCGACCTCGACCGCTCCCAGCAGACGGTGCGCGTGCTCGGCAAGGGCCGGAAAGAACGGATCGTCCCCTACGGGAGCCGGGCGGCGGGCGCGCTTGGCGCCTACCTGGCCGGCCGCAGCGCCGCCCGCGGGCCGCTCTTCGCCAATCGGCGCGGCGGGCGGCTCACGGTGCGCTCGATCCACTCGATCGTGAGACGGCGCGCGGCGGCGTGCGGGATCACCCGACGGGTGAGCCCGCACACGCTGCGTCACACGTTCGCGACCCATCTGCTGGACGCCGGCGCCGACCTCCGGATGATCCAGGAGCTCCTCGGCCACAGCAGCTTGTCGACGACGCAGCGCTACACGCACGTGGGCGCCGACCAGCTCATGCGCGTGTACGACGCCGCCCATCCGCGCGCCCGCGCAAAATGAGTTTGAAGGAGAGGACGGCCGTACGGAGCCACGCCGCGCCGTTTTCAGGCCACCCTCGGTGAAGCCGGTCTCACGGACCCCGCTACAATGACCCCCCGACAACAACCAATTCGCTCGACGACAGTCGTCGCGGTGCGACACCGCGGCCAGGTGGCGGTCGCCGGCGACGGCCAGGTCTCCATCGGCAACACCATCGTCAAGGCCGGGGCCCGGAAAGTGCGCAAGCTCTACGGCGATCGGGTGGTGGCCGGCTTCGCGGGAGCCGCCGCCGATGCGTTCACGCTCTTCGCGCGGTTCGAGGCCAAGCTGGAGGAGCACCGCGGGAACCTGTCGCGCGCCGCGGTCGAGCTCGCCAAGGACTGGCGCACCGACCGCGTGCTGCGACGGCTCGAGGCGCTCCTGGCGGTGGCCGATCACGAGCATTCGTTCATCGTCTCCGGGACCGGCGACGTCATCGAGCCCGACGACGGCCTGATCGGCATCGGCTCGGGCGGCCCGTACGCGCTGGCGGCGGCACGCGCACTGGTGACCCACTCCGATCTGGACGCCAAGGCCATCGCGACCGAGGCGATGCGGGTCGCGGCGTCCCTCTGCGTCTTCACCAACGACCACCTCACGGTCGAAGTCCTGTGAAGCGCGACCGCGTCGCGACCTCGGGCCGGTCGAGCGTGCGGAGCCGGGTCGCGCCCAGGGCAGACCGGGCGGGTCGGAGCCGGGTCGCGCCTTCGGGTAGATCGGGCGCGCGGAGCCGGGCCGCGGCCAGGATAGACCGGGCGGGTCGGAGCCGGGTCGCGCCTCTCTCAGGCCACCCTCGGTGCGATCCGGCCTCGCGGACCCCGCTACAACGGAGCCGGGTCGCGCCTTTCTCAGGCCACCCTCGGTCTGAGCCGGCCTCAAGGCATCCGCTACAATGACAGGCTTGACCCTGACGCCCGCGCAGATCGTCGCCGAGCTCGACCGCTACATCGTCGGCCAGGAAAAGGCCAAGCGCGCGGTCGCCATCGCGCTCCGCAACCGGTGGCGGCGGCAGAACGTCCCACCCGAGCTCCGCGACGAGGTGGCGCCGAAGAACATCATCATGATCGGCCCCACCGGCGTCGGGAAGACCGAGGTGGCCCGGCGACTCGCGAAGCTGGCGCAGGCTCCGTTCCTGAAGGTCGAAGCCTCGAAGTACACGGAGGTCGGCTACGTCGGCCGTGACGTCGAGTCCATGATCCGGGACCTGACCGAGCTGTCGGTCAACATGGTCAAGGCGGAGATGATGGCCCGCGTGCAGGAGAAGGCGGAGCAGCTCGCGGAGGAGCGACTGCTCGACGTCCTGCTGCCGCGCCGGGCGCAGGAGCCCTTTTCGTCGAGCTCGCTCGAGGAGGTGACGCCGGACGCGTCGCGGGAGACGACCAAGGACAAGCTCCGCGCGCAGCTCCGGGCCGGACGGCTCGACGACCGGCTCGTGGAGCTCGACATGCAGCAGCAGGCGCTGCCGATGATCGAGGTCCTGTCCGGTCAGGGAATGGAGGAGATGGGCATCCACCTCAAGGACATGCTCTCGAACCTCATGCCGACCCGGACGAAGCACCGCAAGGTCCGGGTGGCGGAGGCGCGGCGCCTCCTGACCCAGGAGGAAGCCCAGAAGCTCGTCGACATGGACGAGGCGGTGACACAGGCCATCCGGCGCGCCGAGAACTCGGGCATCGTCTTCCTCGACGAGCTCGACAAGGTCGCTGGGCGGGAAGGGGGCCACGGGCCGGACGTCAGCCGCCAGGGGGTGCAGCGCGATCTCCTTCCGATCGTCGAGGGCTCCTCGGTCACGACCAAGTACGGGACCGTGCGGACGGACCACATCCTGTTCATCGCGGCCGGCGCCTTCCACGTGGCCAAGCCGTCGGACCTGATCCCGGAGCTCCAGGGGCGCTTCCCGATCCGCGTCGAGCTCGACCCCTTGACGCGGGACGATTTCGTCCGCATTCTTACCGAGCCTCGGAACGCCCTGATCACGCAGTACGTGGAGCTCCTGAAGACGGAGCAAGTGACCCTCCGGTTCGTCCCGGAGGCGGTGGAGGCGATCGCGGAGATTGCGATGCAGGTGAATACGAGCACCGAGAACATCGGCGCCCGGCGCCTGTACACGGTCATGGAGAAGCTCCTCGAGCAGATCTCGTTCGACGCGCCGGACCTGCCGGGCAAGGAGCTGACCATCGACGCCGGGTACGTCCACCAGCGGCTCGGCGACATCACCCGCGACCAGGACCTGTCGAGGTACATCCTGTGACGGCGGCACGCGACCCCCGGCACGCCGAAATTCTCCTGGAGACCCTGCCGTACATCCGCGAGTTCCGCGGCAAGACGATCGTCATCAAGTACGGCGGCGCGGCGATGGAACGCGCGGACCTCAAGGAGCCGTTCGCGCTGGACGTGATCCTCCTGCGGCTGGTCGGCATCAACCCGGTGATCGTCCACGGCGGCGGCCCGCAGATCGGAGCCCTGATGAAGCGCCTGGGCAAGGAGCCCCGCTTCGTGGGCGGCATGCGGGTGACGGACGAGGAAACGGTCGAGATCGTCGAGATGGTGCTCGTCGGCAAGATCAACAAGGAGATCGTCGGCCGCATCAACCACCACGGCGGTCGGGCCATCGGCCTCTCGGGCAAGGACGCCAGCCTCCTCCGGGCGCGCCGGCGGCCGCATCGGCTTCCGAACGGCGAGGAAGTCGACATCGGACTCGTGGGCGAGGTCGAAGCGGTCAACACCGAGGCCATCCGGCTCCTCACGAACGACGGGTTCATTCCCGTCATCGCGCCCGTCGGGGTGGGGAGCGGCGGGGAGACGTACAACATCAACGCGGACCTCGTCGCCGGCGACATCGCGGCGGCCCTCGGCGCCGAGAAGCTGATTCACCTCACCGACGTCCAGGGCATCCTCGACGTCGACCGCCGGCTCGTGAGCACGCTCACCCGCAAGGATGCCGAGCGGCTCGTCAATGAAGGCGTGATCGACGGCGGGATGCTGCCCAAGGTCGAGTCGTCGCTCCGGGCGCTGGAGGGCGGAACCGCCAAGGCGCACATCATCGACGGGAGCCAGCCCCACGCGATCCTCCTCGAGCTCTTCACGCGCGAAGGCATCGGAACGGAAATCGTCCTGTGAGGTCGACCCCGATGGACACCAAGACGCTCCTCGAATGGTCGGCGAAGTACCACACCCCGAACTACGGCGGCCGGGCTCCCATCGTGCTCGTGCGAGGCGAGGGCGTCCGCGTGTGGGACTCGGACGGGCGCGAATACCTGGACTTCGGCGCCGGCATCGCGGTGACCTCGCTGGGGCATTGCCATCCCCGCGTCACGGGTGCCATCCAGGAAGCGGCGGCGACGCTCCTGCACGTCTCCAACCTCTATCACGCGGCGCCCCAGATCCATCTCGCCAAGCTCCTCATCGAGCACTCGTTCGCCGATCGCGTGTTCTTCTCGAACTCGGGCGCCGAGGCGAACGAGGCGGCGCTCAAGCTCGCCCGGAAGTACGCGCGCGAGCGGATCGCCTCGGACCGCGTCGAGTTCGTGGCCACGCGCAACTCGTTCCACGGCCGCACGTTCGCGACGCTGGCGGCAACCGGGCAGGAGAAATACCACCACGGCTTCGAGCCCCTGGTGCCCGGCTTCAAGCACGTGGCCTACAACGACCTCCGCGCGATGGAGCGCGCGATCGACAACCGTACGGCTGGCGTCATCGTGGAGTGCATCCAGGGTGAAGGGGGCGTGAACGTCGCCGACGAAGACTACCTCCGCGGGCTCCGCAAGCTCTGCGATCAATCCGGCGCGCTCCTCATCCTCGACGAGATCCAGACGGGCGTGGCGCGGACGGGACGGCTCTGGTGCTACGAGCACTACGGCATCGAGCCGGACATCATGACGCTGGCGAAGGCCCTCGCCAACGGCGTGCCGATCGGCGCCATGCTGACGCGGGAGGAGATCGCGAGTGTCCTGGTGGCCGGGACGCACGGGTCGACGTTCGGCGGGACGCCGTTCGTCACCTCGGTGGCGCTGGCGACCCTCACGACGATCCTGGACGGCAAGCTCTGGGAGCGGGCCACCCGCATGGGCCGGTACTTGATGGACGGGCTTCGGGCCATCCAGGCGGCGAACCCGGCCGTGCGCGCCGTTCGGGGCAAGGGGCTCCTGATCGGGGCGGAGCTGTCGGCGCCGGCGGCGCCGGTGGTCGACGCCTGCCGCGAGGCCGGGTTGCTCGTGCTGTCGGCCGGCGAGCGCGTGCTGCGGCTGACTCCGTCGCTGATCGTCGAGGAACGGGACTGCGATCAGGCGCTGGCGATCATCGGGGCCGCGCTCGGGCGCACGTGACGATGCGGCACTTCCTCTCCGCCGCCGACCTGACGCGCGACGCCGCGCTCGGGCTCTTCGCCCTCGCCGCCGACGTCAAGCAGCGGCGCAAGGCGGGGCAGCTCGGGGCGCCGCTGGCCGGGAAGACGTTCGCGCTGATCTTCGAGAAGCCCTCGCTCCGCACCCGCGTGACCTTCGAGGTCGGCATCATCCAGCTCGGCGGGCGCGCGGTTCACCTCGTGGGCCGCGAGATCGGCCTGGGGACGCGCGAGTCCGTGCCCGACGTCGCGCGCAACTTGTCCCTGTGGGTCGACGGCATCATGGCGCGGGTCTACTCCCACGCGACGATCACCGAGCTGGCCCGGCACGCGACGGTGCCCGTGATCAACGGCCTGTCGGACCGCGAGCACCCGTGCCAGGCGCTGGCCGACTTCTTCACGCTGTGGGAGCGCGGCGTCGACTTCGGGTCGGTGCGGCTGGCGTGGGTCGGCGACGGCAACAACGTCTGCCACTCCGTGATGATCCTCGGCGCGCTGCTCGGCGCCTCGGTCGTCGTCGCCTGTCCGCCCGGGTACGAGCCCGACGCGGGCGTGCTCGCCACCGCGCGCCGGCTCGGCGGACGGATCGAGGTCACCGAGGACGCACGCGCGGCCGCGACCGGCGCCGACGTGCTCTATACCGACGTCTGGACGAGCATGGGGCAAGAGGCCGAGCACGAGCAACGGCTCGAGGCCTTCAGCCGCTATCAGATCAACGAGACGCTGGTCGGCTTCGCCAAGCCCTCGGCGCTCGTGATGCACTGCCTGCCCGCCCATCGGGGCCAGGAGATCACGGACACCGTGCTCGACGGCAAGCGGAGCATCGTCCTGGAGCAGGCGGAGAACCGGCTCCACGCGCAGAAGGCCGTCATGCTGCGCCTCCTGGGGGGCTCGTTCGATGACGCCTGATCCCAAGCGGGTGGTCCTGGCCTACTCCGGTGGGCTCGACACCTCGGTGATCCTCCGGTGGCTGATCGAGCGCTACCGGTGCGAGGTCGTGGCGTTCTGCGCGGACCTGGGGCAGGGGGAGGAGCTGATCACCGTGCGGGACAAGGCGACGCGGACGGGCGCCGCCACCGTCCATATCGTGGATCTGCGCGAGGAGTTCGTCCGTGACTTCATCTTCCCGATGCTGCGGGCCAACGCCGTCTACGAGGGCGCCTACTTGCTGGGGACCTCGATCGCGCGGCCGCTCATCGCCCGCGCCCAGGTCGAGGTCGCGGCCAAGGAAGGCGCCGACGCCGTTGCGCACGGCGCCACCGGAAAGGGCAACGATCAAGTCCGCTTCGAGCTGACCTACGCGGCGCTCGCCCCTCAGCTCCGGGTCATCGCGCCGTGGCGGGAGTGGGAGCTCAACTCCCGCACCGCGCTGATCGAGTTCGCAAAGCGGCACGACATCGCGGTGCCGGTGACGGTGGAGCGCCCCTACAGCACCGACCGGAACCTCTTTCACATCTCCTACGAGGGCGGTGTCCTCGAGGACCCCTGGGCCGAGCCGCCCGCCAAGATGTTCCAGCTCACCAACGACCCGGAGGCGGCGCCGGACGTCCCGGTGACGCTCGAGATCGCGTTCGAGCGGGGCGACCCGGTGATGGTCGACGGCGAGCGCCTCGGACCGGTGGCGCTGCTGACGCGACTCAATCGCCTCGGCGGCGAGCACGGTATCGGCCGCGTCGACCTCGTCGAGAACCGCTTCGTCGGCATGAAGTCACGGGGCGTCTACGAGACGCCCGGCGGAACGATCCTGCACGTGGCGCGACGGGCGCTCGAATCGCTGACGCTCGATCGCGAGGTGCTCCACCTGCGCGACTCGCTCGTACCCCGCTACGCGGAGATGATCTACTACGGCTTCTGGTTCGCGCCCGAGCGTCAACTGCTCCAGTCTCTCGTGGACGAGTGCGCCCGTGACGTCACCGGGAGCGTCCGGCTCAAGCTCTACAAGGGCACCGTCATGGTCACCGGCCGGCGGTCGCCGCGATCCCTCTACCGGACGGACTTCGCCACCTTCGAGGCCGATACGGTCTACCGGCAGCGCGACGCCGAGGGGTTCATCAACCTGAACGCGCTCCGCCTCAAGATCCGCGCGCTCCGCGATCGCACGTCCTGACCCGTGCGGATCGACGTCGCCCCGACCGCCGACGCGGTTGTCCCGGCCGAGCTCGGCGGCGTGACCGCGCTGGTGATCGACGTGCTCCGAGCCTCGACGACGATCATCACGGCGCTGGCGAACGGCTGTGTCGCGATCGTCCCGGTCGCCGATCCCGCCGACGCTCGGCGGCGCGCCGGGGACGGGTGGCACGACGGCGCCCTGGTGGCCGGCGAGCGGCAGGGCGAGCCGATTCCGGGGTTCGACCTGAGCAACTCGCCAGTGGAATTCCAGACGGCCCACCTCCGGGGCAAGACGGTGTTCTTCACCACGAGCAACGGGACGCGGGCGCTCCTGGCCGCGCGGGCGGCCGCGGCGATCGGCGTCGCGGCGCTCGTCAATGTCACCGCCGCCGCGGCCTGGGCCGCCGGCGCGGGCCGCGACGTGGCCATCCTCTGCGCGGGCTCGCACGGTGCCTGGGCCCTCGAGGACTGGGCGTGCGGCGGGCTCGCGGTGGAGCGCATCCTCGCGGCCGTGCCCACGGCCGTCCTGACCGAGGCCGCTCGCGACGCCCTGGAGACGGGGCGTCGCTACGGCGCGGACGTCGGCCGGCTCAAGCGAGACGCGCCGTGGGCGCGCCGATTGATCGCCGCCGGGCGCTCCGCCGACGTCGACGCGTGCCTGCGCCTCGACACGACGAAGCTCGTACCCCGCTACGTGCCTGACGTTGACAAGATCGTGGGCGACCACGGATAATGATGTTGCTCACTCGTCCCGGCGACGGAGCTCCAGCGTGAACTTGCCCATCGGCCTCACCTTAACTCGCATCGTCGCGGTGCCGCTGCTCATCGTGTTCCTGATCTCGTCGTCCCGGGTCCACGCGGTGATCGCGGCGGCGATCTTCATCCTCGCCGCCATCACCGACTGGGCGGACGGGATGCTGGCCAGGCGACGGAACCAGGTCACGACGCTCGGGACGCTCCTCGATCCCATCGCCGACAAGCTGCTCGTCGCCGCGGCTCTGGTATCGCTGCTGGCCATCGACAAGATCGACGCGTGGATCGTGGTGGTGATCGTGGGGCGCGAGCTGGCGGTGACCGGCCTGCGCGCCGTGGCGGCGTCCGTCGGCGTCGTCGTGCCGGCCTCCCGCCTGGCAAAGTGGAAGACGGTGAGCCAGTACGTCGCGATCACCATGTTGATCGTCGAGAAGGGGTTCGACCCTCCGGGATTCCACATCGCCGCCACCGCGACGCTGTGGGCGGCGCTCGGCCTCACGATCATCTCGGCGGTCGACTACTTTTATCGGTTCTTCCGGAAGGCCGACTACCGCGCGATCGTGCCGGGCGAAGAACGCTGGTCGTGAACGCGACCCTCACGATCGTCGCCGCGTACCTGATCGGCGCGGTGCCGATCGGCTATCTGATCGGACGCGCCTTCGGCGTCGCCGACATCCGGCGCCACGGGAGCGGTAACATCGGCGCCGCCAACGTGCTGCGGACGGTCGGCCGCCTTCCGGCGCTGGTCACCCTCGGCGGCGACATCGCAAAGGGCTACCTCGCGGTGGCGGCCGGCGCCGCGCTGGGAGCCGGCCCATCCGGGGCCGACTCAGGCGTCACCGCGGCCTCGGCGGTCGCGGTGGTCATCGGCAACTGCTGGTCCGTCTTCCTCGGCTTCCGCGGCGGCAAGGGGGTCGCGACGGGGCTGGGCGCTCTCCTGAGAGTCGTGCCGCTGGCCGTGTTGCCGGCCGCCCTGGTGTGGCTGCTCGTCACGGTCAGCTTCCGGTACGTCTCGCTGGGCTCGATGCTCGCCGCCGCGTGCGTGCCGCTCGGCGCCCTGCTCCTCGGAGCCCCGGCGTCGTCCGTGATCGCGGCGTTCGCCGTCGCGGCGATCATCATCGCGCGTCACTACGGGAACATCGCCCGCCTGCTCGCCGGCCACGAGCCGAAGCTGGGACAACGGCGCTCGTCGTGAGCGTCGCGGTCTTCGGCGGCGGAAGCTGGGGCACGGCGCTGGCGATCCACGCCGCCCGGAGCGGCGCGGCGGTCCGCCTCTGGGCGCGCGAGCGCGAGGTCGTCGACGGGATCCGGACGCGACGCCGGAGCCCCTGGTACCTCGCCGATCTCGACGTCCCCGCCGCGGTGGAGCCGACGATGGACCTCGACGAGGCTCTACGCGGCGCCACGCTCGCGATCATCGTCGTGCCGTCCGAGTTCGTCGTCGCGACGCTCAAGACCCTCCCGTCCATCCCGGCCGACGTGCCCATCCTGTCGGCCACGAAGGGGCTCGATCCGGAGCGCCACCTGCGCATGAGCGAGGTGATCGCCGAGCGGTTCCCCGAGGCGCGCGTGGCCGTGCTGTCGGGCCCGACCTTCGCCCGTGAGGTCGCCCTCGGGCGTCCGACCGCTGCCGTGATCGCCTCGCGCGACGACACGCTGGCCGCCGCGCTCCAGCGCCGGCTCGGAACGCGGGAGTTCCGGCTCTACGCCAACCGCGACGTGATCGGCGTCGAGATGGGCGGCGCCTTGAAGAACGTGATGGCCATCGCGACGGGCATCGCCGACGGCCTCGGGCTCGGCGAGAACGCCCGGGCGGCGCTCATCACGCGGGGGCTCGCCGAGATGACGCGCCTGGCGGTCGCCCTCGGCGCGGTCTCGGCGACCCTGGCCGGTCTGGCCGGGCTGGGGGATCTCGTGCTCACCTGCACGGGAAGCCTCTCGCGCAACCGCCAGCTCGGCATGGCGCTCGCCAAGGGCGGAACCGCGGCGTCGGTCGAGCGCGAGACACGCATGATCGCCGAGGGCGCGCGCACGGTCGTTTCGGCGCTGGCGCTCGCCCGCCGCCATACGGTGAGCCTGCCGATCTGCCACGAGGTCGGCGCCGTGCTCTTCGAGGGCAAGCCGCCGGCCGACGCCCTGGCCTCGCTCCTCGAGCGGCCCGTGAAGCGGGAGGACCGCTAGCCCGATGCCCGAGCTCCGCAAGGACCCCGTCGTCGGGCGCTGGGTCATCATCGCGACGGACCGCGCGCGGCGGCCGTCCGACTTCGTCGCCGAGCCCGTGCGGCCGCGCGCGGCCGCGTGCGCGTTCTGCGAGGGCCGGGAGGACCAGACGCCACCCGAGATCCTGGCCGGGCGCCCGCCCGACGGGAAGCCGAACGGCCCGGGCTGGACCTATCGCGTCGTGCCCAACAAGTTTCCCGCGCTCAGGATCGAGGGCGAGCTCGAGCCGGCCGGGGAGGGTCTCTTCGACAAGATGAACGGGGTCGGCGCCCACGAGGTGGTGATCGAGACGCCCCAGCACACCGCGTCCCTCGCCGACCTTCCAGTCGATGCCGTCGCCGACGTGCTGCTCGCGTGCCGCGAGCGCATGCTCGATCTGAAGAAGGATCCGCGGTTCGCGTACGTCCTGGTGTTCAAGAATCACGGCGAGGCCGCCGGCGCCTCGCTCGAGCATCCTCACTCCCAGCTCATCGCGACGCCCATCATCCCGATCATGGTGTCCGAGGAGCTCGCGGGCTCGGCCCAGTACTACGACCTGAAGGAGCGGTGCGTCTGGTGCGACATGGTCCGGCAAGAACGGCGCGACGGAAGCCGCATGATCCTCGAGGCCCAGAAGTTCGTGGCGGTGGCGCCCTTCGCGCCGCGGTTCCCGTTCGAGACGTGGATTCTGCCCTGGCACCACCGGGCGGCCTTCGAGGATTCGACCGAGGAAGAGCTGCGCGGGGTGGCCGGGATCCTCGGCGAGATCCTCCGCCGCATCAACCGGGTGCTCGGCGAGCCGCCGCTCAACTTCGTGCTGCACACGGCGCCCTTCCGCGAGGCCCAGCTCGAGTCCTTCCACTGGCATCTCGAGGTGATCCCGAAGCTCACGCGGGTCGCCGGCTTCGAGTGGGGGAGCGGCTTCTTCATCAACCCGGTTCCCCCGGAGGACGCCGCCGACGCTCTGCGGGCGAGTGTCTCCTGATCGTGATAACATCGTCGGCTGTGGCGCGGGAATAGCTCAGTGGTAGAGCACGACCTTGCCAAGGTCGGGGTCGCGGGTTCGAATCCCGTTTCCCGCTCCAGCCCTTTTTCGATCGACCGGCTCCTTCCTTCGGGGCGGCGTAGCCAAGTGGCTAAGGCGGAGGTCTGCAAAACCTCTACTCAGCGGTTCGAATCCGCTCGCCGCCTCCACGTCATCAACCCCCATTGGATCCGCGGAGAGCCTCCATGGCCGAGCTGATCAAGCGGGTGGGACCGCCGAAGGCGACCGACCTCAAGGCTGAGGAGTTCACCTGGACCATCCAGCTCAGCGCCGCCCCGTCGCGCGAATGGTCGCGGGTCTTCTCGGAGCCGGCCGAGTCCACGGTGCTCTGTCATCCGCGGCGCCTCGGGATGATGCATCAGGCCCTGGTCTTCAAGTCCGACGAAGGCCACCTCCCGACCTGGGTTCAGTACATCGACAAGTGGATCGGCGGCGCGAACAGGAGCATGGAAGAGCAAGAGGAGGCCGAGAAGCAGCGCAAGATCAAGGCGCTCGCCGAGGAGGAGGAGCGGCAGAAGCGCATCCGGGAGGTCAACGACAAGGTCAAGAATCTCTGAGCCTGGATATCGCAGCGTGTATCGCTACTCGGACACTGCTCTCTCGATAGACTGATGCTATGGTCGCGTTGTGGCGCGAACCGTTCAGGAACGCCTCGAAGTTCTCCAGCTTTGGCGAGCCGGGCATAGTGGCAAGGGGATCGCTCGCGCAAGCGGAATCCCACGGTCGACAGTTCGAGGCTGGCTGCGTCGGTTTGCTGGTGTAGCCCAAGCGGCAGAGGCAGCCGACTTAAAATCGGCCCAGTGGGGGTTCGAATCCCTCCACCAGCACCAGCATCCCATCTATGTTTATCTGCTCGGCTTGTATCTCGGCGACGGGTACATCATGCGGATGCCGCGCACCTACGTTCTGCGGATCTATCTCAACCAAAATCAGTCGCTCATCATCGCTGAAGCGGCTCGAGCGATCTCGGACCTTGTCCCAATGCGTCGCGTTGGATTTGGTCGGAACGGCCGGTGCGTGATTGTGAGGTCTTACTGGGGGAGCTGGCCAGTGATGCTGCCGCAGCACGGTCCGGGTAGGAAGCATCGTCGAAAGATCGCGTTGGAACCATGGCAGGAGAAACTCGTCGCATCATACCCAGAGCAATTCATTCGAGGCTGCATCCATTCCGACGGGTGTCGACATCGGCGTATAGTCAGAGGTAAGAACTATCCTGCATACGGATTCTCCAACCGATCTGAGGACATCCTGGATCTGTTCGCCTGGGCGTGTCGGCTGCTCGGCATCCACATACGAGGTCGAGACCGATCGCGATCTCCGTCGCCCGTCGGCCCGACGTCATCCGGCTGGATGCGATTATGAGCCGGTCGTGGGGCAGCCATTGTGGGGGATCAACCGCGCTCGCTTGATCGGCTCTAGTAATCTGTTCCTAACCCCGTGCTATCCTTCGATCTGTGCTGCCCCTCGTGATGAGCTCGCCGGGCGCGATCGCGTTCCAGCTCGGTCCCATCGTCATCCGCTGGTATGGCATTCTCATGGCCACCGCGATCGTCGTCGGGCTCTGGCTCGGCCACCGTCGGGCCAAGCGTGAGGGCCTCCCCGCCGACGACATCATCAGCGCCGGGCAGTGGGCGATCCTGGCCGGTCTGGTCGGTGCGCGGCTCTACGAGGTCGCCTTCAACTGGGATTACTACGGCCGGTATCCGTGGAAGATCATCGCCGTCTGGGAAGGCGGGCTCGCCATGCACGGCGGATTGATCGTGGGGCCGCTGTTCGGCGTGTGGCTCGCGTACCGGTGGAAGCTCCCGGTCCTGCGCAGCCTCGATGTCGTGGGGCCCTACATGGTACTCGGCCAGGCGATCGGCCGGTGGGGCAACTTCTTCAACGATGAGGCCTTCGGCCGTCCGACCGATCTGCCGTGGAAGCTCTTCATCTCGCCCGAGCACCGTCCGCTCGGCTACGCCCAGTACGAGTACTTCCACCCGACCTTCCTCTACGAGTCGCTGTGGGACCTCGCGGTCTTTCTGCTGCTCGTCGGGTGGCTGCGCCCGCGGCTCCGCGCGCGCCCGGGGGCGCTCTTCTTCGCGTACGTGGGCCTCTACTCGATCGGCCGCTTCGCCATCGAGGCGCTCCGGCTCGACAGCTTCTGGCTCGGCCCCATCCGCGTGCCGCAGCTCGCGAGCGTCATCGGCGTGCTCGTCGCGGTGGCCGGAATGGCCTGGACGAGCCGCCGCACCACGTCGCCGGCCACGGGCTGAGCGCGAGGACGGTGATTTGCGCCTCGAGCGGGTGGGCCCGTATCTCTGGCGGATCCCGCAGGACGCGAGCCGCGGGATGCGCGTCCCGGGTCTCGTCGTCGCCGACGACCATCTGATCGAGTCGATCCAGAGCGACGCGGCGCTCGAGCAGGTGGCCAATGGCGCGACGCTGCCGGGCATCGTCAAGGCGGCGATGGCGATGCCCGACATCCACCAGGGCTACGGACTACCGGTCGGCGGCGTCGTTGCGACCGACGCGCGCCACGGCGTCATCAGCCCCGGCGCCATCGGCTTCGACATCAACTGCGGTGTGCGCCTGCTCGGGACGTCGCTGCGCGCCGAGCGGATCGCCGGTCGGATGCAGGCCCTCGTCGACGCGCTCTACGAGGCGATCCCCACCGGCGTGGGCTCGCGGGGCGAGCTGGAGCTCGACCCGACGGCGCTCGACCAGGTCCTCGAGCGCGGCGCGGCCTGGGCGGTGACGGCGGGCTACGGCGTCCCCGAGGACCTGGAGCGGATCGAGTCCGATGGATGCCTCGAGGGCGCGGTGCCGGCAAGCGTCTCGACCCGCGCTCGGGAGCGCGGCCGGCGTCAGCTCGGTACGCTCGGCTCGGGGAATCACTTCCTCGAGGTCCAGACCGTCGAAGCGGTGTACGACGAGCGCGCCGCGCGCGAGTTGAGCGTGAGCGAGGGTCAGGTGACGGTCATGATCCACACCGGTTCGCGCGGCCTCGGCCACCAGGTGTGCACGGACTATCTCGACGTCGCCGGCAAGGCGCTCCGCCGCTACGGCATCACCGTGCCGGATCGCCAGCTGGCGTGCGCGCCCGTCGACTCCGAGGAAGCGCGCGCCTACCTCGGCGCGATGCGCGCCGCCGCGAACTTCGCCTTCGCCAACCGTCAAGTCCTCACGCATTGGGCCCGCCGGGTCTTCGAGCGGAGCCTGGGGATCGGCCGGCGCGAGCTCGGCATGAGCGTCGTCTACGACGTCGCCCATAACATCGCCAAAGAAGAGGAGCACGAGGTCGACGGCGCCCGGCGGCGCCTCATCGTCCACCGCAAGGGCGCGACGCGCGCCTTTCCCGGCCAACCCGTGCTCGTCCCCGGAGACATGGGACGGTACTCCTATGTGCTGCTCGGCACCGAGGCCGCGATGCGGGAGACGTTCGGGAGCACGTGTCACGGCGCCGGCCGGCGGCTGAGTCGAACCGCCGCCGTGAAGGCCGCGCGCGGCCGGCGGATCGGCGAAGAGCTCCGCCAGCGCGGGGTGCTGGCGCGCGCCACCGGTCGCGACGCCCTCGCCGAGGAGATGCCCGAGGCGTACAAGGACGTCGAGGACGTCGTCGACGTGGTGCATCGATTCGGCATCTCGACGCGCGTCGCGCGGCTCAAACCACTGGCCGTGATCAAAGGGTGACCCCTCGCCGCGTGGTACACTAGCGTGATGTCCTGGTCGTTGAAGAAGAAATCCAACGCTCTGCTCGCCGCCGAGCAGGGAACCGTGACCAAGAACTGGGGCGGGAAAATCTCCGTTGCCCTGGTCTACCCCAATACCTACGCCGTCGGCATGTCGAACCTCGGCTTCCAGACCATCTACCGTCACCTCAACGCGATTCCCGACGTCGTCTGCGAGCGCGTGTTCATGCCCGAGCCGGCGGACGTGGAGGAGATGCGGCGCTCCGCGACCCAGCCCTTCTCGCTCGAGTCGCTCCGGCCGCTCACCGACTTCCACCTCGTGGGTTTCTCGGTGACCTACGAAGGCGACTACATCAACGTCCTGCGCCTGCTGGCGATGGCCGGGGTCCCGTTGCGGGCCGCCGCGCGACGGGACCACGATCCGCTGGTGCTGATGGGGGGCGTCTGCGCGTTCTCCAACCCCGAGCCGATCGCGCCGTTCATGGACTTCGTGGTCGTGGGAGAGGGCGAAGAGCTGGTCGTGGAGCTGATCGCCGCCTACCGCGCGGGCTATCAGGATCGCGCCCGATTCCTCGCGTCGCTCCCGGCGCTCGACGGCGTCTACGTCCCCGAGCGGTACGACGTCGCGTACGGCGTCGACGGGACGGTCGCGGACGTCGTCGCGCGCGACGGCGCGCCCGCGGTGGTCGCCAAGCGCCGCCTCCGAAACGTCAACGCCTTCGAGACGGTCGCGGCGGTGAAGACGCCCAACGCCGAGTACGGCCATATGGCGCTCCTCGAGGTGGGCAAGGGCTGCGGGCGCGGGTGCCGCTTTTGCCTCGAAGGGCAGGTGTATCGCCCCGTGAGGCACCGGAGCGTGGACGCCCTCCGCGAGACCGTCGCGAGGATGGCGGCGAGCGGCGAGCGGCGGATCGGGCTGGTCGGCGCCTGCGTATCGGACTACCCGTGGCTGGGTGACCTGCTCAAGATCGTCGAGGAGAACGGCATGGAGCTGTCGATCTCCTCGCTCCGCGCCGACAGCCTGACGGAGGATCTGGTGGCCGCCCTGGCGCGCGGTGGGCACCGGACCCTCACCATGGCGCCCGAGGCGGGGACCGAGCGACTGCGGCGAAGCATCCGCAAGTCGATCAGCGACGACCAGCTCATGGTCGCGTGCGATCTCGTGCGGTCCCACGGCATCCCGAATCTGAAGACCTACTTCATGATCGGCCAGCCGACCGAGACGATCGAGGACGTCGAGGCGATTCCCGAGCTGGCCGGGCGGATGCTCGAGCGGTTGCGCGTGCTCGACCCGACGGGCCGGCCGTTCGGTCGGCTCACGCTCTCGGTCTCTTCGTTCGTGCCCAAGCCCTGGACACCGTTCCAGTGGGCGCCCTTCGACGGGGCCGAGTCGCTCCAGTCCAAGCTCGAGATCATCAAACACGGCGTGCGCCGATTCTCCAACGTGCGGGTGCTCCACGAAAACCCCCGCGAGGCGGCGCTCCAGGCGCTGCTCGCGCGCGGCGACCGGCGCGTCGGCGATTTTCTCGAGCTGGCGGCCTCCCACGACGGCGACTGGCGGCGGGCGCTCCGCGAGTGGGAGGGCGACGCGGCCTTCTACACGACGCGGCGACGCTTCCCCGACGAGCGGCTGCCCTGGGACCACTTCGACGTCGGCGTCAAGAAGGCCGGACTGCTCCGCGAGTGGGAACGGGCCGGCGCCGAGGACGCCGTCGCGACCGGAGCGCGCGGATGACGACCCGGGACGTCTATCAGCGCCCCCTGCGGAACCTCCGGATCTCGGTGACCGACCGCTGCAACCTCCGCTGCGCTTACTGCATGCCGGAAGAGGAATATGTCTGGCTGCCGCGCGAGCAGATCCTCCACTTCGAGGAGGTGAGCACGCTCGCCGACGTCTTCATGGATCTCGGCGTCGACAAGATTCGGCTCACCGGCGGCGAGCCGCTCCTGCGGCGCGACTTGCCGGAGCTCATCCGGCTGCTGGCGGCCAAGCCGCGCCTCCGCGATCTCGCGCTGACCACCAACGGCGTCCTCCTCGGCGAGCAAGCGCGCTCGCTGCGAGCCTCCGGGCTCCACCGCGTCACCGTGAGCCTCGACACCCTCCGGGCCGAGCGCTTCACGGCGCTCACGCGCCGCGCCAATCACGCGCAGGTCCTCGAGGGCATCGCCGCGCTCGCGCCGGCGGGCTTCACCGGGACGAAGCTCGATACGGTCGTCATGCGCGAGGTCAACGAGGACGAGCTCGCCGACCTGATCGAGCTCGGCCGGACCGTGCCGGCGGAGGTGCGCTTCATCGAGTACATGGACGTCGGCGGCGCGACGCGCTGGTCGATGGACAAGGTCGTGAGCCGCGCCGAGATGCTCGAGGCGCTGGCCCGACGATACGGGACGATCGAACCGGTGGTCGAGGAGAGCACCGCGCCGGCCGACCGTTATCGCCTCCCTGACGGCACCGTCTTCGGAATCATCTCGTCGACGACCGCGCCGTTCTGCGCGAGCTGCGATCGGAGCCGGCTCACCGCCGACGGCATGTGGTACCTGTGCCTGTACGCCCAGCAGGGCATCGACCTCCGGGGGCCGCTACGCCGCGGGGCGTCGCGGGATGAGCTGAGCGCGCTGATCGTCAGCGCGTGGGGGCGGCGCGCGGACCGCGGGGCCGAGGAGCGCCTGCGGCTGCGGGACCGCTCGCCGCTCGTGCAGATCGGTCGCCTTCGCGAAGATCCGCATCTGGAGATGCACACGCGGGGCGGGTAGCGCCGGCGGGGTGATGCGCCGCAAGCCGTCGCGGGGCTGCGGCCCCGCCGCCGAGGCGCGACTGTAAACTGAGGAGGGACGACCCGTGAGCGCCGCTGACACGACGAAGATCGACGTCCAGGAGCGCGGAGCCGACCGGCAGACCTCCGAGCGGCGGCTCTTCATGCAGCTCTCGGCGTTCGGCGGCTGCCTCGATGCCAAGCCGTTGGTACGGGCGCTCGAGGCGAGCCGGCTCGAGGCGGTGCTGTATCAGGACGTCAACGACGCGCGCGGCGTGGGCGTCCTGGCGATGAGCGAGGATCCGATTTTCTTCGTCACGGCCCTCCGGGAAGTGCTCAACGCCGAGCCCTTCGCCGGGCTCGTGCAGAAGCCCGAGCTGACGATGTTCGGGCGGACGTACGCGTCGGGGTTCGAGACAGACCTGGACGACTGGCTGCTGCGCCG
>DASPZZ010000364.1:0-1860 GCA_035635995.1 Binatia bacterium | reverse complement strand
ACGGTCGCGGTCTTCAAGAACACGTCGGCGAGCCCGGGCGACCGCTCTTGCCGGCTGAGCTGCTCGGGCGGATCGGTACGCGCGTTCACCGCGATGACGATCAGCCGCTTGATGTGCCCCGCGTTGATGCGCTGAGCGATGAACCCACCTGAACGGTCATAGGCGCGCAGGATCGAGCGCAGGCCGATGTTGTCCGCGAGTCCACCGTCGAGGAGATGCAGCCACTTCTCGTCCTTGCCGGCCATCAGATCGAGACGCTGGCGCGCCCAGGCGTAGCGCGACGGATTCACCTCCCGGCTCTCCAGCGCGCGCGCGACGTCGGGCGGGATCACGAAGCCGGCGGCGGGCGGGTAGCTCCGGAGGCTGACCGGGCTGAGGAGGAACGGGAACGCGGACGACGCCGCCGTCGCGCGGCCGACCGGGAACGAGCCGAGGTCGGAGCCGAGGAAATCGAACTCGTCCTGCGTGAACTCGAAGGGCGCCCCGTTCGCCATGCTGGTCGCGTGCAGGATGACGAAGGGTCGCCGGCGCTTCGCCAGCGCCGCGTAGGTCGCTCCCTCGAAGACCGTGGTGTCGTAGAGCTCGCCCGCGAGGTCGATCCGGCTGAAATACGGTGAGGCGACGCGGGCGAGGTTCACCGGATTGAGCGTGCTCAGCGCCAGCTCGCGCTGGATGTCTCGCACGAGGAATCGATCGTAGAACCGCTCGAAGGTCTGCGCGCCGAACAGGCCGTAATACGCCGCCGTGAAGGACCCGCCCGAGATCCCGGCGATGCAGTCCACTTCGTCCAGCAGGCTCCGCCGGCTCCCGCCCCGCCCGATGTCGATGTCCCGCAGGCGTTGGAGCGCGCCGTACGCGAAGGCCGCCGCGCGAGTGCCGCCGCCCGAGAACGCGAGGCACACGAAGATCTCATCGGCCGGGTCGGGCCGAGCGACCACCATGGGCGGGAAGCGATAGCCCATCGCGGGATCCCCGCCCGCGGCGAGCGGCGTGTTGAGCGGGTAGTGGGCGCAGCCGACGACGACGACCGACAGGAGAACGAGAGCGCCGAGCCGCGCCCGCAGCGTCACGGCGGGCTTCCGGGCGAGATCGGGATCGCGGCCGGCGGGAGGATCCGAAACTCGACCCGGTAGGGATCGAGCGCCGCAGTGTTCAGCAAGAGGACCCTCTGCGCGAGCGGCGCGAAGTTCCAGGGCGGCCCGAGCGTCACGTCGTGGATGCCCGCCTCGAACTGCAAGACGATGTTCGTTCGGCCGTGCGGGACGCCGTCGACCTGGACCTCCCGCGCCTCGGGAAACCGTACGATCAGATACTCCATCGCTACTTCGCCCGGCCCAGCACCAGCCCAATCGCTTTCGTGAAAGCCCCGACGGTGAACGGCTTCTGGAGCAGCGGACCGAGCTTGGGTGCGTCGGCCGACGCACTGTCGCTCAGATATCCCGAGATATAGAGTACCTTGATTTCCGGCCTCGAGGCCCTGACGCGAACCACCCACTCGTCGGCGAACGACGGCGGGATCCCGACGTCCACGATCATCAGGTCGATCCGGCTGCCGTGCTGCTCGCTGAGGGCCAGCGCTTCGTCGCGATCCGCCGCCTCGAGGACCACGTAGTTCTGGAGCTGGAGGATCTCCCGGACCAGGTCCCGCACCTCGCGCTCGTTCTCGACCACCAGCACGGTCTTGCTCTCGGTCGCCGGCGCCGACGGCGCGGGCGGAGGCGCCGCCGTCGCGACCAGTGTCGCGGCCTCCGAGACCCGCGGCAGGTAGATCTTGAACGTCGAGCCGGCGCCGGTGTCGCTCGTGACGCTGATCTGGCCGCCGCTCTGCGTGACGACGTCGTACACCGACGCGAGGCCGAG
>DASPZZ010000363.1:0-2683 GCA_035635995.1 Binatia bacterium | reverse complement strand
CGGGACATCGTTTTCTCTCCCTGGTCGGTCTTCTTCGTGCGGGTGTGCGTGACGATCAGTCGGTCTCCATCGAACGTGGAGCGGACGACGACGTTGGCGCGGTAGCCCTGCCGGATCTGGTCGGAGCCATCGGCGACGATCATGTCGGTCGTCGAGTGCGCTCGAGTACCCATCGCGAAGGTGCGGGTGACCTTCAGCGTATTGCCCTGTTGAGCGACCATGAGCGTGACCTGGGGCGGCTGCTGCTGGACGGACGGCTGCTGCTGGGCGTCAGGCGCTTGCTGGGCGTCGGGCGCCTTGTGCCCCCGGCCCTCGTGTGTCGGGAACTGGCTCTGCGAGCGGTCGAGCACCCAGGAGCCGGCGAACTGGGGCTCCGCCTGGGCGGCGGCCACGCCGATCCCGAGCAGGAGCAAGGCCATCGTTGCGATCGTGGGTTGCAGACGCTTCATTGTGGGACCCTCCTTACGAGCGATCTGGCCGTACGACGGCTCGCCGTCTCGCTTTGTTTACGCCTGGTCAGCCGGTATCCTGTGGCGCGCCCCGCCCGCTGACGCGGTGCGGGGATCGCACAGGAGGCAGAAGCACATGGACGACTGGACGGGTGGGCGGGCGGTCGTAGAGCTGCTGAAGACCGAGGGGGTCCGTCACATATTCGGAATCGTCGGCTCGACGTTTCTGGACGTCCTCGACCGACTCTACGACGATTCGAGCGTCGAATACATCAACGTCCGGCACGAGCAGGCCGCGGCCTTCATGGCCGATGGGCTGGCGCGCGTCACCGATCGTCCCGGTGTTTGCCTCGTCACGAGCGGACCCGGCGCGACGAATCTGATGACCGGCGTGGCCGCCGCCTACGTCGCCCACTCGCCCGTCGTCGTGCTCGTCGGCGGAATCGCGCTCGACCACTACCAGAAAGACGCCTTCCAGGAGTTCGACCTGGTCAACATGTTTCGGCCCGTGACCAAGCAGGCGATCCAGATCAACAAGCCCGAGCGCATTCCCGAGCTCCTACGGGGCGCCCTTCGGGCGGCGATGAGCGGTCGGCCGGGTCCGGTGTTCGTCGAGATCCCGCGCGACGTGCTGAGCGGCAAGCTGCCGGCGGCCGCGCCGCTGGCGCCCGAAGCCTACCGGACCACCTACGCGCAGCCGCCCCACGCCGACGCCGTCCGAGAAGCCGCGCGACGGCTCAGGCAGGCCGAGCGTCCACTCCTGATCGTGGGCGGCGGGGCGAGCCGTGCCGGCGCCAACGAGCTGGTCGTTCAGCTGAGCGAACGCTACGGGATCCCGATGATCACGGCCTACGGTCGCAACGACGCCGTGCCCAACACGCACGCCTTGTATCTCGGCCCGCTCGGGCGCGCCGGCGCGCCGGAGGCGGGCGCCGCCTGCCGTCGCGCGGACGTGATCGTGGCCGTCGGCTCGCGCCTCGGCCAGTTCACGACCCAGTTCGACGACCGCTACATCCGCCCGGGCACGGCACTCATCCAGATCGACCTCGAGGCCCGCGACATCGGACGCTACTACCCCGTCGCGGTCGGCATTCACGCCGACGCCCGCGAAACGTGCCAGGCTCTCCTGGGCGCGCTCGCGCAAGACGGTGGGCCGGCACGCAACCAGTCCTGGCTCGAGGAGGCCGCGGCGCTGCGCGCGCAGCGTCAGGCGCGGCTCGCCGCCGACGAACAGCTCGCGGCCAGGCCAATGAAGCCTCAGCGCGTCTACGCGGAGCTTCGCCGTATGCTCCCCCCGGAGACGATCGTGGCGCTCGACGCCGGAGCCGCGCCCGCCTACGGATACGATCGTCTCAGCTTCGCGCGACCGCGGACGTTCCTCACGCCGCTCGATCTCGGGGGGCTCGGTTTCGCGTTTCCCGTCGCGCTCGGCGCCAAGCTCGGTCGCCCCGATGCCCCGGTGGTCGCGATCCACGGGGACGGCGGCTATCTGATGAACGCTCAGGAGCTCGAGACCGCGGTGCGGCACGGCATCGGTGTCGTGACGATCGTCATGAACAACAACTGCTGGGGCTCGGAGAAGGCGTACCAGAAGCACTTCTACGGCGGCCGCTATATCGGCTGCGACATCGGCAATCCGCGCTACGACCAGTTCGCCCGTCTGTTCGGCGCCGCCGGCTACTACGTCGAGCACCCCGACCAGGTCGGCGACGCCGTCAAGAAAGCCCTATCCGAGAACGCCCCCGCGGTCATCGAGATCCCGATCGATCCCGACGAGTTCCCCACCCCCGTCGCCGCCATCCGCCGCCCCGACTAGGCCAAACGCCGTGCGATGGTGCGTCAGTCAGGTGTTGGCGATCAGGCGCGCATCGCAGAACCGGACGGGTGGCGCCGCGGCGACAGGCCCCGTCCGCCTCGAGCCAGGCGATACGTCAGGAAACGCAGAAGAAGCGACTAGTACCGACTGATGTGAAGATTCACGCCGTGGCTGGAGCTCGGCTGCACGGTAACCTCGCCGGTCCCCCGCAACACCGAAGTCCCGGCGCGCGTGAACGCGTCGGTCAGCGCGGGAAAATCTTCAGCGACCATCGAGAGCGCCACCAATCCCTCGGTGCCGCCCACTTCCTCGGCCGGCACCACCAGCACCGCCCCGCGACCCACGGCCAGCATCGAGCGCGGGCCGCCGTTCATCGCGACCTCTTCGAGGCCGAAGAGCGAGCGCAGCACGTCGCTCG
>DASPZZ010000362.1:0-2015 GCA_035635995.1 Binatia bacterium | reverse complement strand
ACCACCTCGACGTCGAGGCCGTGCTTGCGGAGCGCATCGACGCCGACGGTCTGTAGCCCGTCGGCGACCAGAACCCGCTTCACGACTTCTCGGCGAAGATCTTCTGGGCGGCGCGGACGCTCGACCCGAAGTCGACCGGCTGGCCGATGGCGGCGAGGACCTGCTCGAGCGCCGCCAGCGCGTTGATGACGTCGAACTCGGCGGCGTAGCCCATGTGGCCCAGGCGGAAGAGCTTGCCCTTCATCTCGCCCTGCCCGCCGGCGATCGTGATGTTCTGGCCCTGCGAGTACGCGGCCACGATCTTCTCGCTGTCGACGTTCTTCGGGGGGACGACCGCGGTCACCGCCGGGCTCGGCGTGGCCTTGGCGAAGAGCTCGAGCCCGAGCGCCTCGGCGCCGGCGCGGGTGGCGCGCGCGAGCCGGTCGTGGCGCTTGAAGACGTTGGCCAGACCTTCAGCCTCGAGCAGCCGCAGCGCCTCGCGCAGCCCGACCATGATCGACACCGCCGGCGTGAAGCGCACCTCGTTCTTCGCGACGTACTTCAGCTCGTCGGCGAGGCTGAAGTAGAACTTCGGCAACGTCGAGGTCTTCGTCCGGCCCCACGCCTTCTCGCTGAGGGCGCAGAACCCGAGGCCGGGCGGCAGCATCAGACCCTTCTGTGAGCCCGACACGACCAGGTCGATGCCCCAGGCGTCCATCGGAAGGTCCGCGATGCCGAGGCTCGACACCGCGTCGACGATCAGGATCGCGTCGTGCGACCGCGTGGCCGCGGCGTACGCCCGGACGTCGTGCAGCACGCCGGTCGAGGTCTCACTATGCTGGACGAGCACGGCCTTCGCCTCGGGATGGCTCTTCAGCGACTCGGCCACGCGCCCTGCGTCGACGGTCTGCCCGAACGGCGCGCTCAGGTCGATCACGTCGAGCCCGTACGCGTTGGCGAGATCGAGCCAGCGGTCGCCGAACTTCCCGGCGCGGACCACGATCACCCGATCGCCCGCGGACAGCGTGTTGACGACGGCCGCTTCCATCGCGCCCGTGCCCGAGCACGCGAGCGGGATCACTTCGGCGGCCGTCTGGAAGAGCTTCTTCAGCGCGGCGCGCACCTCGGTGAAGAGCGCCTCGTACTCCGGGGTCCGGTGGTGGATGATTGGCTTGGCCATCGCGAGCAGAACTTCGCTCGGGACGGGCGTCGGCCCCGGCGCCATCAACTGATACTTCTTCATGCAGACGGCCTCCCTGGCGCGCTCAGATTCGATTTGATGTTAACACGGCCTCCCTCACCCGACCGGCCCAGCGCGGTCACGAAGATCGCGTCTTTGCCGGCAGCGTGCGGCGAGAAGAACTCCACGACGTGGCGGTCGTAGAACGTGAGCCCGGACGCGCCGAATCCTTGCGCGTAGGCGGCGAGGTAGGCGCGGCCGCCGGCCAGTCCCGCTGCGAGATTCGCGAGGCGATAGCCCCGATCGCCGAACGCGCGCGTGAGCGCGTCGAGTCGCGCGAGCCAGTAGAAGACAACCGCCGCGTCACCGCCGAGCGGCTGCTCCAGACAGAGATACGCCGACCGGTTCCGAAACTCGCCGGTGGCCAGCGTCTCGAGCGCGTGAGCGTCCGGTCGGTAGACGTAGGCTCCCGGCGGGACACCCTCGACGGCGTTGACGATGAGGTAGAGATCGACGAGGCCGCCCGGCACGTCGGCGTCGAGGGATCGCGTCGCCGCCCAGAGCGTGGTCGCGAGTTCTTCCGCCGTCAGCGACGCGTGTCCGAATTCTCGCGTCGAGCCGCGGCGGTGAATGGTCTCGCCGAGCCCGCGGCCTGCCCGCTCGCGCGCGGACGGCAGCGCCACCAGCTTCGCGCCCGCGGCCGACGTCGCCGTGCTGTCTCGCCACGCCCCGGCGCGCCACGTGCTGACGGCGGACGGCGTGGCGAGCGCGGACGCGGCGTGCATCTCGCGGATCAGCGGATAGTCGACCTCGGACGAAGAGAGCGGCAAGGTCGCGTGATCGATCGGGTCGAGCG
>DASPZZ010000361.1:0-2286 GCA_035635995.1 Binatia bacterium | reverse complement strand
TCGCCGTCGACGCCGTCGAGCCCCTCGCGGGCGACGGCTCCCACACAAGCCTCGCCCCAGCCGATGCAGCAGCCCGGGCAGCGGCCGGGCATGTTCGGCGGCCTGATGGGCGGCCTCGCGGGCTTCGCGCTGGGCGGGCTCCTGGGCTCGATGCTATTCGGCGGCATGGGCGGGGGTTTCGGCGGCGGCCTCGGGCTTCTCGAGCTCGTGCTGATCGGTGGCGCGGCTTTCCTCGTGTTCCGGATGCTGCGCGGCCGCTCGGCCGCGCGACCCGAGCCCGCATACGCCGGAGCCTCCGCCTATGGCTCGGCCGACCGCGGCTGGTCAACCGGGGCCGGTGGTGGTGCCGTGATGGAGGCTCCGCCGGGCGAGTCGGACCTCGATCGGGGGGTCGGACACATCCGCGGAATGGACGCGGCCTTCGATCCGATCGGGTTCGCCGACTGGGCGAAAGGGACCTTTACCGACGTCCAGGCCAGTATCGTCAAGCGCGACCTGAGCGCGGTGCAGGACCGCCTCACGCCACAGGAGTTTGGCCGCCTGCAGGCGCAGTGCGACCAGCTTCGCGGCGCCCGGCGCACGAATCGGATCGAGCGGGTCCAGATCGGTCGAGGCGAGGTGACCGAGGCCTGGCAAGAGAGCGGTCAAGACTGGGTGACGGTGTACTTCGCCGTCTCACTCGTCGACTACACGGTCGACGATTCGACCGACGCAGTCGTGGAGGGGACGACCACGCCCGTGGATATCCAGGAGTACTGGACCTTCACGCGCCCGGTCGGCCCGAAATCCTGGCGGCTGTCGGCGATCCAGACCGCATAGTCTTCGCCGGAGGTGCGCATTGAAGCGCGCCTTGAAGTGGCTCGGCATCGTTGTCGCCGTCGTCGTCTTGCTGACGATCGTCGCCGCGGTCGCGCTCCCGCGTCTGATCGATACGCCGCGCGTCCAGGCGATGATCGCCAGCAATGCGGCGCAAGCCGTCGGGCGGCCCGTGAAATTCGAGTCGCTGTCCGTCGGCCTGTTCCCGCTTCCGTCGATCGAGCTCCATAGGCTCGAGGTCGCCGAGGACCCGCACTTCGGCACCACGCCGTTTCTGACGCTCGAGACGGGCCGGATCTACCTCAAGCTGCGCCCGCTCCTGACCGGCCGCGTCGAGTTCGGCGACATCACCCTCCAGCGCCCGCGCATCGCGCTCATTCAGAACGCCGAGGGGCGCCTGAACGTGGCCAGCCTCGCGCCTCCGACCGAGCCCAAAACTGCGGCGCGCCCGGGCCGACCGAGCGGTGGCGCGACGGGAGGCGCGGCCGCGGCGATCGTCTCGCGGGTGAAGATCGACAAGGGGCTGATCACGTACGTGGCGCACGGGAAGGGGCCGGCCCAGACGCCGTATCGCGTCGAAGACCTGGACGTCACCGTGACCGGTCAAGGGACGCAGCTCGCCTTCAAAGGCGCGCTCGTGGTGAGGCCGGGTGATCTCACGGTCAGGCTCGCCGACGGGATCATCGCGGTGAACGGCGCCAAGACCCTGCTCGAGGCGCCCGTGCGCGCCAAGGTCGGCATCGAGGGCAAGGACATCGAAAAGCTCGTCGCCGCGGCCGCCGGGCCGACTCCCGTGATCGCGGGCCCGATCAAGGGCGACTTCTCGCTCGGCGGAACGCTGGGCGTGCCGAAGATCTCCGGCAATATCGAGCTGGCGAGCGTTCGGGTGACCCAGGCGAACCAGGCCTGTCCGGAGCCGAAGCAGCGGACGCTCGCGCTGGGCCTCCTGAAGGTCGGCGGCGCCTCATGGGACGGCGCGCGCTTTCAGAGCCGGCCCGTCACGACCTCGGTCGGCGGTGGTCCCATCAGCACCAATCTGACGCTGACGCTCGATCACGGGGCCCGCGTGCAGCTGAGCGATCTCGCCATCAAGTCGGTGCCGGCCGAGAAGGTGCTCGTGGATTTTCTCTGCCAGGGTTACGCCGTGTCCGGCCCGCTCGATCTCACCGGCGCGCTCTCGACGAATACGTCCGACCTCCTGAACACGCTCGGAGGCTCGGGCCAGCTTCGGATCGGTCCGGGCAAGGTGGTCGGCCCGCAGGCGCTCGCGCTCATCACCGTGGTCACGCGCCTGGCCGGGGCGGCATCGTCGGTGCTCGCTGCCGACGTGCCGAGATCGCTCACGTCGTCGCCGGTCGACTTCGACTCGATCACCGGGACTTACCAGATCACGAACGGCGTCCTCACCACGAAGGATCTCCTCTACACGGCCAAGGCGGTGAAGGTGGGCGTCGTCGGGGACTACGGTCT
>DASPZZ010000360.1:0-2136 GCA_035635995.1 Binatia bacterium | reverse complement strand
GGCAGAAAGAAGGTGCCGGGCAACGCCTGATTCAGTATCCTAGCCGCCTATGGCCCAGGACCTCCGGAGCTATCTCGATCTCGTGAAGCGGCGCAAGCCCGGCGACTTCGAGATCGTTTCGAAGCCCGTCGACCCCCGATTCGAGATCACCGCGCTCGTCGTCAAGCTCGAGCGGGAAGCCAAGCGCCGCCCCGTCCTGCTCTTCGAGAACGTCAAGGGCACCAGGTTCCCGGTCCTCACCAATCTCCACGCCAGCCGGCCGCGCCTGGCCGCCGCCATGAACGCGGCACCGGAGGCGACGCAGGCGATGTACCTCCGGGCGATGGACAAACCCCTCGTCCCGAAGATCGTGCCGAGCGGCCCGGTGCACGAGGTCGTCCTCGAGGGCGACCAGGTGAATCTGTACGACCTGCCCCAGATCGTCCACCACGAGGGCGACGCCGGGGCCTACGTCACCGCGGCGATCTCCTTCGCCAAGGATCCGACGCGCGAGATCTGGAACTGCGCCTACAACCGCCTGCAGATCAAGGGACGCGACACGACGTCGATCCACCTGACGACCGGCAAGCACCTCTGGGAGTTCCAGCGGATCGCCGAGGCGCGGAACGAGCCCCTGCCGCTCGCGCTGGTGATCGGCGTGCATCCGGCGATCGCGCTCGGCGCGCTCGCGATCGGCTCCATCGACGAGGACGAGCGCGGGATCATGGGCGGGCTTCTCGGCGAGCCGCTCGAGCTGGTGAAGTGCCGGACCTCCGACGTGCTCGTGCCGGCTCACGCCGAGCTGGTGCTGGAGTGCGAGATCCTGCCGCGCCAGCGCACGCCCGAGGGGCCGTTCGGCGAGTTCACCGGCTATAGCCTCGGCGAGCGTCAGCGCGAGATCGTCCACGTCAAGGCGATCACCCATCGGCGCGACGCGATCTTCCAGGACATCACGGTCGCCCACCTCGATCACATGCTGCTCTCCACGATCCCGATGGAGGCGAACCTGTTCCGCGCCGTCCGCGCGATGGTCCCGTCGGTCAAGGCGGTGCGCGTTCCCGGCCCCTTCACCTGCTTCGTCTCGATCGAGCAGCGCATTCCGGGCCAGGCCAAGAACGCGATCCTCGCGGCGCTCGGCGCCGATCTCTACATGAAGCGCATCGTGGTCGTGGACGAGGACGTCGACGTCTTCGACGATCGCCAGGTGAACTGGGCGATCGCGACGCGCTGCCAGCCCGACCGCGACATCACGATCATCACCAACGCGCGCGGCTCCGATCTCGACCCCTCGGCGCGCGACGACGGCCACACCGCGAAGTGGGGCGTGGACGCGACGGCCAAGCCCTCGCTCGCGGCCTACACGCCGCGACATCGCGTGCCGTCCGACGTCTGGCAGCGGATCGACCTCAAAGACTTCTTCGCCTGAACCGTTCCGTGGCGGTCAACTTCGCCCGGCGCCTCGAAGCCGCTTCGCGCCGCACACCCGACAAGCCGGCGCTCGTCTGGGGCGGTGGCGCGCTCACGTTCCGCGAGCTCGACCGTCGGGCCGGCGTGTTCGCCGAGACGCTGGCCGGCCGGGGCGTGAAGGCCGGCGACCGCATCGCGCTCACGATCGGCAACCACTGGGCCTTCACCGTCGCGCTCCTCGCGGGCTGGAAAATCGGCGCGACCGTGGCTCCGCTCGATCCGCTCCTGAAGGAAGACGAGCGCGCCGCGATCGTCTCCGATCTCGCCCCCGCGGCTCTGGTCCATGAAACGGATGTCGGGGGGCCCACTCGGCCGGCCGAGGGTCCCCGGCGCCCCGCGGCCGAGCCCGCCGCTGCGGCGCTGATTCTCTATACGTCCGGGAGCACGGGCCGGCCGAAGGGTGCGGTGCTTTCGCACGTAGCGCTCGAGCTCGCGATCGAGTCGTGGGCCGGGCCGGTGATGGCGCTAGTGCCGGGGGACGTCGTGCTGGCAACGCTTCCGCTCGGGCACTCGTTCGGTCTCAACGGCGCGTTGCTGGCTCCCCTCCTCGTCGGCGCGACCGTGGCGCTGGTCGAGCGCTTCGCGCCCGACCGAGTGGTCCAGGCGATCGAGCATCATCGAGTCACCGTGTTTCCGGGTGTCGCAACGATGTTTCGCCGGCTCCTGGACGCTCCCGAGCTCGCGGCCGCC
>DASPZZ010000359.1:0-34171 GCA_035635995.1 Binatia bacterium | reverse complement strand
ACGGCGACACCGGGCCACAGCAGCCGCTGTCGCCGCTCGTGACGCGCAGCGCCGCCCGTCCGTACTTCTGCCTGACGATCTCCTTGATCGACTCGTCGCTCATCGCGGCCTCCTCACCGGCGGCGGCGCGCTCCGGGCGCCCGACGCGGACGGTGAACTCGACGATATTCTGTATTTCGATAACCGTCAAACTGTTCTGGCCAGCACCGCGACGAGTCGCCGCTCCACCCCCGACGACGTCGAGGCGATGAAAAGGCCGAGAACCCTCCGGACCTAAGCTCGCGCAAACCTCGTGATGAGGCGTCTGGGTAGTGGGGCAGGGCGCCGGGCGGGGCGGCCGGGGGCACCCGGGCGGCGAAGTGGGACCCCCGAGTCCCGCCCGCAGCTCGAAGAGCTGCGGCACCGGGCGAGTGGGTGACGCAGCCGCCCGGGTGCCCCCGGCCGCCCCGCCCGTCGCCCTGCCCCCCTACCAGCGTTAGGATCAACGTCCTGATCTAGCGTTCTCGATGAGCTGCCGTAACCGCCCAGGGTCGAGCGGCATCTCGCGCACACGCACCCCGAGCGGCGCCAGCGCGTCGTCGATAGCCTCGGCGACGAGCGCGGGAACGGGGATGGCCCCGGCCTCCCCCACCCCCTTGATCCCGAGCGCGTTCAGCGGCGACGGCGTCTCCATATGGCCGATCTCGATCTCGGGGACCTCCAGCGCGGTCGGCATCAGGAAGTCCATGAAGGTCGTGGTGAGCGGCTGGCCGGTGTCGTCGTAGACGATGCGCTCGTAGAACGAGCCGCCGACGCCTTGCGCGACGCCCCCGCGGATCTGCCCCTCGACGATCATCGGGTTCACCAGCGTGCCGCAGTCGTGCTGGACGACGTAGCGCAGGAACGTGAGGTTCCCGGTCTCGAGGTCCACCTCGACGATCGCGGCGTGGCAACCGCTGGCGAAGGTCGCGTGCGGGGGCGCGTAGTAGCCGCGCGCCTCGAGACCCGGCTCTTCGTCCTCGCGCAGGACGGCGCCGTCCCGCGGCTTCACGAGCCGCAGCGCGGCCTCGGCCGCCCCTTTTCCGTACGCGTAGCGGATCGGGTTCGCCACCGTGGCCAAGGCACCGAGGGTCAGCTCCTTGCCGGGAGCGCCTCTGACGCGAGCGCGGCCGTCGGCCAGCTCGAGGTCGTCGGCGGACACTTCGAGCAGGCTCGCCGCCAGGCGGAGCACCTTCTCGCGGACCTGCAGCGCGGCGCGATGGATCGCGTTGCCGCTCGTCACCAGGCCGCGGCTCGCGTACGTTCCGGCGCCCCAGTTGAACTTGGTGGTGTCTCCGGTGACGACCGAGACGTCGGCGGGGTCGCAGCCGAGCGCGTCGGCGGCGATCTGGGCGAACGTGGTGCCGTGGCCCTGGCCCTGCGTGGTCAGGCCCGTCGCGACCAGCACCTTGCCGCTCGGCTCGACGCGGACGTGCGCACCCTCGTACGGACCGATCCCGGTGCCCTCGACGTAGCAGCCCAGACCGAGCCCGAGGTAGCGTCCGGCCCGGCGCGCCTCGGCCTGCCGCCGGCGGAAGTCGCGCGCCTCGATCATCTCGACCGCCATCGCGAGGCCGGCCGGGTAGTTCCCGCTGTCGTAGCGCGTGGGCGCGCCGTCCTGAAAGGTGAGCCCGACGTCCCACGGAAACTCGTCGGGCTGGATGAAGTTCCGGCGGCGCACTTCCGCCGGCTCGAGCCCGAGCTCGCGCGCGATCAGCCCGATCGTGCGCTCCATGACGAAGGCGCCGTGGGGGCGGCCGGCGCCCCGATACGGCGAGACCGCCGGCTTGTTGGTGTACGCGACCTCGAACTCGACGGTGTAGTTCGGCAGGCGATACGGCCCGGGAAGCTGGGTCGACGTGATGATCGGGACGACGATGCCGTATGGCGTGTAGGCGCCGGTGTCGTGGACGAAGTGATCGCGCAGCGCCAGGATCCGGCCCGCCGCGTCGAAGCCCACCTCGACCTCGTGAATCTGCCCGCGCTCCTGGTTGGCCGCGATGAGGTGCTCGCGCCGGTCCTCCGTCCACTTCACCGGCCGCCCGAGCGTCATCGCCGCGTGCGGCACCAGGATCTCCTCCGGGAAGAAGAGCATGATCTTCGTCCCGAAGCCGCCGCCCACGTCGGGCGCGACGACCTCCACGCTGAACTCGGGTAGACCGAAGAGCGCGGCCAGCCCGTTCTTGATGGGGAGCGGCGCCTGGGTCGAGTCCCAGACCTTGAGCACGCGCCGCCGCGCGTCCCACTCGGCGACCACGCCGCGCGCCTCGATCGGGCTCCCGCAGCTTCGCTCGATCGCCAACCGCTCGCGCAACACTCGCGGTGCGCGCGCCAGCGTCGCTTCCGCATCGCCGACCGTTTGCCGGAATCGCGCGGCGCGGTTGTCCGGCACGTCGGCGTGCACGCGCGGCGTCCCGGGCGAGAGCGCGGTCGCCAGGTCGGTCACCACGGGAAGCGGCTCGTACTCCACCTCGACGAGTGCCTGCGCGTCCTCGGCGAGATAGCGGCTGTCGGCGACGACAAAGGCCACCACCTCGCCGACGTAGCGCACCTCGTCGACGGCGAGGGGCCGCTGCGTGCGCCCGTGGGTCAGCGTGGGATGCGGGATCAGCAGCGGCGCCGGCTGGTTCAGTTCCCCCAGCTCGGCGGCGGTGAGCACGAGCCGGACGCCCGGTGCGCGCCGGGCGTCGGCCGCGTCGATCCGCACGATCCGCGCGTGGGCGTGCGGGCTCCGGAGCGACGCGGCGTGAAGGATCCCGGGCGGGTTCACGTCGTCGACGAAGCAGCCGAGCCCCTGCAGCAGCCGAGGGTCCTCGTTGCGCGGGATGCGCGCGCCGATGCTCCGCGTCGTCATCGGCTCAGCGGCGACGCGCGGTCGGCGCGGCGGCGGCGGCGCGCGCGCGCACGAGCGCTTCGAACGCGAGGTCGAAGCAGACGCGCGGCGGCTTGACGAGGCCCGCGCCGACCTGCCCGATCCCCGGTTCGCGGTGCGCCATCCCGGTGTCGATCTGCGGGAGGATCCCGGTCTGGACGACCAGGCGGACGTCGATCCCGGTCGGCGTTCCCCGAAAATCGAGCGCGGGCAGGCGATAGGCCGTGCTCTCACCGAGCGTGATCTCGTACATGAGCCGCGTGTACTCGAGCGCGTCGGCCGGCGTGCCGCCCACGAACTGGACGACCGCGGGGGCGCCGCCCATCGCGAAGCCGCCGAGGCCGGCCGTCTCGGTGATGGCGCTGTCGCCGATATCGGGGTTGGCGTCGTCGGGGCCGAATCCGGGAAAGTAGAGGCCCTGCGGCGTCTGCGCCGGCCCGGTGAACCACCGGTCGCCCAGACCGCCGACCCGGATCCCGAACTCGGTGCCGTTCCTCGCCATCGCCGTCACGAGGGTCGAGTCGGGCACGCCGTGGGCGGCGTCGAGCGCCGCCTTGCACGCGGCCATCCCGACGTTCAGGAAGAGGTGCTCGTTGGACGCCGCGAAGGTGAGGATGCGACGGCGCTCCGTGGCCGGAAGATCGAGCCCGGCGATCTCGGGCGCGAGCGCCTTGATGAAGAGCGCGGACGCGGCGCGGTTGCGGTTGTGGCACTCGTCGCCCATCTGCACGGCCTGCCCGATCAGCGCGCGGAGGTCGACGCCCCCCACCCGTCGGACCGCCTCGCCGAGCGCCGGACCGACGATGTCCCTGAACCAGCGCAGGCGATCGATCACGTCGGGCGCGTAGGCACCGTACCGCAGGACCTTGCCGAGCCCCTCGTTCAGGGTCGAGTAGGCGCGGTTGCCGGCGGTGCGGTTTTCCACGACAAGGACCGGCATCGAGGCGGTCGTGGCGCCGGCCATCGGTCCGACGGTTGCGTGATGGTGGCACGGGTCGAAGGAAACCGCGCCGCCGGTGACGAGGCGCTCGGCTTCCTGCCACGTCGTCGCCAACCCTTCATAGATCAACGCGCCGACGATCCCTCCGCGCATCGGGCCGCTCATGCGTTCCCATGCGAGCGGCGGCCCGGCGTGGAGAACCGTCTCACGCGTCATGCCGGGCACGACCTCGATCGCGGGGCGGACGTCCACCAGGACCTGATGGGCCGCGAGGAGGCGATCGAGGGCGACGCGATTCGCGGCGTCGACGGCGTCGCACCAGAGGGACCCGAGCGCGCCGGCCGCCGACGGCGGCCGCCAGTCGACGCGTCTCACCGGGACGCCCTGAGCGACGAGCGCCGCGGCGAAGAGCTCGGGGCCGGCGACGACGGCGTCGAGCGGATCGCGCAGGAAATCGGTCTCAGACGGCATCGCGCCCCTCGGCGATCGCGCGCGCGGTCTCGGCGGCGATCCGGTTACTGGCACACACGATCGCGCCGAGCTTGCGGAGGTCCTCTTCCTGCCGCTCGAGACCCTGGGGGTCCAGGTCGGTCCCGACCACGTGAGCCACGACCGCCAGGTCGCGCCCGCGGCGCCGCGCGCGCGCCTCGGCGAGCGCCGGGCGGACGGCGCCGACCGGGTCGGCGTGCGCGCAGTCGCCGAGGACGAGATCGAGCAGCAGCACGGAGACGCTCGGATCATCGCCCGCGCCGACGATCGCCCCGTTCCGCTGGCTCGGGTCGATGATCGGATGCGGCCGACCCCGGGTGTACTCCTCGGCGCCGAAATCGACGAAGCGATGCGAGGGCCCCCCGCCCACGATGCGCCGCGCTTCGTCGCAGAGCGTTCCTCCGGAGTAGGCGCCGAGCACCGCACCCCGCGGCCCGGCCGCGGGAGGTCGCGGTCGCTCGAGGTCGCGGACGGCGCCGGCGGTGAGCCGCACCGCGGCGGTGGCCGCCTCTTCGAGGGTCGCCGCCGCGCGCACACCCGCCGGCGTCGCACCCTCGTGTCCGAGCAGACACGCCACGACAGGCTTCCGCGTCTCGACGGCGGCTCGGAGCACGGCGTCGGCGGCGCCGGCCGACGGCGGCTTCGAGACGATGAGTACGAGCGCCGTGTCGGTGTCAGCGGCCAGGGCGGCGACGGCTTGCAGCGTCGTGAGGCCGCCGACGGCGGCATGGAGGTCGCGCCCCCCCGTGCCGATCGCGTGAGAGACGCCTCCGCCGAGGCGGTGAATGAGGCTCGTCACTTCCTGGATGCCGGTTCCCGAGGCGCCGACGACGCCGATGGGCCCGCGGCGCACCCGGTTCGCGAAGCCAAGGCCCACACCGTTGATGATCGAGGTCCCGCACTCCGGACCCATGACCAGGAGACCTCGCGCGCGCGCCCGACGCTTGAGCGCCACCTCGTCGTCGATGGATACGCCGTCGCTGAAGAGGAACACGTGGAGCCCCGCCGAGAGGGCCTGATGAGCGTCGATGGCGGCGTAGGCGCCCGGAACCGCGATGAGGGCGACGTTGGTCAAGGTGCTTCGGCGCGCGGCGCTGGCGGTCGTGCGCGGTACCACGTCGGCGCGGGTCAGCTCGGTGTCCCGAGCGGCGCTCAGGAGCTCCTCGACGCACGCCAGGGCCCGGTGCGCCACGGTATCGGTACTCGCTCGAACGGAAATCAGGAGGTCCGAGGGGCCGGCCTCCGGGGCCTCCGCCGGCCACATCCCCGCCTCCGTCAGCATCGAGCGGCCGGACGGCGTGCCCATTACCACCGCGACCTCCGTCACGCCCGCGAGCTGTCTTGCCTGCTCGGCGACGCGCATGAGGTCGATCGAATCGAAGTACGAGTTCCGCCGGACCGTCCAGGCCAGTCGCATCCCCAGTCTCGTCGCATTATAGCCAGGCGCGGATGTGGCAACCGGTCCCAGACGTCCGAGAGGCGGACTACCAGAGGCGGATCATCACGAAGCCGCGCTGCTGAAGCTCGTCGTAGATGTCCCGTCGTTCGCGCTGACCGGGATCGCTCGTCGCGCCAGGCTTGGCGCCCGGCGGCAGGAATCGGCGGTCCAGGAGGACGTTGATGTCCGGCATACCCGCGAAGACACGCTCGAAGTAGCTGAACAGCTCGGGGCGCTCACGGGAGACCACGATGATCACCCGCAGCATCGATCGTCCCCGTCGGGAAATCTTTCGATTCGCCGAGACGGCGCCCGCCGCCTCTGGGAAGCTTCAAGAGTTTCAGCATCTTGATTGAATGGCATTGCACATGCTGCGCTGTGCGCTCCGTATGGAAAAAATGACCTGCCACGTAGAGCGTCGACGGACAATCAACAAGCCCATGGCCCGACATCTGTTCCTCGTCTCCCGCCACGAAGCGCGCCTATACGAATATCTGGTGGAGCGGTTCGGGGACGACGAGAACGTCGAGGTGATCCTCGATCGGCGGCGCGGAGAGCGTCGCAAGCGATCCGAGCGCCAGGGGCCCGAACGCCGGCGAACCGACCGGCGGATCCGCCGCGAGGTTGATCTGGAGCTGCAGGTCCGATCTCACGTGATCCTGACCCTTCCCAACAGCGATCCGGCCTCGCGATTCTAGGAAGCGCCCGGCCTCCTGGGACGCCGTTCGAGAGCCAAGACTAGCACTGTACCCGCAGGACCTGCGCGGGGATGTGCCAGTAGTGTGTTCAGCTTTTGAGCAGCCGGTTGCACAGCCTCTTGAGCGCTCGATATGTCCGATTTAAAAGACGCCAAGGTGATTTCAGGCTCCCCACCGTCTCCGTCTTGACCAGGTCTCGCCCACCGCCCGGCATCGCGCAGGATTTGCCCGCACGCAAAATGTGCAAGAGAACCAGAAGGTTGGAAAGCACGCCCTCGTTGGTATTGGCCTTGCTGTTTCGTAGATCTCGTGGACCAGACCGCGCTGCCGGCGCTGGTGGTTGATCCCGACGAGGTGACCTCACGGGGGTTTGCCGAAGCCCTGGCCCGAGCCGGCTTCGAGGCCGCCACGACGACCTCGGGAAGGCAAGCGCTCAAGACGTTTCACGCGGCGCCCCCGTCGCTCGTCGTTCTCGATCTGGGTATCGCCGACATCCCTGGCCGGCAGCTCCTCCGGCACTTCCGGAGACACGGCAGTCACATACCGATCATCGCGCTGACGGACAAGGTGGACGTCCGCACGGCCGTCGAAGTCGTCCGCATCGGCGCGAGCGAGGTCCTCAGGAAATCGAGCAGTCGGGAAAATTTCCGACTCGCCGTCCAGAAGGTGCTTCCCGAGGCCCTCACGGCCGCGCGCCGGGAGGCCCCTGACCGTGACCGAGCCATCTTTTTCTCCCGTTACGCCGGTCTGTTCCACCGCAGTGCGGGGATGAAGGGCGTCGAGGCGCTCGTGATGCGCCTTGCCGGCACGGAGGACCCCGTGCTGATTCAGGGTGAACCCGGAACCGGCAAGGCCCTGGTCGCGAAGGCCATCCACTATCTATCCGCGCGTTCCGGAAATCCCTTGCAGCGCGTGAGCTGCGCCGCCCTGCCCGCCGATCTGCTCGAGTCCGAAATCTTCGGGCCGGCAGGCAAGCTCGAGATGGCGGACGGCGGCACCCTCCTCCTCGACGACGTCGACGATCTTCCGGGGGCCCTGCAGCCGCGGATCCTCAGAATTCTCAAGGACGGTCAGTTCTTCCGCGCGGGCTGGCCCGAGCTGATCGGCGCGGATGTCCGCCTCCTCGCGACGACCACCAGAGACGTCCCGGCGATGGCTGCCGACGCGTTCCCCGACGATCTCCAACGCCTCACCAACGTCGTCGGCATCCTGGTGCCGCCGCTGAGGGAGCGGCGCGAGGAGATCCCCGGTCTCGTCGACCATTTCCGGAGCCGGTTCGCGAGCGAGTTCAACCGGCCGGAGCCGGAGCTCTCGACGGAGATCATTCGGCTGTTCGCCGACTACGACTGGCCCGGCAATGTCCGCGAGCTCGAGAACCTCGTCAAGCGGTGGGTCGTGCTCGGTGACGACGCCCATCTGCAGGACGAGCTCGCCTCGCGGGCGCGAGCCCGAGGCACGAACGGGCCGGCGAAAGCGGCGCTGTCGCCCGGACCCGGCCTCAAGGAGATCGGGCGCCGGGCGGCACGGATCGCCGAGCAGGCGGCAGTGCGCGAGGCGCTCGCCCGCGTCGGCGGCAACCGCGCCGCGGCCGCCCGCCTGCTCCAGGTCAGCAGCAGGACGCTGCTGCGGAAACTGAGCGCGGACGGGCGCCGCTCGGGTGAGCGCGCATGACCGGCAGCCAGGCGGGCCCTTGCTTGACACGCGGCACCCTGTCAGACTCGTTGGATTCCGGAGACCAGTCGTGCGCGTAGTCATCGTCGACGAGACCATGCAGGTAGGCGAGGCCGCACGCCGAGTGCTCTCCTCGATGGGAGTGACGACGGCGTTCGCCGGCTCGCTGCACGAGCTCCCGCTCGTCTTCGAAGCGAGCGGTGTCCCGGACCTCCTGATCGTGAACGTGACGAACGACCTCACGGGCTGGGAGAGCGCCGCCCGTGTCCAGCGCGCGGGCTACCGGGGCCGCCTGCTGGCGTTCGTCGACACGCTGGACGATGCCAGGATCCAGTACCTGACCCAGCTTCCGCAGGCCGAGTGCGTCACGCGCCCGAGCTCGCCCGCCCAGCTCGAGAACGTGTTGAGGAAGGCGGTGCCGGGCGTGGCGATCACCGTCGGACGACCGCTTTCCCCTCCGATCCGGTCGGCGTACCACGACATCATCGGTGAGTCGTCGCGGATGGCCGACATCTTCGCGCGCATCGCCAAGGTGGCGGTCGGCGACGTCAACGTTTGCATTCACGGCGAGAGTGGCACCGGCAAGGAGCTCATCGCGCGAGCGATCCACTACGCGAGCCCTCGCCGCGATCGGCCGCTGATCACGCTCGACTGCACGACGATCCCCGAAGGCCTCATGGAAAGTCACCTCTTCGGTCACGTGAAGGGGGCCTTCACCGGCGCGACGGAGCACCGCGAAGGCGTCTTCGCGCTGGCCCACACCGGGACACTGTTCATCGACGAGCTCGGCGAGCTGAGCCCGCGGCTGCAGGCCAAGCTGCTCCGCGTCATCCAGGCGCGCGAGTTCTCCAAGGTCGGCGGGACGAAACCCATCCGGACGGACATCAGACTCATCACCGCGACCAACAAGGACCTCAGGGCCGCCGTCGCGCAGGGGACGTTCCGGGAGGATCTCTACTACCGGGTCGCGGTCTTCATGATCAAGGTGCCCCCTCTCCGCGAACGGACAGAAGACATTCCGCAGCTGGTCGATCACTTCTTGCAGCGGTTCGCGAGCCTCTACGGTAAGCCCATCATGAGGGTCGCGCCCGCCACCCTCGCGCGGATGCTGACGTTGCCGTGGCCGGGCAACGTCCGGCAGCTCGAGAACTTTCTCGAGCAGGCCGTCGTCCTCGCCGAGGGCGACACGCTGACCGACCGCGACCTCTTCGCCGGGGATTTCCCGACCGTCGCGGGCGTCGCCGCCGGGGCCGCTCTGTCGGGCATGTTCGAAGCGGGGTTGCCGCTCAGCGAGGTGGAGCGCCGCCACATCCTCCGGACGCTCCACAAGGTCCGCGGCAACCGCACCGAGGCGGCCCGGCTGCTCCAGATCAGCGTCCGCTGCCTCCAGTACAAGCTGAAGGCGTACGGCCGGGACGTCGACGCCGGTGCCGGCTCCGACCGCGGCGTCGTTTCGAGCGGCTCCTAGAGCACCCGACGGCCGGGCCCGCCGGCAATCTTTGCACGGCTAGCGCGCAAGTTTTTAGGGGAGCGGCCTGCTTCCCGAGCCTCCAGATTCCCAAAACGTCGACGTCGCGAGCAGTTAAGACTTTGGCCCCGTTTGTGCTCTGTCAGCACCCCGCATTGAAACTAGCTCCGCAGTCCAGTCACAGCAGAATGGCGACGGCGCTTCGAGACCTTCTCGCGCGCGACGCCGTGTGCCGCGAGATCGTGCAGTACCTGATGCGCAACAACGAGGCCGCCGACACCGCGCGAGGCATCGCCGAGTGGTGGATCAATCGGGACGTGCCGTCCACCCGGCAAGCGCTGTCGAAGCTCCAGAAATGCGGCGTCGTGCAGTCGCACATGGTGCAGGACGACACGTTCGTGTACGCGTACACGAAGCGGGCGGTCTTGCGTCAGTCGCTGGCGCGCTACCTCCAGGAAACGATCGTGCCGGATTCGGCGAAGGAGTTCTAGGCCATGGCACCGCCTTCGGTCATGACGAGCGTCAACCCGGTGTCGAGTTCGAACGGGCTCGGAGATCCGACGCTGCCCGACCTGCGCGTCGTCGCGGTGGGCGGCGGCACGGGGTTGCCCACGGTGCTTCGGGGTCTCCGGGCGGCGCTGTTCGAGTCGCGCGCGTGGGATCCCGAGCGGGACCAGACGCGGCTGACCGCGATCGCGACGGTCGCCGACGACGGTAGCAGCTCCGGGAATCTCCGAGCGCCGTATCGGCTTCCGTCCCCCGGCGATATCCGGAATTGTTTGCTCGCCCTCGCCGGGGACGATCCCGCGATGTCGGACGTGTTCGACTACCGCTTCCCCGGCGGTAGCGAGGTCGCCGGGCACAGCCTCGGCAATCTCATCCTGACGGCACTCACCGAGCTCGAGCAGGACGTTTCCAAGGCCGTCGCGCGAGTGGGCCGCATGCTCTCGATCCGCGGCCGGGTGCTGCCCGCCACCGTCCAGAACGTGACGCTCCACGCGGAGCTCTCCGATGGCACCGTGATCGAGGGCGAGTCCTGCATCGCGAGCGCTCGGAGCCCGATCCGCCGTCTGCGGCTCCATCCCGCCAATGCCGCGGCCCTGCCCGAGGCGGTAGACGCCCTCGAGAAGGCGCACTTGATCGTGATCGGCCCGGGCAGCCTCTACTCGAGCCTGGTGGCGACGCTCCTCCCCCGGGGGCTTCCCGAGGCGATCACGAGATCTCGGGCGCGCGTGGTGCACGTCATGAACCTCATGACGCAGCCGGGTGAGACCGACGGTCACACCGGGGTGGACCACCTCATGGCCATCCGCCGGCACGCCCCGACGATGCCGATCCACGACATCCTCGTCAACACCGCGCCGCTGGCACCCGAGCAGGTCGCCCGCTACGGTGCGCTGGGCGCCGCGCCGGTCCCGGCGGACGCGGCACTCCTGAAGGCGCTCGGCCACCGCGTCGTCGAGGGCGACCTGCTCGGGACCGGCGACGAGGTGCGGCACGATCCGGCGAAGCTCGGGCGCGCGCTGCTCACGCTGGCGTATCGAGGGGGCTCGCGTGCGAGCGCCTGAGGTGTGACGCTCCGCGGCGCCCCCGTGCTCATGTACGACGGGCTCGGGACCTCGCCCCCGGCTGACGTGGACGCCCGTCTGGCCAAGTACTGGGTCTCGCCGGGATCGTTCGGGCGGCAGCTGGCGTTGATCCGCGAGAGGGGCCACCGGGTCGTCAGGCTTTACGACGTCTGGGCCGGCCCGGAAGACGAGCGGCCCGCGTCCCCACCGGTCGTCTTGACCTTCGACGACGGCCGCGCCGCGGACTATGAGGTCGCCTTTCCCCTCCTCCTGGCCGCGGGCGTGCGCGCCGAGTTCTTCGTCAACACCGCCACGATCGGTCAGCCCGGCTACCTCACCTGGAGCCGGATCGCCGAGATGCACCGAGCCGGCATGTCATTTCAGTCCCACTCGCACGATCACGTCACACTGCCCGGCCTGCCGGCGCGGCTCCTCAAGAGCGAGCTTCAGACCTCGAAGCGTCTCATCGAGGACCGGGTGGGCCGCGGGGTGGACTTCCTGGCGGCGCCGCACGGCCTGGTCGACCGCCGCGTCGTGAACGCAGCGCGGGAGGTCGGCTACCTGGCGGTGTGCGCCGCGCTCGGCTGGCCAACACGACCCGGCGGTGTGGTCGTGAACCGAGTCGCCGTCTACCGGCACACGACGGAGGCGAGGTTCCGCGCGATCCTCGCTCGGCAGCCGTGGAGCTATCTTCCGGGAGTCACGCGGGCCGTGCTCACACGCCTTCCGCGCCGGGTCGTCCTCAAGGTCCGGCCGCAGCAGGTGCATCCCGGGCTCTCGCTGCGCGGCGCATGAGCCGCGCGGATCGCGGGAGCGCCCGCGTCGGTGCCCGAAAGCTCTCCGGCCGCAAGTACGACTATCGCGCGCAGTGGGTGAGCTTCACCAAGCGCCTGGGCTCCCTCGTGACGCTCGACGACCTGGCGCCGCAGCTCGTCGCCACCGTCGTGGAGACGGTCGGCGCGGCCGGCGGCGCCCTGTACCTTCACGACGTCGGTGAGGGCGGCCATCACGCGGCGGCGGCGGTCGGCATGGTGTACCCGGTGCGGACGCTCGCCAGGGACCATTTCCTGCTCGCGTCGCTTCGGGGGCGGCGGTCCCCGCTCGTTCTGGAAAACGGCGCGATGGCGGCCTGGCGCGAGCCGACGGCGGCGCCGTCGTTCGACGAAGGGGCCGTGATCATCCCGCTGCGGTGGCGCGACGAGCTGACCGGCTTTCTGGTGATCGGGGCCGAGCGGAGCGGGGCGCGCTACACGCGCGAAGACCTCGAGTTCATGGAGACCGTCGGCGAACAGGGCGCCGGCGTCATCGTCACCGCCCGGCTTTCGGAGAGTCTGGCGCAGGCGCGCGAGTTCGAGGCCTTCCACCGGCTCACCTCGTTCGTGATCCACGACCTCAAGAACTCGATCACGGCGCTCTCGATGCTGAGCGAGAACGCGCTGAAGAACTTCGACGACCGCGAGTTCCAGCGCGACGCTCTCAAGACGGTCGCGCAGACCGTCGACCGGATGAAGGCGCTCCTCGGCCGGCTCCGCGGGGCGCCCGCGCCGGCTCGGCTGCGGCTCGAGCCGGTCGACCTGGCGACTCTTGCGCGAGAAGCGGCGTCACCGGTCGTCAACAACGACCGGATCCGCCTCGTCATGGACCTGGCGCCCGTGTCGATCTCCGCGGACGGCGAGGCGCTCTCGAAGGTGATCCAGAACCTCGTCACCAACGCCGTGCAGTCGATCGACGACCGGGGCACCGTCGTGCTGAGGACCTACACGGAGGGCAGCCGGGCGGTCGTGTCGGTCACCGATACCGGCTGCGGCATGTCGGAGGACTTCGTGAGCCAGTCGCTGTTCGCGCCATCCCGCTCGACCAAGAAGGGTGGCTGGGGAATCGGTCTCTACCACGCCAAGGGGCTCGTCGAAGCCCACGGCGGCACCATCGACGCGTCGAGCAAGGAAGGGGCGGGCACCACCTTCTCGGTACGGCTCCCGATCGGAGGCCGAACATGAAGCCCAAGCTGCTCATCGTCGAGGACGAGGAACCGATCCGCACGCAGCTTCGGTATGCGCTGCGGGACGACTTTACGCTCTTCTTCGCCGAGGACCGCGCCGAGGCCCTCGCGGCGCTCACGTGCGAGCAACCGGCGCTCGTCAGCCTCGACCTCGGGCTGCCGCCCCATCCGGAAAGCGCCGAGAGCGGGCTCGAGGCGCTGGACCAGATCATGAAAGCCGCGCCCGAGACCAAGGTGGTCGTCCTCACCGGGAACGGCGGCCGCGAGAGCGCGATCCGCTCGGTGCGGCTGGGCGCGTTCGACTACCACCAGAAGCCGATCCGGCTCGATGACCTGAAGGTCGTGCTCCAGCGGGCGGCCTATCTCCAGACGCTCGAGGCCGAGGTCGACAAGCAGCGCGCGAGCGAGGTCGGGACCCGCTTCGCCGACATTCTGGGACACACGCCCGCGATGCGCGAGATCTTCGCCGTGGTGAGCCGCGTCGCGCGGACCGACGTCACGGTGCTGATCCAGGGCGAGAGCGGAACGGGCAAGGAGCTGCTCGCGCGGGCCGTCCACGCCAGCAGCGCGCGCGCCAACCGCCCGTTCGTGGCGATCAACTGCGGGGCGATCCCGGACACCTTGCTGGAGTCCGAGCTGTTCGGCCACGAGCGGGGCGCCTATACCGGCGCCCACACGCAGCGGAAGGGCAAGCTCGAGCTGGCCGAGGGCGGCACCCTCTTCCTCGACGAGGTCGGTGAGATGAGCCCTCCCCTTCAGGTGAAGCTTCTCCGTTTTCTCCAGGAGCGGGAGCTCGAGCGCGTGGGCGGCCGCGAGGTCCTCCGCGTGGACGCCCGGGTCGTCGCCGCCACCAACAAGGACCTGAAAGCGGAGCTGCAAGCACGGCGGTTCCGCGAGGACCTCTACTATCGTCTGTCGGTCGTGAACCTGACGCTCCCACCCCTGCGCGAGCGGGGCGAGGACGTCGTGCTCATCGCCAACGCGCTCCTCCAGCGGAGCGGCAAGGCGCACCGGCGGAAGCTCCGCTACGGGAGCTCGGCCCTCGAGGCCATCGCCCACTATGCCTGGCCCGGCAACGTTCGCGAGCTGGAGAACGCGGTGGAGCGCGCGGTCCTCATGGCCCGGGGAAGGGTCATCGAGGCGCGGGACCTCGGCATCGAGGTCAAGGACCGCCCCCTGGCGTCGCTTCGAGAGGCCCGGGACCGGGCCGAGCGGAGCGCGCTCGTCGACGCCCTCGTCAAGACCCGTGGGAACATCACCCGGGGTGCGCGGCTGCTCGGGGTGAGCCGTCCCACGCTGCACGGATTGATCGCACGGTACGAGGTCAACGCGCGGGATTTCCGTTGATCGTCGACTGACTGCCCGGGCCTACGCGAAGCTCTCTTCGCGCCGCCGCCTCGCCGGCGCGGGTCGGGCCCCGTACGCCGGCATAATTGCAGGCCCTTTTCGCCGAGGCCGTGCCATCATCGGAGCGTTGGGAGACGGTATCGCGCCGCCGGTCGCGCCCCAAGAGGAGGACATGCCGTGAAGATTGCCATCACCGCCTGGTCCGTGACCCTTCTGGTGGTTCTCGCGTGGGCGAGCGCCGGCTTGGCCGCCGAGGACATGGGGTTGATCACCGGAGGCGAGAAGGGCACCTACTACCAGTTCGGCCTCGACCTGCAGAAGCTCGTCAAGCCCGCCGGGATCAATCTGGCCGTGTATCCCTCGAAAGGCTCGATCGAGAACGTGTACGCCGTGTACCAGCGCCCCGGCGTCCCGATGGGCATCGTGCAATCCGACGTCCTGGCGTTCGTCTCGCGTGTGCAGACGGACCCGGTGCTCCAGCGGATCGCGCGGAAGACCAAGATGGTCTTCCCCCTCTACAACGAGGAGATCCATCTGCTCGGCAAGAAGGGCATCGCCGACTTCGACGACCTCGCCGGCCGGAGGGTCGCCATCGGCCGAGACGGCAGCGGCACGTATCTGACCGCGCGCCTCCTCTTCAAGCTGTCCGAGGTGGCGCCCGCCGAGATGGTGCCGATCGACACGGGCGAGGCGCTCGCCGAGCTCAAGGCGGGCCGCGTCGACGCGATGTTCTACGTGGCCGGCTTTCCGGTGAAGCTCCTCAAGGAAGACGTCACCGACAAAGACCAGCTCGTGCTGATCCCGATCACCAACAAGAGCATCCTCGAGTTCTACCCGCAGGCCGAGATTCCGGCCGGCGTCTATCCCTGGCAGCCGACCGCGATCAACACGGCGGCGGTCAAGGCGGTCCTCGTGTCATTCGATTTCCGCCGCCGGGACTGCGACAACGTCGGCCGTTTCGCGCAGCTCATGTCGCGGGGACTCGACTCGCTGCAGAAGACCGGCCACGCGAAGTGGAAGGCGGTCGACTTCAACTACCCGCTCCGGGGCTGGGAGCAATACGACTGCGTCCGGAAGTATCTGGGCAAAGCGGCGCCCGCGGGAGCCGCCCCCACGGCGCGCGGGGGGCAGAACCCGGTGTTCGACGCGATCAAGGGCGCCCTCGACCAGTAGCGTCGGAGCGGCCGCTCGAGGCCTCGCGCGAAGCTGAGCCGCCGAGCGTCACGCGCCGACGAGGCGCAGCAGCGTCCAGGTGAGCGCGGCGACGAGCGCCGAGGCCGGGATCGTGAAAATCCACGCCCAGAGAATTTTCCCTGCCACGCCCCAGCGCACCGCCGAGAAGCGCTGAATGGCGCCGACGCCCATGATCGAGCCGCTGATCGTATGGGTGGTGCTGACGGGAATGCCGCCGACCGCGGTGCCGATCAGGATCATGGCGCCGGCGGTCTCCGCGCAGAAGCCACCGACCGGCCGGAGCTTGGTGATCCGCATCCCCATGGTCTTCACGATCCGCCACCCGCCGGCCATCGTGCCCAGGCCCAGCGCCGCGTGCGCCGCGAGCACGACCCAGAAGGGCACGTAGAACTCCGGCCCGAGGTGGCCCGTGCTGAAGAGCAGGACGGCGATGATCCCCATCGTCTTCTGCGCGTCGTTGGTGCCGTGCCCCAGGCTGTACGCGGCCGCCGACAGGAGCTGGCCGCGACGGAAGATCTTGTCCACCCGCCCAGGCGTTTGGTTCTTGAAGATGTTGATCACCAGCACCATCAGCGTGAATCCGACCACCATGCCGATCAGCGGCGCCAGGATCATGAATACGCCGATCTTGATCAGGCCGGCCGGGACCAGCGAGCCGAACCCGGCCTTGACCACGGCGGCGCCGGCGAAGCCGCCGATCAGCGCGTGCGAGGAACTCGTCGGCAGCCCCCACGCCCACGTGATCAGGTCCCAGACGATCGCGCCGATCAGCCCCGCCAGGATCACCCACTGATCCACGAGCGCCGTCTCGACGACACCCTTGCCGACCGTCCGCGCCACGCTCACGCCGAAGCCGAACGCGGCGACGAAGTTGAAGAACGCCGCCCAGATGACCGCCTGGAACGGCGTCAGCACGCGCGTCGACACGACCGTGGCGATCGAGTTCGCGGCGTCGTGGAAGCCGTTGATGAAGTCGAAGACGAGCGCGACGAGAACGATGAAGACGACGAGCGTGAGCACCGCTCAGGCCGCGGTGATCATGCCATCTTGAGGATGATTCCCTCGATCACGTTGGCGACGTCCTCGCACCGATCGGTCACGATCTCCATCGTCTCGTAGATCTCTTTCCACTTGATGACCTCGATGGGGTCGCTCGCCTCGTCGAACATCGCGGCGAGGCTGTCGCGCAGCAGCACGTCGGCGGTGTTCTCCAGGCGGTTCACCTCGACGGTGTGCTCGTGGAAGCCGGGATCCATCGTCCGCAGGCACTTGATGGTGCGATCCATCGCGTGCGTGGTGTGCACGATGACCTCGGCCATCGCCCGGCACGCCGAGGTCGGCTCCTTGATGCGGTAGACGACCAGACGCTCGGCGGCCGCCTCGATGTAGTCGAGCACGTCGTCGAGGCGCGAAGCCAGGTCGTGGATGTCCTCGCGGTCGATCGGCGTGATGAAGGTCGTGTTCAGCTTCTTGATGATCTCGTGCGTCGTGTGGTCGCCCTGATGCTCCACTTCCTTGATCGCGTGAGCCTTGGCGCGGGCATCGGCGAAGTTGTGGACCATCTCGTGCAGGAGGGCGCCGGCTCGGATGATGTGCTGGGACTGCTGCTCGAAGTAGTCGAAGAACCGGACTTCCTTCGGGATCAGGTTGAACATTGACCCGCGCCGAGTGTAACGGAAACGTCACACGTCCGCCACCTGAACCCGCTACCCCTTCCGCAGGGCGAGCGGGGGAAGTCCGAGGAGGGCCCGGCGGGCCAGCCGCCAGCAGCCCGCGAGCGCATCGACGAGCACGGGCGCGGTCGACGCCAGGCAGCGGACGAGCGCCCCGCGGCGGGCCAGCGCGGCCACCCCGACCCACGCGGCGCCGCCGTTGGCACCGAGGCGCCGAGCGTCGGCCGCGAACCGTTCGCGGTCGAAGGCTCCGACGATCGCGATCGAGGCGAAGTATGGATGGGACTCCGCGAAGCCGAGCCCGTCCCAGGCGGGGTCGTCTTTGGCGACCGGACCGCGCAGGACGAACCGGTCGTGGAGCAGCCAGCCGTGCCGGTCGCGGATGGACACGGCGCTGTCGAGGACGGCAAACCGCCACGCCTCTCCGCGCGCGATCCGGCCGGCGGAGAAGGCGTCGACGAGGATCAGCCCGGCGGTCTCGTCCAGATCGACGTCGATCGTCTGACGGAAGGCCGAGCCTGCGAACGGGATGGTGTGGTCGGGCACCCATTCGACGGTGGCTTGCGGCCCGATCGAGAGCCGCACGACCTGGGTGGCTCCCTCGGCCTCGGCGCGGTACACCCGGGTGGCCGAGGGCGTCGTGAGGACCGCGTGGGCTCCCGCCGCCGCGTGGACGTCGATCGCGAGCCGGTCGCCGCCCACGAGGCCTCCCGTCGGATTCAGGATCGAGACGATCGCGGCCGGGTCGTCGAGCGCGACGGGTGCCAGGACCTGGAGCGGCAGGGTGTAGCGGCATCCCACGACGACGGTGGCCGGACCGCGCCGCTCGAAACGCAGCCGCAGCGCGCCGTCACGTCCGACCCGCGAGGCGTCGAGTGCCGCTCCGGCCGTCACGCCGTGGCCGCGTCGAGCGACAGCTCGCGCCGGATCCAGGCGAGGATCGCGTCCACGCCCTCGCCCGTCCGGAGGTTCGTGAAGACGAAGGGCCGGGCGCCGCGCATCCGGCGGGCATCGCGCTCCATCACGGAGAGGTCCGCGCCCACGTAGGGCGCCAGGTCGATCTTGTTGATCACCAGCAGGTTGGACCGCGTGATTCCGGGACCGCCCTTGCGCGGGATCTTCTCGCCCTCGGCGACGTCGATCACGTAAATCGCCGCGTCCACCAGCTCGGGGCTGAACGTCGCCGCCAGGTTGTCTCCGCCGCTCTCGATGAGAAGAAGCTCGAGCTTCGGAAATCGCTTCTGGAGCTCTTTCACCGCCTCGAGGTTGACCGACGCATCTTCTCGAATCGCGGTGTGCGGGCATCCGCCCGTCTCGACGCCGACGACCCGCTCGGCCGGCAGGGCATGCCGCCGGACGAGGAACTCGGCGTCCTCCTTCGTGTAGATGTCGTTGGTGATGACCGCCATGTCGAGCTCAGCAGAGAGGCGCCGGCAGAGCGCCTCGGCCAGCGCGGTCTTCCCCGAGCCCACGGGCCCACCGATTCCGATCTTCAACGGTCGGGGGATCGTGCTCATGACCTGAACAACCTCCTGTCGAGCCGCGCGTGGTGGATGCCCGCGATCTCGAGCGCGGGATTGAAGCTCCACAGGTCGTCCGCGGTCGCCGTCGCCGCCGCGGCGGCCAGCCGCTCGATCCGGGCCCGCATCGCGGCCAGCACGCGCTGGCCGTCGAGCTGTCCGAGCGCGATCAGCCGAAGCCCCGCACCGACCAGCAGCGCCGCGGTGGTGTAGAGGTAGGCCGCCGCGGCGCGCTCGGGCTCGACGCCGCCACGCCCGACCACCGCGCCGAACACCGTCGCGTGATGACCGGCCGCCAGCTCGTCGTCCACGGCGCGGGCCAGGCGGGCGAGGAACGGGTCGTCGCCGAGACCCGCGGCGATCCGGAGCGCCTGCCGGCCCATCTGGCGGCTCGCGGTCCTGAATTCCGGGACGCTCTTCATCGCGTCGAGTCGTGCGTCGAGCGCGATCCAGTCCTCGCTGTCAGCGCGGCGCGCCAGACCGACCGCGAGCGCGGCCGCCGCCGCGTCGGCGGGGCCGGCGGAGCCCTCGAGGTGCGCCGCGATGAACGCCTCCAGATCCCGGCGATCCCGAACCCGTCCGTCTTGCACGTACGTCTCGAGCCCGAACGAGTGGGCGAAGCCGCCGGCCGGGAAGAGTCCGTCGGCGAACTGGAGAAGCGTCAGCAGCGCCGGATCACGGGTCATGGCGGTGCCCCATTCCGACCGGCGCGAACACCGCCTGCACGCGCGCGAAGCGCACGCCCAGCCGTGTGAGAAGCTGCTCCATCGCCGGATCGTCCGGCACGAGGAGCCGCTCGCCATCGAGCGCCAGCGTGAAGTGGCGGTTGCCCACCTCGAACGCAATGCGGAGCTCCTCCGCGCGCGAAGCCGGCGTGACCGCCAGGCACGGTTCCGGCGCGCACTCCACGACGACGTACCAATCCGGACCGACGTGCAGGATCTCCCCGGGTGCCAGCACGCTGCCCGTGGGCAGCGCCAGTGCCAGCGTGCGCCCGCCGCTCGTCGTCACGCGACGGCGCCCCCAGCGCCGCTCCTCAGCCGTGAGCACGAGCGTGTCACGCTCCCGCCCGGCCAGCTCCGCCTCGCGCCCGCCGCCGCCCTGCCGAGTGACAACGACAACCTCAGACATCCCATCAGCCCCCCCCATCAAAACAAAAAATACCGTTGCGCCATCGGCAACACGCGCGCGGGCTCGCACGTGAGCAGCGCGCCGTCCGCGCGTACCTGATAGGTCTCGGGATCGACCTCGATCCGCGGCAGCGCGTCGTTGTGGATCATGTCCCGCTTGCCGAGCCCGCGACAGCGACCGACCGCGACGGCGCGCCGGGTAAGGCCCAGCCGCTGCGGCACGCCGTCGGCGAGCGCTGCCGCCGAGACGAACGTCAGCGCCGTGGAGCCGACGGCCCGGCCGAACGCCCCGAACATCGGCCGGTAGAGCACCGGCTGGGGCGTCGGGATCGACGCGTTCGGGTCGCCCATCGCCGCCCAGGCGATGAGGCCGCCCTTGACCACCAGCTCGGGCTTGACGCCGAAGAACGCTGGCTTCCAGAGCACGAGGTCGGCCAGCTTGCCCGCCTCGACCGAGCCCACGTGACCGGCCAGGCCGTGGGCGATGGCCGGGTTGATCGTGTACTTCGCGACGTACCGCTTCACGCGCGCGTTGTCATCGCCCGGCGTCTCGCCCGGGAGCGGGCCGCGCTGGCGCTTCATCTTGTCGGCGGTCTGCCAGGTGCGGATGATCACCTCGCCGATCCGGCCCATCGCCTGGGAGTCGGAGGACATCATGCTGATCGCGCCGAGGTCGTGCAGCACGTCCTCGGCCGCGATTGTCTCGGCGCGGATGCGCGACTCGGCGAAGGCGAGGTCCTCGGGAATGCGCGCGTTGAGGTGGTGGCAGACCATCAGCATGTCGAGGTGCTCGTCCATGGTGTTCACCGTGAACGGCATCGTCGGGTTCGTCGACGAGGGCAGGCAATTCGGCTCGCCGCACACCCGGATGATGTCGGGCGCGTGACCGCCGCCGGCGCCCTCGGTGTGATAGGTGTGGATCGTCCGCCCCTTGAACGCGCGGATCGAATCCTCGACGAACCCACTCTCGTTGAGCGTGTCGGTGTGGATCGCGACCTGGACGTCGAGCTCTTCGGCGACGCCGAGCGCGCAGTCGATCGCCGCCGGCGTCGTGCCCCAGTCCTCGTGGAGCTTGAGCCCGATGGCGCCGGCGGCGATCTGCTCGCGCAGCGGCTCGGGCGCGGAGGCGTTGCCCTTGCCGAGGAAGCCGAGGTTGACCGGAAACGCCTCGGCCGCCTCGAGCATCCGATGGATGTTCCAGGCCCCCGCGGTGCACGTCGTCGCGTTGGTCCCCGTCGCGGGGCCGGTACCGCCGCCGACCAGGGTCGTGAGCCCGGCGCTGATCGCCTCGTCGACGAGCTGGGGGCAGATGAAGTGGATGTGCGAGTCCAGCCCGCCGGCGGTGACGATCCTTCCCTCGCCCGCGATCACCTCGGTGGAGGCGCCGACGACCATGCCCTCGGTGACACCCGCCATCAGGTCCGGGTTCCCGGCTTTGCCGACGCCGACGATCCGACCGTCACGGATCCCGATGTCGGCCTTCACGATGCCCCAGTGGTCGACGAGGACGGCGTTGGTGACGACGAGGTCGAGCGCGCCCGCCGCCCGCGTGGCGCGGACGGACTGGCCCATCCCGTCGCGGATGACCTTGCCGCCGCCGAACTTGGCCTCTTCGCCCGGCGTCGTGAGGTCACGCTCGACCCGGATGAACAGCTCTGTGTCGGCCAGGCGCACCCGATCGCCGGTCGTGGGGCCGTAGAGATCGGCGTACTGGCGGCGGGTCAGCCGGAGGGTCACGGCCGACCCTCCCACGCGGCGAGCTTCGCCAGGGCCTGGTCGCGGCCACCGCCCTCGGTCAGCGCGTTGAGGCCGAAGACCCGGCGCGCGCCGGCCAGCTCGACGAGCGTCACGCGCTTTTCGTCGCCCGGCTCGAAGCGGACCGCGGTGCCGGCCGGCACGTTCAACCGCATTCCGAAGGCCTGAGCGCGATCGAACCGCAGTGCCCGATTGACTTCGAAGAAGTGGAAGTGCGAGCCGATTTGTATGGGCCGGTCGGCCGTGTTGGTCACCGTCAGCTCCATCGTCCGGCGACCCTGATTGGCGATGATGTCACCCTCACCGAGCACGTACTCACCCGGAATCACGGTTGGCCTCCTTCGGTCAGCAGCCGGCAGTAGACCGCGCTCGGATCGAGTGCGCCCTCGGCGCTCGCCCCGGCTGTCGACCGCGCCCTACGAGCAGCCTGATCAGCGCCGCCCGATGCCTCGTCACACCTTTCGGCGCCAAGCGCTTCGATCACGACACCCTCGCCTCCAATCGTTCCGGCCCCGAATTCATGTCAAGGCTCCCTCGGACGCAGAGGGAGGCGGCGGGCGCGGGCGGGGTGGGCGCGAGGGGTCGAATGGACCCGTTCCAGCCAAGTGCCGGCGGGCGCTGCGCGCCCAGATGGAGCCCAGCCGCCGCGGAGCAGCGCACGCGTGCCGCGTGGTCCAGTCGACCCCTCGCGCCCACCCCGCCCGCGCCCGTCGCCGCCGACCCCACGTCTAGCGGACAGCGGATCGCGTCGATCGTTCATGAATTATCCGGGCTAGCGGATCGGCTGATGGATAGTGACGAGCTTGGTGCCGTCGGGGAAGGTCCCCTCGACCTGCACCTGGTCGAGCATCTCGGGCACGCCCTCCATCACGTCGTCGCGTCCGAGGATGCCGAGCCCCGCCTCCATCAGCTCGGAGACGCTGCGCCCGTCACGGATGCCCTCGAGGATCTCGGCGGTGATGAGGGCCAGCGCCTCGGGGTGGTTGAGCTTGAGGCCGCGGCCGCGCCGCCGGCGCGCGACTTCGGCCGCGGTGAAGACCAGCAGCTTCTCCTGCTCCCGCGGGGTGAGGTGCATCGTCGGGCCTCCTCGAGGTGCGCGCCGCAGGCCGTCGCGGGGCTGGGGCCCCGCCGGCCGAGGCGCGACTATAACGAGAACGGTGTCAGACCGCCAGGTGCTGCTTGACCATCTCGGGCCGCAGATCGCGGGTCGCGCCCGAGGCGACGACCGCGCCCTTGGCCATGATCACGTACTTGTCGGCGAGGCGCTCCGCGAAGTCAAGGTACTGCTCGACGAGCAGAATGGCCAGTCCGAGCTCCCGCTTGATCCGCCGGAGCGCCTCCTCGATCTCGAGGATGATCGACGGCTGGATGCCCTCGGTCGGCTCGTCGAGCATGAGCAGCTTCGGCTTGGTGAGGAGCGCGCGTCCGATCGCGAGCATCTGCTGCTCGCCGCCCGAGAGCACGCCTCCCTTGCGCGCGAGCAGCGGCTTGAGCGCCGGAAAGAGCGCGAGCGGCTCGTCCAGCGAGGCGGCACGCCCGCAGCCGAGCAGGGCCATCCGGAGGTTCTCCTCCACCGAGAGATGCGGGAAGATCTCGCGCCCCTGCGGCACGTAGCCGATGCCGGCCCGCGCCCGCCGGTCGGGGGACCAGCCGGTGATGTCGCACCCATCGAAGGTCACCCGCCCGCCCCGCGCCGGCAGGAGCCCGATCGCGGTCTTGAGCAGCGTCGTCTTGCCGACGCCGTTGCGCCCCATGAGGCAGACGAGCTGGCCCGAGCCGACCTCGAGGTCCACGCCCCACAGCACCTGGGACTCGCCGTACGCGACGTCGAGCCCGCTAATGGACAGCATCGCTCGCCTCGCGCCGCCGGCCGAGGTAGACCTCGAGGACGCGCGGATCGCTCTGCACCTGCTCCACCGGCCCCTCGCAGAGCACGGTGCCCTGGTGGAGGACGGTGACCTTGCGTGCGATCTGCCGCACGAACTCCATGTCGTGCTCGATCACGAGGACCGACCGGTCCGCGGCGATCATCTCGAGCAGCTCACCCGTTCGCGCGGTCTCCTCGTCGGTCATGCCGGCGACCGGCTCGTCCACCAGCAATAGCTCGGGATCCTGCGCGATCACCATCCCGATCTCGAGCCACTGCTTCTCGCCGTGCGACAGCGCTCCCGCCTTTCCGTCCGCCTTGCCGGCGAGCTGCACGGTCTCCAGCGTCCGGGTGATCCGCTCGCGCTCCTCGACGGCGTCCGGCTGGCGGAGCGCGGCGAAGACGCCCTTCGAGGCCCGCCGGAGTGAGAGCTCGACGTTGTCCCAGACGGTCAGATTCACGAACACGGATGGCGTCTGGAATTTCCGGCCGATCCCGAGCTGGGCGATCTCGTTCTCGCGAAGCGGCAGGAGGTCGGTGTGGTCGCCGAAGATCACGCGGCCGCTCTCGGGCTTGACGCGCCCGGAGACGACGTCGAGCAGCGTCGTCTTGCCGGCGCCGTTGGGGCCGATCACCACCCGCAGCTCCCGCCGGTCCATGAAGAAGTTGAGGCGGCTGAGCGCCTTGAACCCGTCGAAGTTCACGGTGACGTCTTCGAGGTAGATGATGCTCCCGGTGGTCATTGGTTATTTGTCGGAGCCTTGAGGCCGGCCCATGACGTGGGTGGCCCGCGAAAGGCGCGCGGTGTCGCGGCTCGCCCGATCTCCGCGCCGTGTCATCATCCGGCGGACGCGCCCGCTCAGCCGGCCCAGGGCGCCCACGATCCCGTCGGGGAAGAACAGCACCGCGCCCATGAAGAGCCCGCCCAGAAAGAGGAGCCAGAAGTCGGGATAGCTGGTCGTGAGCCAGCTCTGGATCCAGTTCACACCGAACGCGCCGAGGACCGCGCCGTAGAGCGTGCCGCGCCCGCCGGCGGCGACCCACACCACCATCTCGATCGACGGCAGGACACCGATCTTGGCCGGCGTGATGATGCCCACCTGCGGCGCGTAGAGCGCGCCGGCGAGCCCGGCGAGCACGGCCGAGACCACGAACACGAACAGCTTGTAGGCCGCCGGGGAGTAGCCCGAGAAGAGCACACGCGTCTCGCTGTCGCGGATGGCGACGATGACCTTGCCGGCGCGGGTGAGCGTGATCCAGCGGCACAGCAGGTACGCGGCCATGAGGGTGAGCGCGGTGACCACGTAGAGGCCGCGCTGGGTCCCTGGCCGGTTCAACGGGAAGCCGAAGACTGTCTTGAAGTCGGCGAGCCCGTTCGTGCCGCCGAGGTTCATCTCGTTGCGGTTGAAGACGAGCCAGGCGCTGAGCGCCAGCGCCTGCGTGATGATCGAGAAGTACACGCCGCGGATCCGGCTGCGGAACGCGAGGTAGCCGAAGGCGAGGCCGAAGAGCCCCGGGACGAGCACGACCGCCGCCAGCGTGAACGCGGTGCTCTGGAACGGCTTCCAGAAGAGCGGCAGCGCGGTGACCTGGTTCCACACCATGAAGTCGGGCAAGACGCTCTGGTAGACGCTCTTCGAGCCGATCTCCAGCATGAGGTGCATGCCCATCGCGTAGGCGCCGAGGCCGAAGAACACGCCGTGGCCGAGCGAGAGCACGCCGGCGTAGCCCCACAGGAGGTCGAGCCCCAGGGCCAGGATCGCGTAGGTGAGGAACTTGCCGAAGAGGTTCAGCGTGAAGTTCGAGATCGCGAGAGGCGAGCCGGCCGGCAAGGTGTTGCAGACCGGCAGCACGACCGTGAAAACGACCGCCGCCATCCCGAGCAAGACCGCCTCACGTCTCGGCATTCCGTCCCCGCGTCGCGAAGAGACCGGCCGGCCGCCGCTGGAGGAACAGGATGACGCCGACGAGGATCGCGACCTTTCCAAAGACCGCGCCAAGCGCCGGCTCGATCCCCTTGGTGAGGCCGCCGAGCCCCGCCGAGGCGAGGATCGTCCCCGCGAGCTTGCCGACGCCGCCGGTGACGACGACCATGAACGAGTCCACGATGTAGTTCTGGCCGAGCGACGGGCCGACGTTGCCGATCTGGGTGAGCGCACACCCCGCGAGCCCCGCGAGCCCGGCGCCGAACGCGAACGTCGTCGCGTCCACCACCCCGGCCCGCACGCCGAGGCACGAGCTCATCGCGCGGTTCTGGGTCACCGCACGGATGCGCAGGCCTGCGCTGGTGCGGAAGAGGAGCCAGTACATCGCGGCGACCGACACCGTCGCGAGCCCGATGATGAACACGCGGTTGTAGGGCAGCGTGAGCCCCACCATCACCGGCACGCCGCCGGAAAGCCACGACGGCGAGCTCACGTCCACGTTCGCGGCGCCGAACCAGAGGCGCAGCCCCTGCTGGATGATCAGCGACGCGCCCCACGTCAGCAGCAGCGTCTCGAGCGGCCGTCCGTAGAGGAATCGGATGACGCCCCGCTCGAGGACGAGCCCTACCGCGGCCGCCACCAGGAACGAGACGGGGAGCGCCACGAGGAAGTAGGAGTCGAAGTGCGCCGGCCACGCGGCGCGGAACCAGTTCTGCACGACGAACGTCGCGTAGGCGCCGAGCGCCATCAGCTCGCCGTGGGCCATGTTGATCACGCCCATGAGGCCGAAGACCACCGCGAGGCCCAGGGCCATGAGGAGCAGGATCGAGCCGAGCGAAGCGCCCTGGAACACCGTCTCGACGGTCCGGGTCAGGAGTCCCCAGCGCTCGATTCTCCGGATCGCGTGCACCGCCGCCTCGCGCTCCGCCGGCGAGGCGCCGGTGTCCGCCGCCAGCCGCTGGAGCGCCGGGACCGCGCTCTCCGAGTGCAGGGTGCCGAGCGCCTCCGCCGCGGCGGCGCGCGGCGCCGCGGTGCCGTGGGCCAGATGGATGAGCGCCAGCGCCTCCGCGAGCGCGTGGCGGACCCAGCGATCGCCCTCCTTCTTGAGCGCTTCTTCCACGACCGGCGCGGCGCCGGCGGCGGCCTGATTCCCGAGCTTGACGGCGGCGCCGCGCCGTACCGCAGGGTCCGGGTCGGCGAGCTGCGCCTGCGTCTCGTCGGCGTCGAGGAACGGCTTGATGGCGAGCCTGAGCCGCCGGTCGGCGGCGACTTCCTTCAGCTCGGTCAGCGGCACCGTGCCGAGCGGCCGGCGATCGTAGGCGCCGGTGATCTCGATCACGTCCTGGTCGCCGCGGGTGGCCTTGGCGCCCCCGACCACGAGCTCGGTCTTGCCGGCGCGCGTGCGCGCGTAGACGCTGCCGTCGCGGAGCGCGCCGAGGAACTGGCGCCACTTCGGGTCCTGCGTCTGCCCCAGGACGGTAACGGCCGCTTCCCGCTTGTCGGCGTCGTCGCCGGTGAGATCCGCGAGGGCCCCGGCGACCTCGGGGGACGGTGCGGAGGCGGCGGTCGCGTGGCCCGCCGCTCCCGCGGCGAGCCACACGACCAGGGAAAGGAGTACGGTGGAACGGTAGCTCACGCCTTCTTCTGATACGTGCCCTGATGCTTGACCCAGTCGCAGCCCTTGTCCGGACTCGTGTACTTGCTCCACGGCTCCGGCTCGACGAGGCCTTTGGTGCGCGTGATGATCTTGAACTGGCCGTCCTTCAGGATCTCGCCGATGAGCACCGGCCGATAGGTGTGGTGGTTGACCTCGTGCATCTTGATCGTGCCGCTCGGCGCCGCGAACGTCTGGCCGTAGACGGCCTTGCGGACCGGATCGACGTCGAAGCTCTTGGCCTTCTCGACGGCCTGCTTCCACACGTAGACGCCGAAGTAGGCGGCCTCCATCGGGTCATCGGTGACGCGCTTGTCGCCGCCGGGAAGATTGGCCTTCTTGGCGTACGCCTTGAACGCCTGGACGAACTTCTTGTTGTTCTCGGTCTCGACCGACTGGAAGTAGTTCCACGCCGCGAGGTGGCCGACGAGGGCCGAAGTGTCCATGCCGCGCAGCTCGTCCTCCGCGACGCTGTAGGCCATGATGGGCGCGTTCTCCGAGCGCAGGCCCTGGTTGGCGAACTCTTTGTAGAACGGCACGTTCGAGTCACCGTTGATCGTCGACAGCACGCAGGCGTTGCCGCCCGACGAGAAGCGTTTGATCTTGGCGACGATCGTCTGGTAGTCCTGGTGGTTGAACGGCGTGTACTCCTCGGCGATGCTGTCCGCCGGCACGCCCTTGGCGAGCAGGAAGGCGCGGAGGATCTTGTTGGCGGTGCGCGGGAAGACGTAATCCGTCCCCAGGAGGTAGAACTTCTTGTAGCTGCCGCCTTCCTTCGACATCAGGTATTCGGCGCCGGGGATCAGCTGCTGGTTGGGCGTGGCGCCGGTGTAGAAGACGTTCTTCGAGCACTCCTCGCCTTCGTACTGCACCGGATAGAAGAGCAGGCCGTTGTTGTTCTCGAACACGGGCAGGACCGACTTGCGGCTGACCGAAGTCCAGCAGCCGAAGACCACGGCCACCTTGTCTTGAAGCAGAAGCTGCTTGGCCTTCTCCGCGAAGAGATCCCAGTTGGACGCCGGGTCGACGACGACGGGCGAGATCTTCTTGCCCATCACACCGCCCTTGGCGTTGATCTCGTCGACCGCCATTAGCACGACGTCCCGCAGCGAGACCTCGCTGATGGCCATCGTGCCCGAGAGCGAGTGCAAGACGCCGATCTTGACCGTCTCCTGCGCCCTCAGGACGTTTGGGAACCCGAGGCCGGCGCCGAGCGCCGTGGACGCGACCAGCCCCCCCTTGATGAAATCGCGACGTGAGAACTCCGCCATCTGCTTCTCCTTTCGTGTAGGTGGTCTCGACCGCGACGTCATTGGCGCGTCCCCCGCGGACATCCCTGGCCGCGGGCAGGCCGACGTACGAGCAAAGGGCGTACCGGAACTGCTATCTATTTGTTTTCGGGATGTTGGGATTCGGTAGGCGGGAGCTGTTGCTCAATCTGCAGGCACGTCAGAGGCGACTGACTCCGACACGAGCAGAGCCTTGGCGATGTCCACCATCGGCCGGCGGCTGTCCATCGCGGCGCGGCGCAGCCGGCGGAACGCCTCGTCCTCGCTCAACTGGTACCGAGCCATGAGCCGCCCCTTCGCCCGCTCGACGATCTTCCGCTCCTCGAGCGAGCGACGCAGGGCGAGCGTCTCGCGGAACCGCGCGACGGCCAGGTCGAGCACGGGGGCCAGCTCCGCCGAGCGGAGCGGCTTGAGGAGATAGGACATCACGCCGGCAGCGCGCGCTCGATCGACCAGCTCCTGGCTCGTGTGGCTCGTGAAGAGCACCACGGGACAACCCGCGTCGACCACCTGCCGCGCCACCTCGACGCCGTCGCCGTCCGGCAGACCGACCGCGAAGACCGCGACGTCCGGCGTCGCGCGCCGCACCAGCGGGAGCGCGTCGGCACAGCGCAAGGCCTCGCCGACCACCTCGCCTCCCGCCGCCCAGATGGCGGCGCGAAGCGCCCCGCGCGAGCGCTCGTGATCGTCGAGAATCGCGACCCGCCAGCGTGAGTCGGTCTTCAGCCCCGCGCTCGCCATGACCGCAACTCCTCGCAAGCGCGGTGCCAGGTCGGGGTTCAGGAAATCAACCGCTTAGAAAGGCGCCTCGAAACAATGTGCTCAGCGACACGGCACGTTCGGCGATCCTGCCGCTTTCCAGAGCACAACGACCGGAAGGAGATCCACGGGAACGGCGTCCGAGGCCCCCATGGAACTAAATATCGAAATACAGCGCGAACTCCCAGGGATGCGGACGGAGCCGCACGGGGTCCACCTCGTTCTTGCGCTTGTACTCGATCCACGTCTCGATGACGTCCGGCGTGAACACGTCGCCCTTGAGGAGCCAGTCGTGGGACTCCTCGAGATTGTCGAGCACGATCGAGAGGTCGCCCGGCAGCTGCTTGATCTTCTTCTGCTCGGCCGGCGGCAGCTCGTACAGGTCCTTGTCGACCGGCTTTCCGGGATCGATCTTGTTGGCGATTCCGTCGAGGCCCGCCATGAGGCACGCCGCGAACGAAAGGTAGGGGTTGCAGGTCGGGTCCGGCGTGCGGAACTCGATGCGCTTGGCGCCCTCCGACTTCGAATACACCGGGATACGAATCGCCGCCGAACGGTTGCGCTGGCTGTAGACCAGGTTGATCGGCGCTTCATAGCCGGGCACCAGGCGCTTGTAGGAGTTGGTCGAGGGCGCGATCAGGGCGAGCAGCGCCGGCGCGTGCTTGAGGATGCCGCCGATGTAGTAGAGGCAGTTCTTCGAGATGTCGGCGTAGCCGCCCCGCTCGTAGAAGAGATTCTTGCCGTTCTTCCAGAGCGACTGGTGGGTGTGCATGCCGGAGCCGTTGTCCTGGAAGAGAGGCTTCGGCATGAACGTCGCGGTCTTGCCCCACTTTCTCGCCGTGTTCTTCGCGCAGTACTTGTACCAGAGGACCTTGTCGGCCATCTTGGTCAGCGTGTCGTAGCGCATGTCGATCTCGGTCTGGCCGCCGGTCGCCACCTCGTGGTGGTGCACCTCGACGCGGACGCCGACGGACTCGAGCGCCAGCACCATGTCCGACCGGATGTCCTGGAACTTGTCCATCGGCGGCACCGGGAAGTAGCCCTGCTTGTAGCGGGGCTTGTAGCCGAGGTTCGGCTGCTCGGCCGTGCCCTCTTTGCCGGTGTTCCAGGCGCCCGCCTCGGAGTCGATGAAGTAGTACCCGGCGTTGTAGGTCTGATCGAAGCGGATCGAGTCAAAGAAGAAGAACTCGAGCTCCGGGCCGATGTAGACCGTGTCGGCGAGACCGGTCTTCTTGAGGTACGCCTCGGCCTTCTGAGCGATGTACCGGGGATCGCGACTGTACGGCTTGCCGGTGACCGGGTCCTTGACGTTGCAGATCACCACGAGCGTCGGCACGGCCGTGAACGGATCCATGACGGCCGTGTTCGGATCGGGGATCAACAACATGTCGGACTCATCGATCGTCTGGAAGCCGCGGATCGACGACCCATCGAAGCCCAGACCGTCCTCGAAGATCTCTTCGTTCAGCTCGGATACCGGGATCGAAAAGTGCTGCCAGAGGCCCGGCAGGTCGATGAACCGGAGATCGACGATCTTGGCGCCCTTCTCCTTGGCCAGCTTCAGTACGTCCTTCGCCGTCATGCGCGACTCCTTCTCTGCTGAGTGATGAACAGCCCGTTTACCTTACGGTCAACCGCCGGGCGAATCAAGCCCCGCCCGGCGCTCGCGCTCAATGCGCCACCCGGGGCTTGCCCTCGGCGCCGCGCACGGCTTCGGTGGCCCCGCCGGCCGTCGGTCCAAACTCGCCGAACCCGCCGCCCGCGGAATAGGCCGTCTCGGAATGCTGGGAGAGGTCGAGCCCGACCACCTCGTCCTCGACGCTGACGCGCAGGCCGACGATGGCGTCGACGACCTTGAGGATGATGGTGGTCATCACGATCGCCAGGACGTAGGTCGCCGCCACCGCGACGATCTGGATCCAGAGCTGACCGGGATTGCCGTAGAAGAGCCCGTCGCCGCCCGCGTCGTTGACGGCCTTGGTCGCGAAGAGCCCGGTCGCCAGGGCACCCCAGGTCCCGCCGACTCCGTGCACACCGACCACGTCGAGCGAGTCGTCGTACCCGAGCTTCGTCTTGATGTTGCACGCCGCATAGCAGAGCGCGCCGGCCACGACGCCGATGATCACCGAGGCCATCGGGGTGACGTATCCCGACGCCGGCGTGATGGCGACGAGGCCCGCGACGGCGCCGGAGGCCGCGCCCAGCACCGTGGGCTTGCCGCGGCTCATCCACTCCGTGAACATCCAGCCGAGCGCCGCGGCGGCCGCGCCGGTGTTGGTCGCGGTGAACGCGCTCACCGCCAGGCCGTTGGCCTCGAGCGCGCTGCCCGCGTTGAACCCGAACCAGCCGACCCAGAGCAGCGCCGCGCCCATCACCGTCATCGGCAGGTTGTGTGGCTGCATGGGCTGGTGGCCGAAGCCTCGGCGCTTTCCGATCATGATCGCGCAGACCAGCGCCGACACTCCGGACGAGATGTGGACGACCGTGCCGCCCGCGAAGTCGAGCGCGCCCAGCTTCTTGAGCCAGCCGCCATCGCCCCACACCCAGTGGGCCAGCGGATCGTAGACGAAGGTCGCCCACAGCAGCGTGAAGAGCAAGAAGGCCGAGAACTTTTTACGCTCGGCGAAGGTGCCGGTGATCAGCGCCGGCGTGATGATCGCGAACATCATCTGGAAGAGCATGAAGGCCTGGTGCGGGATCGTCTTGGAGTAGGCATCGAAGGGCTCGAGGCCGACGCCCCTCAGGCCGATCCAGTCCAGACCTCCGATGATCCCGCCCTTGTCGGGGCCGAAGGCGAGGCTGTAACCCCACAGCACCCACTGCACCGAGATGAGCGCGGCGATGATGAAGCTGTGCATGAGAGTCCCCAGCGCGTTCTTCTGCCGCACCATGCCGCCGTAGAAGAGTGCGAGCCCCGGCGCGGTCATCATGAGAACGAGGACCGACGAGGTAAGCATCCACGCGGTGTCCCCCTTGTCGATCTTCGACGCGGGAGCGGCCGGTGCGGGAGCGCCGGCGGCGGGCGCCGACGCGTCGGGCGCCGTCGAGGTGGCAGCCGGCGGGGCCGCCTGCTGGGCGAAGGCCACGAGCGTCGTGGCGCCGAGCACGAGCAGCGCTGCGAGTGCTAGGCTAACTCGGTTCACGGTCAATCCTCCCTGTTAGAGCGCGCTCTCGTCGCGCTCGCCCGTGCGGATCCGTACAGCCGTCTCGACCGGAAGGACGAAGATCTTGCCGTCGCCGATGTTCCCGGTCTTGGCCGCCGCCGCCATCACCTCGGAGACCTTGTCCACGATTCGGTCGGGTACCACGACCTCGATCTTGATCTTGGGGAGGAAGTCGACCGTGTACTCACCACCGCGATAGAGCTCGGTGTGACCCTTTTGCCGACCGAACCCGCGCACCTCCGAGACGGTCATGCCGATGACCCCGATGGAGGTGAGCGCCTCCTTGACGTCGTCGAGCTTGAACGGCTTGATGATGGCCTCGATCTTTTTCATCTGCGTTCCTCCCGGCGCGTTCGGTCAAGCAACCGCCGTGCCCGGGCGTGCCGGCGGCGGAGGTTCAGGAAATCAGCCCCTTTGACAGAGCTCGAGCCCGGCCGGCGGCCGGGCTTGCCTAACGAATAGGCACGCGAGCCTGGATTGCTCGCGATTCGGGCGCTGAGTGTGGTGCGCGCCGCAGGCCGTCGCGGGGCTGGGGCCCCGCCGGCCGAGGCGCGACTTCAGACTAAGGTCGGCTACGCTCGCCGCTGGGGGATGCCGTGCTTGCGCATCTTGGAGTAGAGCGTCGGCCGGCGCAGACCCAGCAGGGCGGCGGCAGCCTGCTTGTTCCAGCGGGTCGTCTCGAGCGCCTTGAGGATCGAGGCGCGCTCGATCTCCTCGAGCGAGCCGGCGGGCACCTGCGACGGTGCAACCGCCGACGGACCGAGGCCGCCCTCGCGGGCGGTGTGCTGGAGCTGTTCGGGCAGATCATCAAGAACGAGCAGCGGCCCCCGCGTCACCAGCACCGCGCGCTCGATCGCGTGCTGGAGCTCGCGTACGTTGCCCGGCCACGACCAGGAAAGCAGGCGCCGATAGGCTTCCGGCTCGATCCCCTCCACGGCGCGGGCGTGTTTCGTGCGATAGCGCTCGAAGAAGGCGCGGACGAGGATCGGGATGTCGTCGCGCCGCTCGCGCAGCGGCGGCACCTCGATGGACACGGTGTTGATCCGGAAGTAGAGATCCTGCCGCAGATGGCCCTCGCGCAGCGCCATCTCCGGGCTCTGGTTGGTGGAGCTGATGAGGCGGAAGTCGACGGGCACGGCCTTCGCGGCGCCCAGGCGGCGCACCATGCGCTCCTCGAGGACGCGCAGGAGCTTCGCCTGGAGGTCTACCGGCATCTCCGTGATCTCGTCGAGGAGGAGGGACCCGCCGTCGGCTTCCTCGAGCAGCCCGACCTTTTCCGTGGTCGCGCCCGTGAAGGCGCCCCGCGTGTGACCGAAGAGCTCCGACTCGATCAGGTCTTTAGGAAGCGCCGCGCAGTTGATCTTGATCCACGGCCCACCCCGCCGCCGGCTCTGCTCGTGCAGCGCGTTGGCCAGGAGCTCCTTGCCGGTGCCGCTCTCGCCGACGATGAGCACGTTGGCGTCGGCGTCCGCGACGGCCGCGACCGTTTGCAGCACGCGCTGGATCCCCGGCGCGCTGCCGAGGATCTCCGTGTCGGTGACCTGCTCGACGAGCCGGCGCTTGAGGTCCGCGTTCTCGCCGATCAGCTTGCGGTGCTCGAGCGCGTTCTCGAGGAGGCCCAGGAGCTCGTCCGGGTCGAACGGCTTCTCGAGGACGTGAAACGCTCCGGCGCTCTTCGTCGCCTCCATCGCCTTGCGCACCGAGCCGTACGCGGTGATGACGAGCACCTCGAG
>DASPZZ010000358.1:0-4678 GCA_035635995.1 Binatia bacterium | reverse complement strand
CGCGACGTGATCGCGCTCGATCGCCAGGAACTGTTTGACCAGGGTCGTCGCTGTCTGGTTGCTCATCGACTCGTACGTCTTGGCGTAGGTGTCGAGCAACTTCAGCACACGATCGTAGTGACTGACCATGTCGCTCTGATACGCGTTGTAGACCGGCCAGAAGGCCTTGGCCTCACCCTCGGTGAGCTCGAGCACCGAGGCCACCACGGCCTTCTTGTCGGCCCGCAGCTTCTCGCGCAGGACCTCCATGTTGTCCGCGGGTTTGTCCTGCGCGACGGCCACCCCACCCATGAGACAGGCGAGGACGCTTCCGAACGCCAACAAACTCCGTAGTGGGTATCGCATGGGCCGTGGGCTCCTTTCGTGCGGTTCCGGCACATCGCGGTACGTTACTCGACCGCGACGACTTCCGCCATAGGACCATCGCCGTACCCCTCGAGTGAGCGGCCGCCCGGGTCGGTCGGCTACTCCCCCCGGAGCGTCGGATCGAGGAGATCGCGGAGCCAGTCCCCGGTGCGGCTCACGACGATCGACGTGAGCATGAGCACGATCCCCGGCGCCGTCGAGATCCACCAGGCCGAGTCGAGATACTCGCGCCCCTCGTGCACCATGCCGCCCCAGGACGGGGTCGGCGGCTGCACGCCGAGGCCGAGGAACGAGAGCGTCGCCTCGAGCACGATGGCGCGCGCCAGCTCGAGCGTGGCGATGACGACCAGCGACGAGAGCACGTTGGGCAACACGTGCCGGGCGATGACGCGGGTGACCGAGCCGCCGAGCGCGTGGATCGCGTCCACGAACTCGCGCGAGCGAAGCACCAGCACCTGGGAGCGCAGGACGCGCGCGTAGGTGACCCACCCCGAGAGCCCGATCACGACGATCAACGTCGGAAAGCTCGGGCCCAGCACGGCGATGATCCCGATCGCGAGCAGGATGAACGGGAACGCCAGCTGGGCGTCGGCGATGGTCATGATCATGCTGTCGGTCCAGCCGCCGCGAAAGCCCGCCAGGAGGCCGAGCGTGGCGCCGACGAGCCCGCCGACGATCACCGCCGCGAAGCCCACCAGCAGGGACACGCGCGCGCCGTAGATCACCCGCGACAGGACGTCGCGGCCGAGGTGATCGGTACCTAGCAGGTGCGCCTTGCCGTCGGCCCCGGACATTGTGGGCGCCGCGAGCCGGCTGCGGAGGGATTGGCGGATCGGATCGGCGGGCGCGATCAGCGGCGCGGCCAGCGCCGCGACGATCAAGAGCGCGACGAACACGGCGCCGCCGGCCGCGAAGCGCCGAGTCCGGCGCGCGCGGCTCGGCGCCGCCTCAGCTCGAGCGGACGCGAGGATCGAGGAGGCCATAGATCAGGTCGACGCAGAAGTTGATCACGATGAACAGCACGGCCGAGATGAACACGGTGCACTGCACGACCGGGTAGTCGCGGTTGTAGATCGACTGGATCGCGAGCCGCCCGATGCCCGGCCACGCGAATACCGTCTCGGTGACGACCGCGCCGCCGAGCAACGTGCCGAACTGGAGCCCGGTGATCGTGACGATCGGCACCGCGGCGTTCTTCAGGGTGTGCTTGGCCACGACCACGGCGTCCGACACGCCCTTGGCGCGGGCCGTCCGGATGTAGTCCGCGCGCAGCACCTCGAGCACCGCCGAGCGCGTGAGCCGCGCGATCGACGCCATTGCGAAGGCGCCGAGCGTGAGCGCGGGCAGGACCAGGCTATTCCAACCCTCCCGCCCCGAGGTCGGCAGGAGGCCGAGATTGAGCGAGACGATCAGGATGAGGAGGATGCCGATGAAGAACGTCGGCGCCGACTGGCCGACGAGCGCCAGCCCCATCGTGACCTGATCGACAGCGGAGTTTCGTTTCACGGCGGAGACGACGCCGATCGGCAAGGCAACGAGGAGCGCCAGGGCGAACGCGGCGAGCCCGAGCTCGAACGTCGCGGGCAGATAGCCGATGACCACTCGAAAGGCCGACTGCCGAAAGTGGATGGACTGGCCGAAATCCCCGTGCATGACGTTGCCGAGAAAGACCAGGTACTGGACGGGCAGGGGACGGTCCAGGCCGAGCTCGGCCCGCACGCGGGCAAACTCGCTCTGCGGCGCGTCGGGCGGGAGCAAGAGCGGCACCGGATCGCCCGAGAGCCGCATGACGACGAAGACGACGGTGGAGACGAGCCAGAGTGCGATCGCCGCGCGGAGGAGCCGAGAGGCGAGGAAGGGAAGGAGCCCGCGCATGGGCAATGGGGCGGAGCCTCGCGGGCTCCGCCCCGGGAACCGGTCTACGCGCGGCGGAACTTGAAGTTGAAGCGACGGATCTCGAGCTGCTGCAGTGGATCGGGCGTCCACTCCACGTACTTCTGCAGGCCGTAGTCCTCGTACGGCTGGATCACCGGGACCCACGGGAAGTGCTCGAGGAAGAGCTGCGTCATCTTCCTGTAGGCGTCGGCGCGGAACTTTTCGTCGACCGAGAACCGCGCGGCGTTGCCGAGCTCGTCGAACTCCGGATGGCGCCAGTAATCCTGAGGCCCGCCCGGGCCGAGGAGCCGCCACATCATCCCGTCCGGATCCCGCAGGGTGGAGGTGGGGTCCGACCACCAGAGCCCCTTGAAGCTCTTCTCGCGGATCTTCTGCGCGCGGACCGAATACTCGACGACTTCCACCTTCGAGTTGACGCCCACGTCGCGCCACATGGCCTGTATGGCCTCGGCCATCGGCTTGTCGCCGGCCATGTAACCCACGGTGGTCTCGATGATGATCTCCTCGCCCTTGTACCCGGCCTTCTTGAGCCGCGCTTTCGCCTCACCTGGATTGAAGGCGAGCGGCGGCAGCGAGGCGTCGAAGTGATTGTCGCCCTTGGCGATCATGCCGCTCGGCACGACGCCGCGGCCGCGCCACAGCTCCTTCACGATCGCCTCGCGATCGACGGCGAGCGAGAGGGCCTGCTTCACCAGGGGATTGTCGAGCGGCGGCCGCTTCGAGTTCACGGCGAGGACGTAAAGCCCGCCGTAGAGCGCTCCGCTCACGACCGTGCCCGCGTTGGACTTGATCCGCTCGCCCTGATCGGGGGGAACCTGTGTGATGAGGTCGACTTCGCCCTTGAGGAGCGCTGCGACACGCGGAGCCATGTCGGGAATCGCCCGTACGGTCAGACGGTCGAAATCGATCCGGCCGCCCCAGTAGTCCGGGTTGGCCTCGAGCACGAGCTTGTCGTCCTTGACCCACGACACGAAGCGCACGGGACCGGTGCCGACCGGCTTCTGGTTGAAGACCTCCGGGCCGACCGACTCCACGTACTTCTTGGGAATCATCTGGCCGCCGTAGAAGCCGAGGCGCGCCGGCAACAGCGGGTCAGGCTTCTTGGTGTGGACGACGGCGGTGCCGGCATCCGGCGTCTCGACCCGTTCGACCGTCGTCAGGACGGTGTTCACGCGGTTGCCCTTGAGGCTCGTGTCGAGCGAGCGATCGATGCTGAACTTCACGTCCGCCGAGGTGAACGGATCGCCGTTGTGGAACTTGACCCCGGAGCGGAGCTTGAACACCCACGTCGTCTGGCCCTGGAGCTTCCACTCCGTGGCGAGGCCGGGCGCGAGCTTGCTGTCGGGTCGCCGACTCGTCAGGTTGTCGAAGATGTTGAACGAGATACGGATGTCGTTCGACGACGTGCTCAGGTGCGGATCGAGGTTGGCGATGTCGCCGCCCTGGGCCACGACGAGGTCGCGCTTCTGGGTTGTCTGCGCCTGAGCGGAATGCGGCAGCCCGGGCAGCGCGGCGGCCGCGCCCGCTGCCGCGATCTTGAGCACGTCACGTCGAGTCATTTCTGTCATGTCTGCCTCCTCGGCGGAGTCTGGTTCTTCGAATCGGTGCGCGTCTATATGGGGGAGCTTTGCCAATCCTGTCAAGCGCACGCTATGCGGCCGGCGCGGCCTCGGGTTGCGCGAGGGGCGACCGTCGCACCCGCGCCTGCACGTCGGTGACGACGTCCCGCTCGAGCGTGATCTCGACCTCGTGCTGCTCGATCGACCAGCGGCGCACGGTCGCCAGCCACCCGAGACGCCGTCGTCCCTGAGGGACGACGCGGTGGCCGCGGTAGATCAAGGTGCGCCGGCCGGGCGTCGTGAGCTGCTCGTGCTCCTCGGCGTCGGGCCCGCAGGTCCTGAGGACCTGCTCGTACGTCGTCTGCCCGGGCACGATGCGCGCCAGCGTCTCGCGCGAGAGCACCACACCGGTCTCGCGGTCCGCGCTTGCGGGCCCGAACTGGACGCGCCCCTTCACCGCCGCGCTCGCGCGGCGGACGAGCATCATGAAGATCGGCATCGCGAGGTTCCCGAGCGCGAAGAACGCGATCGGGATCAGCACGGGCGCCCAGGAGCGCATGCCGCGGAAGTAGCCGAACTGCACCGTCAGCACCTGGGGTGAGATGCCCTCTGAGCTGTCCAGGAAGAGCGTGATCTCCTCGGTGGAATCGAGGGTCTCGCTCAGGCGGCGTCGCGCCGAGCCGGGATAGAACTCGTAGATCTTCAGATGGTCGGCATCCATCAGATTCACCAGAAGCTGCGACGGATCGTCGGCGAGGCGAACGACACGGTCGCGGCGCTCGAAGTAGACCGGAAACAGCGCGCGCGGCCGCACGTCGTTGAAGGTGAGCGAGATCGTGTGCTGCGGCCCCCAGAAG
>DASPZZ010000357.1:0-12096 GCA_035635995.1 Binatia bacterium | reverse complement strand
GACGTCCGGGACCGGTCCGTTCGAGAGCGCGAGGGCAACCCTGACCGCCGAGGGAACGATCGTGGTGGCCGCGGGGGCGACGGCCCTGGGACAGGGGCTCCCGACCACGCTCGCCCAGGTCTGCGCCGAGGTGCTGCAGGTGCCGCCGGCGGACATCGCCGTGCACCTGGGCGACACGCGCTGGATGCCTCACGGGGTCGGCAGCTCCGCCAGCCGCTCCGCGGTGATGGCGGGCAGCGCCGTGCACGGGGCGTCCACGCGGCTCCTGGAGCAGATCGTCGCGATCGCGGCGGCGCACTTCGAGGCGAGCCCGGCTGACATCGCGCTGGAGGACGGCGCGGCGTTCGTGCGCGGTGTGCCCGATCGTCGCATCTCGCTACGCGCGATCGCGGCGCTCGCCGCCCGGCCGCTCGAAGCCGAATGGCGTCACGAGACCACCCGCGCCATCGGCTCGTTCGGCGTGCATCTCTCCGTGGTGGGCGTCGACATCACGACGGGCCGCGTCCAGCCCGAGACGCACTTCGTCCTGTGCGACGTCGGGCGCGCGATCAATCCGACGATCGTCGAGGGTCAGCTGGTGGGCGCGGTCGTCCAGGGCCTCGGCCACGCGACGCTGGAGGAGCTTGTCTACGACCAGAGCGGCCAGCTCTTGACCGGCACCTTCATGGACTACGCGATGCCGACCGCCGACGGCGCACCGGCCGTCGAGCTGATGATCGAAGAAGCGGCGGCCCCATCGAATCCCCTCGGCGTCAAGGGAGCCGGCGAAGCTGGCACGTCCGGAGTCGGCGCCGCAGTCGCCAACGCCGTGGCCAGCGCGGTGGGCGCCGAGGCGGCTCGCCGTCTACCCGTCACGGCGCCGAGGGTCAAGGCAGCGCTCGGCCTCGCGTGACGCCTACCAGGGTAGGATCGCAGGCTCGTACTTCTCGATCCGCTCCTTGACCGTCATCACGGGCTCGATGCCGTAGAGCCGGCGCGCGTTCTCGCCCAGGAGCTTCCTTTGCGCCTCGGCCGGCACGCCGAGCTCGGCCATGTGATGCAGGCTCTCCCAGGCGTCCTCGGCATCGTGGTGCGGATAGTCCGAGGACCAGATGGCGATGTCCCGAAACACGTCCCACAGCCGGTAGACCATCGTCTCGTCCGACTCGAAGCCGATGAAGCACCGCTCATTGAACACCTCGACGGGATCCCGGATGAGCCGGTTGTCGCGCTGGAACGCGAACAGGTTCGAGAAGTTCGAGCTCCGCGCCAGGATGAGCGGCAGCCACGAGGCGTTGGATTCGAGGACGGCCGCCTTGAGCCTGGGGAACTTCTCCAGCCAGCCGGTCTGCACCACCACCGTCACCCAGGTCATCGCCTCCATCAGGAAGCCGAGCGTCTCCGAGGCGTCGATGGCCGGGTCCATCGCCGCGGTGATGTTCGAGACGAACTGACCCGGCGAGTAGACGACGGCTTCGTCGGTGAACAGCAGCCCCTGCCCCGAGTACCCGCGCGCCTGGCCATGCGCTGGCCCCATTCGGGCGTCAACGCCTCGCGCGAGGGGAACGTGTGCATGGCGAGCACCACGCCCGCGGCCTCGAGCTCGCGCCAGAGGGGATCGAACTCGGGCAGCGTGGGATAGCGACCGTTCCAGAAGCAGGGCCGCACGGCCGCCGCCTTGAAGCCGAGCGCGTTGACGCGCTTCAGCTCGGCGAGCGACGCCTCGACGCTTTGCAGCGGCAGCACGGCGCACGGAAAGAGCCGTCGCCGGTCGGTGGGGCTGCAGTCGTTACAGGGCGATCCGGCCTACGTCGCCTCGAAGGGGGGCTCGAGGCGCTGATGCGCGCGCTCGCGGTCGAGCTCGGCGGCACGGGCATCACCGCCAATGCGATCGCGCCGGGGTTCTTCCAGACCGAGAGCAACGCCCCGTTCTTCGCCGAGCCGCGCATCGCCGAACTGGCGTGCCGCATCCCGCTCGGGCGCTTTGGGCGGCCCGACGAGCTCGTGGGCGCCGCCGTCTTTCTGGCCTCCGATGCCGCGTCGTACATCACGGGTCAGGTGTTGACGGTGGACGCGGGACTCTCGGTCGCGCTGTAGCAAGCCTTGGACAGTCCGGAAAGTGTCAGCCCTCTGAGTCACATGTGTCAGAGCACGAGGGCGCGCTGCCTGTCCGGGATCCGCGTGACGGGACCGCGCGGAAAACAATCCCGATATCAATAGCTTGTGATCTACCATAACTTGACGTGATAGCTCACGCCTGGCTCGTCGCTTGCACGGTCAATGCCCTCGGGTGGAGCGCGACGACACGAGCGCCACGGCAGCTCAAAGCCTGAGCCTCGAGACTCACGAGGTCTACGAGGCGCGCGGCGCGCTGCGCCCCACTCGGGCACCCGGCGCCATCGGGCGATCGCTCTCCGTGCGCGTCGCGGCTGCCCAGCGGCCGCTCGCCGTCGTGCTGTTGCTGCAACTCGCCGTGTCGGTCGTGCTGGTCGCCCTCATGGCGGCGAGAAGCCCGATCAACGCCCACCCCGATGAGACGCTTCACCTCGACGCCGGCCGATACTTCGTCGACCACTGGCTACCTCCTCCAGTGGGCGCCCCGGACGCGGCGGCGGCGTACAGCAAGTACGGCCGGTCCTATGTCGACGAAGGGGATATCGTCTACTGGCTGTTCGGCGCGGCCGCAGCCCTTGGAGAGAGCCTGGGGCTGGCCTCTCCCTTCGCGATGCGGTGGTTTCAGGTGTCGCTTTATTGCGGCCTGGCCGCGTGGACGATCGTTCGCGCGAGACAGTTCGCACCGGCATGGGCATTCCTCGTGTTGACCCCGCAAGTCTGGTACGTCTTTTCATACATCAACGGAGACGCGCTGCCCTTCGCGCTGCTCACGGTCCTGCTCATGGAGCTGAGTTGGCCTGACTCCCCTGTTCGTGCCTTCTTGAGCGGGGCCGATGCGCGACCGACCGCCGGCGTGTTCGTCGTGGGAGGGTTGCTCGGGCTCCTCGCCCTCTCCAAGCTGAATTACATGATCGGCGTGCTGTTCGTCGTCGGGGTCCTCGCGTGGCTCGGCTACGAGACGAGGCACTGGAAGCGCGCGGCGCTCCTGGTCGTCATCGCCGCAGTCGTGGCGTCGCCGTGGATGACGTACCACGGCTGGGTGAACGACTTCCGGACCGGAGAGAAAATCTTCGAGCACGCCGAGAAGGTGGCCGCGCCGGAGATGAAGCCCTCGGCCCAGACCGGTCCGAACTCGTTTCGCTACATGGCGCTGCGGGCCAAGGGCGTGCCACTGTGGGATGTCCTCACGACGCTGAACTGGGTGGGACTCTCCTTCCGGAGCTTTTGCGGCCTGTACGGATGGATGAGCATCGTCGCCGTTCCCTGGTTCTATCGCGTCTTCGCCGTCCTCTATGTCGTGCTGCTCGCGATCCTCATCCTCCCGGTCGTCGTGCGGGGGTCTCGACGAACCCGGTCGTTGTTGATCGGTGTCGGGGTCTGCGCCGCGCTCGTACTCACCCAATCGGTTTACCGGTCCTGGGTCTACGATTTTCAAGGCCAGGGTCGGTACCTCTTCCCCATCCTGCCAATGCTGTTCTTCTTCTGGCGACAGTGTGAGGCGCCCGCCCTGCGCGTCGCCGCACTCTTCGTCAGCGCGCTCGTCGGGACGGACGCGCTTCTGTCGTTCGCGCTGATCGGGCTCGGGAGCCTTGCCCGCCATGCTTGACACTCTTCGGCAGGCGGTCGGGCGGTGAGCGCGCGCACCTTCCGCGACGTGCGCGAGTTCAAGTCGTGGAACGACGCGATGGTCGAGAAATACGACGTCGAGCAGTTCCACGACCATCCGAGCCCTCTGATCCGGTACATCGAGCGCAAGCGCGTCCGTCGCATCCTCGCCCTGCTCGCGGCCCGCCCCGGGGACCGCGTCCTGGAGGTCGGCTGTGGCGCCGGCAACATCCTGGCACAGGTGCCGAGCGCCCGGCGCGTCGGCATCGACCTCGCCGAGTCGCTGCTCGCGAAGGCGGCGCGCCGGCTGGTGAAGCGCGGCATCCTCGTGCAGGGCGACGCCGAGCACCTGCCCTTCCGAGATCGGGCTTGGGACCGCGTCTACTGCTCGGAGGTGCTCGAGCACATCCCCTCGCCGGCCGCGGCGCTCGCCGAGATGCATCGGATCGTCGCGGGCGGAGGTGTCGCCGTCGTCTCGGTGCCGAACGAGCGACTGATCAACGCGCTCAAGGCGATGGTGCGAGCGAGCGGCCTCTACCGCGTCCTGCTGGGCTCGCGCTCGGGGGACTACCAGATGCCGGAACGCATGGACGACGAGTGGCACCTGCACGTCTTCGACCTCGCGGGGCTGCTCGCGTTGATCCCGCCGGGGCTGCGGGTCACGCGCATCGAGGGCGTCCCGTTCCGCTGGCTTCCCCTTCGCTACGTCGTGCGCTGCGAATCCGACGATCAGGAGCGTGCACACCATGGCTGAGCCCGAGGGCGTCTCGGTCGTCCTGCCGGTCCTCAACGAGCGCGACAACCTGGAGCCGCTCCACGCGCGTCTCACCGCGGCGCTCAAGCCCCTCGGCCGCGACTACGAGATCATCTACGTGGACGACGGCTCCAGCGACGGCTCGTGGGACGTGCTGCGAACGCTCGCCGCCGCGGACTCAAGCGTGCGTCTGGTCCGGCTGCGGAAGAACTTCGGCCAGACGCCGGCGCTGTCCGCCGGTTTCGCGCACTCGCGGTACCCGATCCTGGTCACGCTGGACGCGGACCTGCAAAACGATCCGCGTGACATCCCGCGGCTGCTCGAGGCGCTCGGCGATTCCTACGACGTGGTCTCGGGGTGGCGGCGCCACCGGAACGATCTCTGGCTCTCGCGGCGCCTGCCCTCGAACGTGGCGAACTTCCTGATCCGCAAGGTCAGCGGCGTGCCGCTCCACGACTTCGGGTGCACGCTCAAGGCGTACCGGCGCGAGGTCATCCAGGACGTGAGCCTGTACGGCGACATGCACCGGTTCCTCCCGGTGCTCGCCGCGTGGGTCGGCGGCCGCGTGACCGAGATGGAAGTGACCCACCATCCGCGGACGCACGGCGTGTCGAAGTACGGGCTGACCCGGATCTACAAGGTGCTCGTGGACCTGATGACGCTGAAGTTCATCGGCGATTTCTCATCGCGCCCCAACTACGTCTTCGGCGGCTTCGGGCTGCTAAACCTCGCGCTCGGCATCCTGGCGTTCGCCGTCGTCGCCTATCGAGTCCTGGTCCTGCGACACCTGGAAGCGACCCCGCTGGTCTTCATGATGGTGCTGTTCTGGATCACGGGCATCCTCTCCCTGTTCATCGGCTTCCTCGCCGACATCGTCATCCGCGGCTTCTACGACCCGAAGCGCAAACCCACCTACTACGTGCGCGAGTCGGTGGGTGTCGACGGGCCGGACTAGCCGACGTGTGCGGCATCGTCGGTAACGTCCTGGCCCGCGGGGACCGGACGCCGGATCCGGCCGTCCTGAAGCGGATGAACGATCGGCTCGTGCACCGGGGCCCCGACGACGAGGGATTCTTCCTCGAAGGCCCGGCCGCGCTGGCGATGCGTCGGCTCAAGATCATCGACCTCGCGACGGGCCACCAGCCGATGAGCGGCGAGCATCGGCGCGTCTGGGCGGTCTTCAACGGTGAGATCTACAACTACCGTGAGCTGACCGCCGAGCTCACCGGGCGCGGCCACACCTTCACGACGCGCTCCGATACCGAGGTCATCGTGCACGGGTACGAGGAGCGGGGGCTCGCCGCGCTGGGTGGCCTCGAGGGGATGTTCGCGTTCGCGCTCTGGGATGCCCCTGCGCGCACGCTCGTCCTCGCGCGTGACCGGCTCGGGATCAAGCCGCTCTACTACGCGGTCCTGCCCGAGCAGATCGTCTTCGCGTCGGAGCTCAAGGCCCTCGTGGAGCACCCGGCCATCGACCGAACCCTCGACCTCACGGCCCTGTCGCGCTACCTCGCCCACGAGTACGTTCCGGCGCCGGCCTCGATCTTTCGCGCGATCCGCAAGCTACCGGCCGGCCACTGGCTGACGTACACCGAGGGGCGTCTCAAGGTGGAGCCGTACTGGACGGTCGACTTCCGCCCCGACCGCGCCATCGACGCCGCGGAAGCGGTCGAGCGGCTCCGCGCCGTCCTCGATCTGGCCGTGCGCCAGCAACTGGTGAGCGACGTGCCGCTGGGCGTCTTTCTCTCGGGCGGGATCGACTCGAGCGCGGTCGCGGCCCTCGCCGCCCGGCGCATCGGGGGTCGCCTGAAGACTTTCTCGATCGGCTTCGAAGACCCGTCCTTCGACGAATCCGCCCACGCCCGGCGCGTGGCGCAGGCACTCGGCACTGACCACCACGAGGAGATCCTGGACGCTGGCGGGGCATGCGACCTGGTCGCGCGCTTGCCGGACCTCCTCGACGAGCCGCTCGGCGACGCGTCGCTGATCCCGACGTTCTTGCTCTCGCGCTTCACGCGCCGCTCGGTGACCGTCGCGCTCTCGGGCGACGGCGGCGACGAGCTGTTCGCCGGCTACCCGACGTACCAGGCGCATCGTCTCGCCCGTGTGGTCGACCTGGTGCCGCACTGGCTACGGCGGCGGCTCGTCCGGCCCGCCGTCGAGCGCCTCCCGGTCTCGCTCAGTAATCTGAGCCTCGACTTCAAGCTCAAGCGTTTCTTCGAGGGCCTGGACTACGCCGACGTCGAGCGCCACGCCGTCTGGCTCGGCTCGTTCACGCCGGCCGAGCAGCGGGCGCTGCTCACGCCCGACGCGCTCGCGCGCATGGAGGCGCCGCCATCCTATGCGGCGTTCCACGAGATCCTCGCGAACGCGCCGTCCGTGCGGGGCCTCGAGCGCATGCTCTATCTCGATCTCAAGGGGTACCTCGGGGAAGGGGTCCTGACGAAGACCGACCGCGCCAGCATGGCCTGCTCCCTGGAGGTCCGGGTGCCGCTCCTCGATCACCGCGTCGTGGAGCTGGCGGCGCGACTGCCGATGGGCCTGAAGCTCCACGGCCTGACGACGAAGTACATCCTCAAGCGTGCTCTCGCCGGCGTTCTCCCGCGCGAGACCCTCGGGCGCCCGAAAAAGGGCTTCGGGATACCGCTGGGCCATTGGTTCCGTAACGAGCTCCGTCCGCTCGTCCGCGAGGTGTGTGGTGCCGACGCGATCCGGCGGGGCGGCCTTTTCCGACCGGAGATGGTCGAACGTCTCCTCACGGAACACGAGAGCCGGCGGCGCGACCACCGGAAGAAGCTCTACACGCTCCTCGCCTTCCAGCTCTGGTCTTCGCGCTACAACCCGGCGTGAGCCGCGGCGCACGGGGTGCGCTACGGCGCACGTGGTGCGCAGACTGACTCCGAGGCGCCGATTATGGCCGAGTGCCGGTGACCGTGAGCGCGGCGCTACCCACCAGCGTGAAGGTCGGCGCGGTTCCCACCTGCACCCAGACCTGGGCCGTGGCCGGGCCCGCCGACAGGCCGGGCAGGTTCGGCGTGATCGCCGTGGCCGGCGTCGGGAAGGGCACCGTCAGTGTCGTGCTGGTGAGGGCGGTCGCCCGCGCCTGCGCGATCAGCGTGGTGCCGCGCATGAAGTTCACCACCGGCAGGCCGACGCCGATATCGGTGAACCCGTTGCCGGTCATCGTGAAGCTGGCCGGCGGGCTCGCCAGGTCGACCGAGCTTGGGGTGATGGCGCTCACGCTCCGCGTGTCGGTGACGGTGAGCGCGACGCTGGTCACCAGAGTGAAGGAGTTGCTCCCCACCTGCTGCCAGACCTGGGCCGTGACCGAACCCGCCGACAGCCAGGGCAGGTTCGGCGTGATCGACGTGGCCGGCGTCGGGAAGGGCACCGTCAGCGTTGTGCTGGTGAGGGCGGTCGCCCGCGCCTGGGCGAGCAGCGTGGTGCCGCGGACAAAGTTCACTACCGGCAGCCCGAAGCCCAGGTTCGCGAACCCGTTGCCCGTGATCGTGAAGCTCGCCGGCGGGCTCGCCAGGTCGACCGAGCTCGGGCTGAGCCGCGTGTCGTTGACCGTGAGCGTGGTGCTCCCGATCAGCGTGAACGAATTGCTCCCCACCTGCTGCCAGACCTGAGCCGTGACCGGGCCCGGCGACAGCCCGGGCAGGTTCGGCGTGATCGCCGTCGCCTGCGTCGGGAACGGCACCGTCAGCGTCGTGCCGCCCACGAGCGCGGTCGACCGCGCCTGCGCGAGCAGCGTGGAGCCACGCATGAAGTTCACCACCGGCAGGCCGAAGCCCAGGTTCGCGAACCCGCCGCCCGTGATCGTGAAGCTCGCCGGCGCGCTCGCCAGGTCGATCGGGTTGGGCGTGATGCTGCTCACGCCGGGCTGAGGCCGCGTGTCGTTGACCGTGAGCGTGGTGCTCCCGATCAGCGTGAAGGTCGGCGTGCTGCTCGTCTGCTGCCAGACCTGAGCCGTGACCGGGCCCGCCGACAGCCCGGGCATGTTCGGCGTGATCGCCGTCGCCTGCGTCGGGAAGGGCACCGTCAGCGTCGTGCCGCCCACGAGCGCGGTCGACCGCGCCTGCGCGAGCAGCGTGCTGCCGCGCATGAAGTTCACTACCGGTAGGCCGAAGCCCAGGTTCGCGAACCCGTTGCCCGTGATCGCGAAGCTCGCCGGCGCGCTCGCCAGGTCGATCGGGTTCGGGGTGATGCCGTTGACGCCGGCCGCGATGCCGGTGACGGTAACCGTGGCGTCGCCGCCATTGGAGGTGAAGCTCACGTTTGCGGTGAAGACACCTGTCGCCGTCGGGGTGAACCGCACCACGACCGAGCTGGCCGTGCCACCGCGGAGGCTGAAGGAGCCGCCGGAAACGATGCTGAAGGGAGGCGTTGTGGAGGCGCTGCCAGTGAGGGTTCCGCCTCCAGTGTTCTTGACGATCAAGGTTCTCTTGGCGGAGCTCCCCAAGCTCACGGTGCCGAAGTCCTGCGAACCCGGGGTCACGGAAAGGACGGGATCTCCCGGGGTGTCCCCGTTGAGAAGCAGGCTCAGCGCGGCGTCGACCTGGATCCTCGGTACGGCGGTGCCCGATCCGCCCCGAGTGTCTGTGATCCAGACGCCTGTGCCCGCAAGGGCCTGGAGGATCTCGTCGACGCTCGCTTGCGGTGCGGCCTGCTTCAGGATCGCCCAGGCGCCGGCGACGTGCGGGGCCGCCATCGACGTTCCGCGCGCCACGACGAACAGGCCGTTGGGGTACGACGAGAGGATGGGGTCACCGGGAGCCAACAGCGACAGGAAGGGAGCCACGTTCGAGAAGTCAGCGACCTGGTCGCTCTTGGTCGTGGCGCCGACGCTCACGGCGGTGGACACGCACGCCGGAGCACTGAGCTGATCGGTGGCGCCATTGTTTCCGGCAGCCACGACGGTCGCGATCCCCGCTGCGCGCAGGTTGTCGATGAACGGCTTGTAGGGCTCTTCGTCACAGGTCGAGCTGAAGAGCCCACCACCGAGGCTCATGTTGACGGAGGCAAAGTCGTACGTGGTTCGCAGGCTGTAGACGCGCTCAAGGGCGGCGAGGATATCCGATGTGAACGCCCCGATGCAGGGTGCCCCGTCAGGGCAATCGGGGTCGCTGTTGACCCGTGAGAAGACCTGGACCGCCATGAGACTGGCGCCGCGCCCGACTCCCCAGAGTGGCGGCGTGAACGAGGTTCCGTCCCCAGCGACGATGCCCGCGACGTGAGTGCCGTGCCAGCAGCCTTCGGGCAGGAGTGGGCAGGGCACCGCGGCTCCGGAACCGATCTGCTCTTCTGCCCCGTTCGGGCAGACCGTCGTGGTCAGGGACCCGAACGTGGTGGAGTAGCACGCCTCTTCCACGACCTTGCCGGCAAGGAACGGGTGGGCGGAGTCGACGCCGGTGTCGATCACCGCCACCACGCGGCCGCTGCCGTCGAAGCCTTGAGCCCACGCCTGGTCGGCGCCGATGAGCGGGACACTCTCCCGCAAGACCGGCCTGTGGATCCGGTCTTCCATCACTCGCTTGACCGGAAGGTTCGCCGAGTCGAGCTCTTTGAGCGCCGACGGGCCGACGCTGAGCGAGATCAGAGGTGCCGTCACGTATCGACGCAAAACACGATACTGATGTGACGCCAGACGGCTCAAGACACGCGAGGCGGTGTCGACGATCTCCTGTCGGTACGCGGCGCGGGCCTGGCTTGTGAGTCGGCCCTCCGCGGCGCGGCCGGAGGGAAGCGCGAGCTCGACGAGCACACGCACCTCTCCTTCAGCGCGCACACGGTCGTGGAGCGTGCTCGGCACAACGCGCGGCTGTTGATCCGCCGTCGCGAGCGCCGGTGTGAGCAGGATGACGCCCAGGAGCAGCAGATTTACGGAAATGAGTGAACGGAGCCAGCCCGGCATGGCCAGTTATAGTGCGCAACGAACGTGCCATCCGCAACCTCTTTGAACAGAAGGGATCGCGCGCCCGGGGCGTGACGCTTTGGCAGGCGGATGACCGAGGACGTCACCCGATTCCCGTCCGTGTGAGAAACTTTCGGGACAGTCGCAGCCGGGAGGGGCTCATGAGACCATTCACGTCGCGCGTCAGCGTCGTCTGCGTCGCCATCATCTTCTTCGGCTTCGGTGCCGTCGGCGTCGCGTCCGCCGCGCCCGAAGGCACCGTGACCTGGGGCGTCCACGTCACGGTGCCGTCTCGCTGGCTCGACCCGGCCGACGCCGAGGGCATCGCCACGCCGTTCATGGTGCTCTACGCCCTGCACGACGCCCTGGTGAAGCCGATGCCGGGCGGGCTCTACACGCCGTGCCTCGCCGAGTCGTTCACGCAGTCGAAGGACGGGCTGACGTACGAGTTCGTCATCAAAAAGGGCGCGAAGTTCCACCACGGCGAGCCGGTCACCGCCGCGGACGTGAAGTTCTCCTTCGAGCGGTACCGTGGCGTGGGCGCGAAGATTCTCAAGGAGCGCGTGCGTGAGATCCAGATCGTGGATGCGGGTCGGGTTCGCTTCCACCTGAAGGAGCCGTGGCCGGACTTCATGTCGTTCTACGGCACGACGGCCACCGGCGCCGGCTGGATCGTGCCCAAGGCGTACGTCGAGAAGGTGGGCGACGACGGCTTCAAGAAGGCGCCGATCGGCGCCGGGCCGTACCGGTTCGTGAGCTTCAATCCCGGGATCGAGCTCGTGCTGGAAGCGTTCGAGGGCTATTGGCGCAAGGTCCCGAACATCAAGCGGCTCGTCCTGAGAACCCTGACGGAGGAGACCACCCGCGCGGCCGCCCTGAAGAACGGCGAGGTGGACATCGCCTATCTGCTGAGCGGGCCGGTCGCGGAGGACGTGCAGCGCACGCCCGGGTTCAAGCTCGTCTCGCGCCGGGACTCACCGGCCGTCTTCTGGCTCGATCTGCCGGACCAGTGGGATCCGAAGTCGCCCTGGTACGACCTGCGCGTGCGCCAGGCCGCGAGCCTCGCGATCGACCGGCAGGCGCTCAACCAGGCCGAGACGCTCGGCTTCTCGAAGCCCACCGGCTCCTTGATCCCGCGCGCGCTCGAGTTCTCGAAGTACTTCGAGCCGGATCCCTTCGACCCGGCGAAGGCGCGGCGGCTTCTCGCCGAGGCGGGCTATCCCAACGGCTTCGACGCCGGCGACCTCTACCCGTGGCCGCCCTACTTCGCGATGGGCGAGGCGATCGCCACCTATCTACAGAACGTCGGCATCCGGACGAAGGTACGGAGCATGGAGCGGGCGGCGCTCACCGCGGCGTGGCGCGACCGCAAGCTCAAGAACGTGATCGTCGGCATCAGCGGCGCCGGCGCCAACGCCTCCTCGCGGCTCGAGGCGTACGTGAGCAAGGGCGGCGCCTACACGGCCGGCGTCATCCCCGAGGTCGAGGATCTCTTCCAGCGTCAGGTGCGCGAGGTCGACGCGAAGAAGCGCGAGGCAATGCTGCACCAGATCCAGCAGATTCTGCACGATCGGGTGACCCACATCCCGATCTACGAGCTGGCGTTCATCTGGGGCGTGGGCCCGCGCGTGGAGGAACCGGGCATCAACCTGGTCCGCAGCTTCGCGTACTCGGCACCGCTGGAGGACGTGAAGCTGAAGCGGCCGTAGCGCCGCGGCCTGGCGCC
>DASPZZ010000356.1:0-24119 GCA_035635995.1 Binatia bacterium | reverse complement strand
AGCGGCGCGGCGAGGCGCTGGCGCGGAGCCTGGCGGCGATCTCGTACGGCCCGCTCCTCCTGTACAATTTCACCGCGCTCGAGCAGAACGTCGTGCGGATGGCCGCCGAGCACGACGTCGTCTACGCGGTCGTGCTCGACGCCGACGGCAAGGTAGCGGCCCACAGCCGGTACCCGGAGCGCGTGGGCCTTCTCCTCCAGGGTGTCGTGCACGAGCGAGCGGCGAGCGCGGTCGAGCCACTGACCCAGGAGACCGTCACGAGCGGCGGCGAGGCCGTGTACGACTTCGCCGTTCCCGTCCTCGTGGACGGCCGGAAGTGGGGCACCGTGCGGCTCGGCCTCTCCAAGCGGCGGATGGAGGACGAGATCCGGCGGACGCGACTCGAGCTGGGCGGGCTGACGCTGGTGACGCTCTTGCTCGGGAGCGCGGCGGCCGCGCTGGTGGCCCGGCGGATCGGGCGGCCGGTCCGGCAGCTCGCCGAGGGAGCCGCCGCCATCTCGCGTGGCGAGCTGAACCAGCGGATCGAGCCCACGACCGCGGACGAGATCGGACGGCTCGCGGCCGCCTTCAACCACATGGCCGCCCAGCTCCTCCAGCAGCGGACGGCGCTGGAGGAGGCGCACGCCGGACTGCGGCGGCAGTTCGAGGAGCTGGCCGACCTCAAGAGCTACACGGACAACATCCTCGGATCGCTCACCAGCGGCATCGTCACGATCGACCTCGACGGACGCGTGGTCACGCTGAACCCGACGGCGGAGCTGCTCACGGGGTTCTTCCGCGGCGAGGCCGCGGGCCGGTACTGCACCGAGCTGTTCGCCCACACCCCCGAGCTCAGCGACCTGCTGACGGAGACCCTCGCGAGCCACGCGCCGATCGCGAGCGTACCGCTCACGCTCCGGCGCCGGAACGGTACCGCACTGCCGATCGAGTTCAGCACGGCGCCGCTCAAGGGTGGCGAGGGGAAGGATCTCGGCGTCATCGGCGTGTTCCGCGACGTGACGCTCCTGCGTCAGCTCGAGAGCGACCTGCGGCGATCGGACCGGCTGGCCGCGCTCGGCACGCTCGCCGCCGGACTCGCCCACGAGATCAAGAACCCGCTCATGTCGCTCCTCACGTTCAGCCGGCACCTCGAGCGGAAGTTCGACGACCCGAACTTCCGCGAGCGATTCAGGAGCGTCGTGCCCCGCGAGCTGGAACGGATCAACGGGATCGTCGAGCGGCTGCTCGAGCTCGCGCGCCCGGCCCGGATGAGCTTCACGCTCGTGAGGCTCCCGGAGCTTCTCGAGCGCGCTCTCGAGCTGTACGTCGACCAGTTCGACGACCGGCGGGTCGAGGTCGTGCGCGAGTACGCGCGCGACGTGCCGCCCATCCAGGCGGACAAGGACGCGCTCTATCGCGTGTTCGTCAATCTGGTCGCCAACGCGCTCGACGCGATGCCGGGCGGCGGCCGGCTCACCGTGCGCGCCGGGTGGGCGGGAACGGGGGATCCGGTGCCCCCGGCCCGCTGGCGGCCGACGAACCGCGTGAAGGTCGAGGTCGCGGACACCGGAATCGGCATCGAGCCGTCGGAGACCGATCGGATCTTCAACCCCTTCTACACCACGCGGGACAGCGGGACGGGCCTCGGCCTCGCCCTCGCGCACAAGATCGTCCAGGACCACGGCGGGGTGATCAGCTTCAAGAGCGCGCGGGGTCGCGGAACGACGTTCACGATCGTCCTGTCGCTCGTCCCCGAGCCGCCGAGCGCCGCCGGCGACGAGGTGCCGCGGTGACGGAGGGGGGGGCGGTGTCCGCCCGTGACCAGATCGCGCGGCTCGAGGAGGCGCTGGCCGACAACGCGACCCTCCGTCGGCACGCGAGCAGCGTCGCGCACGACTTCAACAACCTGCTCGCGGTCATCACCGGCTACACGGAGATGATGCTGCGACGCCTTCGCGCGGACGATCCGCTGCGCCGGAACGCGGAAGCCATCAAGCGGGCGACCGAGTGGGGCGCGGCCCTGGCCCAGCAGATCCTCTCCGGGATCCGCCGGCCGGCGCCGGCGCCGGCCCCCGTGGATCTCAACCAGCTCGTCGGCAACGTGACGCGTGTGCTCCAGCCTCTGCTCGGCGACACCATCGAGCTGGTGACGCGGCTCGATCCCGGACTCGAGCGGGTCAGCGCCAACCCGCACCAGATCGGCCAGGTGATCATGAATCTCGTGATCAACGCGCGCGACGCCATGCCGGCCGGCGGCCGCCTCACCGTCGAGACCGCCAACGTGGGTCAGGTGGTGATGCTGGCGGTGGGCGACACCGGCTACGGCATGGACGACGAGACCCGTGCGCGACTGTTCGAGCCGTATTACACGACGAAGGAGCCCGGACGCGGCAGCGGGCTCGGCCTCGCGACGGTCTACGACGTCGTCACCCAGTTCGGCGGCCAGATCAGCGTCATGAGTGACGCCGGCGCCGGCTCGACGTTCAAGATCTATCTCCCCCGCGTCCAGGAGGCGGCGCCGCCGGTCGAGGCGTCCGCGCCGTCGCCCATACCCGCCGCGCCGGCGGTCGAAGCCACGACCGTGCTCGTGGTCGAAGACGAGCGCGAGGTGCGCGATCTCATCCGGGAGATCCTCCAGCTGCAGAACTACCTCGTGCTCGAGGCCGGCGACCGGGACGAGGCGCTGACCCTCAGCCAGCAGCATTCCGGCCGGATTGACCTGATGGTCGTGGACGTCGGGATCCCCCCGTCGTTCGCCGACGAGTGGGTCACACGCGTGCGGGCCGCGCGGCCCGCGATCAAGGTACTCTATGTCTCGGGATACCTCAGCGAGAGCGGGTCGGTCGAGGCGCCGAAGCTCGGCCCGCTGCTCCAGAAGCCGTTCACGGTGGGCGCCTTCACGAAGGCGATCGGCATGGTGCTGACCCGGGCGAAGTGACGATGGAATACCTCATCGTGAAGTTCTCGGAGACACGGGAGGTCCGACGGCGTCCCGGACGGCCGGACGAGCATCATCCTCCAGTTCGAGGCGGGGATCCACGACGTGACGCGATTGACGGTGGAGCCTGGAGGAAGTAATAGGTTCCGAAGCGCATCGGGCCGGTCCCGACTCTAGCCCTGGAGATCGACCAGCAGCGCGGCGTGGTCGCTGGGAGGATTTGCCGTGCGCCCGGCCCGCCGTCCCCAGTCGTAGCGGACGTCCCGCAGACGGGACCGCAGCTGGTGATTGACGAAGGCCTGGTCGATCCGAAAGCCGTTGCCGCCGTTCGGCGAGTACCAGGTGTAGGCGCGCGCCGTCCCCCGCAAGAGACGAAACGCGTCGAGCCATCCCGACCGCTCGAGCCCCGACAGCCACGCGTCCTCTCTCGGCCCGAACACCGGTCGCTCCTCGTCGATTCCCGGGCGGCCGGAGTTCGTGTCCCCGAGCAGCACGGTGGGGCCGCGCCGCCAGCGGCCGAGCAGTGCCAGCACGGCGGCGTAGAACAGGTCCTTCCGTCCCGTCACCCGGTTCGGGACGTGCATGGCGCCCAGCGTCAGGGGCTGCGGAGCCTCGATCGCGGCGAGAAGCAAGAGACGGCCTGGGTCACCGGATCCGACCCGCAGGCGGATCCGACGCAGCGGAAAGCGCGTGGCGATGAACAGGCGATTGGCGCTCGGCTGCGCCGGCTCGGCGGTCGTGCACTGGTGGCCGAGGCCGAGCGCGGCGAGCGCGCGCGCGAGCTCGCAGCTCGGCGGTGTTGCGCGGAATTCGCAAAGGGCGACGGCGTCGGGAGCCCAGCGCTCGAGCTGGGCGGCGATTCTCCCGACGCGGACGCCGCCGCCGGCGCGGATGTTCCAGAAGACGATGCGCATCGGGGACCGGGACCCTATCGCTTGCCCAGCGACGTCTCCAGCAGCTCCAGCGCTCGCTTCGCGAACGCCCACATGTTCTTCTCCCGGTCACCGTGGCCCGTCTCGAGCGTGATGGCCCGCTCGACGGGGCCCGCCACGGCAAGGCACGCGTGCCCCGCCGAGTCGCCATAGCGATTGCCCGTCGGTCCGCTCGCGCCCGTCTCGGCGAGCCCCCACGTGGCGCCCAGGAGCTCGCGGATCGTCCGGGCTTTGAGGAGCGCGTACGCCTCGGTGCTCGACCGGATGCCCTTGACGGACTCGTCCGGCACGCGCAGCAGCGCACGCCGCGCCGCCTGAGTGTAGATCACGCCGCCGCCCAGGAAGTAGGCCGAGGCGCCGGGTACCGACAGCAGCGCGGCGGAGATCAATCCGCCGGCCGACGACTCTGCCACGGCGATCGTCTCTTTTCTTTCCTTCAACAGGGCTCCGAGCGATCTGGCCAGCGCCGCGAGCTCATTCATGGCGCTGTGACCTTAGGAAAGCGCCCGCGGCTTGTCAAGTGGCCGGGCCGGATCGGTCGGGGCTCAGGGGGCCGGGCGGGGTCACGCGACCGCGCGGTACGCGTGCGCATACCGTGTGCGGCTGGGCTCCATCATTCGCGATCCGTCCGTCGGCGTTTGGAGGGGACGGGCGGCTGCGACCCCGCCCGGCGCCCTGAGCCCCGACGATCCGAGGCGATCGGTTGGTCGGCCGCTAGCCCGCATTATTCACGAAGACTGCGCCGTGAGCCGGACGGGGCACCAGGGTGTCCCCGGCCCACCGGGCTCCGTCACCCACCGCCCGAACGCAGCTCTTCGAGCTGCGGGGACACCCTGGTGCCACCCGTCCGACGGCGCGGTGCGGTTCGTGAATAATGCGGGCTAGCGACGCGAGGGCGAGGTCAGCTCGCACTCCGTGATCTTGTGGAGCAGTGTCTTGTAGCTGACCTTGAGTATTCGAGAGGCCTCGGCTCGATTCCAGCGCACGCGCTCGAGGACCTCCGCGAGGGCGCTACGCTCGGCTTCTCGCGCGCCGCGGCGGGCGATCTCCCTCAAGCTCTCGGTGGTCATGGCCGAGGGCCGCGGGTCGGCGGCGCGCCCGTTGCGACCGTTCGCGGCCAGGGCCTGGAAGGCTTCCTCGCCGTCCGTGAGCACCACCATGCGTCGAATGATGTTTTCCAGTTCTCGGACATTCCCCGACCACGAGTGCTCGGTGAGACGGACCATCGTCTCGGGCGAGAGGTGCTTCTTCCGTCCGTACTGCGCGTTGAACTTGGCCAGGAACCACGCCGCCAGCGCCGGAATCTCCTCCCGGCGCTCCCGCAGCGGGGGCACCCGGATCTCGACCACGTTGAGCCGGTAGTAGAGATCCTCTCGGAACTCACCGCGCGCCATCGCTTCCTCGAGGTGGCGGTTGGTGGCGGCGATGACGCGCGCGTCGACGTCGATCAGCCCGTGGCCTCCCACCCGCGCGAACTTGAAGTCCTGCAGCACGTGCAGGAGCTTGGCCTGCAGGCCGAGCGGGAGCTCGCCGATCTCGTCCAGATAGATCGTGCCCATGTTCGCGTACTCGAACTGTCCGGGCTTTCGGCGGTGGGCACCGGTGAACGCGCCTTTCTCGTGTCCGAAGAGCTCGGACTCGAGCAGCCCTTGAGGGATCGCGGCGCAGTTGACCTTGATGAACGGCCCGTGGCGGCGAGCCGACGCCGCATGGATGGCGCGGGCAACGAGATCCTTGCCGACGCCGCTTTCACCACGGAGTAAGACCATCGCGTCGGTGTCGGCGACGCTTTCGATGATGGAGCGGATGGCCCGCATCCGGGGGTGGCCATTGAAAAGCGCGGTGGGCTCGGGTATTTCCGCAGAGTCGACTTGATCGGTACCCACTATTCCCTCCGGAACGGGATTTAGTTCCCGGAAGCTGTCCGCAAACACAATGCCAGTCACGGGCTACACAAATTCACATACTTACGGTCGCGCCTCGAGTCACCTGGCGGTGGACTGGTAAGAAACTGAGTGATCAACTGGCTCGATCCTTACCGCCAAGCGTATCCGGAATGTGTGACACCCCGGCCACGAGGTGGTGAAGACTCGACGACGGCTTGGCGCCGAGGGCTAGGTGCGCGGCAGGAGCACGGTGAAGCGGCTGCCCTTCCCCTCCCGCGACTCGACGGTCACGCGTCCTTCGTGGGCCTCCGCCACCCCGCGCACGATCGCCAGACCTAGGCCCGTGCCGCCCCGCTCGCGGTGAGCCTGGCGGAAGGCGTCGAAGATGTGCGGCAACGCGTCCGCGGGGATGCCGACACCCGTGTCTTCGACCTGGAGCTCGAACTCCGGCCCAGCGTCGATCACGCGCGTCACGACGCGCCCGCCGCGCTCCGTGAAGCGGATCGCGTTGGCGCCGAGGTTGACGACCAGCTGGTGGAGCCGCTCCTGGTCGCCGCAGTAGGCGAAGCTCTCCCCGATGCGCTCGCACTCGAGTGTCACGCCCGCCTCGGCGGCCCGGGGGTGGAGCTCCTCGACGGCGCGGTCGACGAGCTCGGCGAGGTCGAGCGACTGCCGGTCGAGCTCCACGAGACCGGCGTGGAGGCGCGACATCTCGAGGATCTGGTTCACGAGCCCCAGCAGGCGTCCGGAGCTGACCGAGATGATGTCGGTGAGACGCTTTTGCTTGTCCGTGAGCGGACCGGGGACCCCCTCGCGGAGGAGCTCGGCGGCACCGCGGATCGATGTGAGGGGCGACCGGAGCTCGTGCGACACGGTCGCGAAGAACTCCCGCCGCGTCGCCTCCATCCGGCGCAGCTGGCCGACCATCGAGTTGAACGACCGCGCCAGTGAGCCGATCTCGTCACGACTCTCGATCGCGATGGGCCCGCGGAACTTGCCCGCCGCAACCTCGGCGGCCGCCGAGGACAGGAGGTCGACGGAACGCGTCATCCGGTGCGCGATGACGGCCGCGCCGAGCAGCGCTAGGCCGACCGCGGCGCCCAGCGCGACCAGGACCGCGGTCCACATCCGCCCCTCGACGCGCGCGGCCTCGGCTTGCACCGCGAGGATCCGCGTGTGGGTCGCCGCCATCAACGCGTCGAGCCTCTCCTGGACCCGCTCGCCCAGCAGCCGGGCGTCGACGTCGATCAGGCGCGCGGCCCGCGCGCGGTCGCCCAGCTGCAGGAGCGCCTGCTCCTGGGCGACGACGCGGCGGTACCCGTCGAACGCGGTGCTCGCCTCGCGCAGGTGCATCGTCTCCCACTTGCTCTGCGCGTACTCACTGAGGCGCTCGAGATCATCGGCGACCTGCGCCGCCCGCTCGGTCCACGCGGTCGCGTAGAGCGGGTCGCCCAGCACGATCGCGTGCGCCTCGAGCCGCATGAGCGGTGGTATCGCCTCACGGGCGGACACGGTGAGGCGCAGCGCGGGCACCGTGCGGGTCACGATCTCCCGGTTGGCGGAGACGAGACTGTCGATCGCGCGCAGGCTCAGGACCGCGACGCCGGCGAGCACGACGATGACGAGTACCGAGGTCAGGAAGATTTTCGACGCCAGCCGCATGGGCTTTCTCCCCCGGATACCGGTCGCGGCGACCGACGTGCGGTCGCCCGCGGGGCGGTAGCTCAGTCGGTGATTGCGCGAAGTCAGGGATCCCGCGCGCTTCGGGGCTGCTGCCGGAACGGGCTACAGGGCGGGCTTGGCGACGGTCAGAAGACGCCGCGGCCGAGAAGCCGAAACACCGGCGGATTGCTCGAGGGCTTTCCCACGACTCGGGAGTCTATAGGGCTGCCTCCCCCCGTGTCAACACTGGTGTTAGAGGTAGACGCGCTCCGCCCGGCGGATCGCACGGTAGCGCTCGAAGGTCTTTCGCTCGTCTTCGAGGCCCAGCGCCCCGTTGGGCATGCGGATCGCCACCGCCGGCACGTGCTCGAACGAGTCGGGCATCGACAGCAACAGCATGCATCGGGACCACTACGGACGGCGCTCCAGCCCGATCGCGCGCGCCACCGTCTCGAGGTGGAGCTGCGCGTCGCCGAATTCGAGACTCGCCGCCTGGATGCGCTTGTGGACGAGATGGAGCGGGTGCTCCTCGCAGTAGCTGATGGCGCCGAAGATCTGATGGCCGCGGCGCGCCACCGCCAGGCACGCCTCACCCGCGTAGGCCTTGGCCAGCGCCGCGTCGGGCTCAGCCGGTCGTCCCTCGGCCGCCTTCCAGGCCGCCGCGTAGAGGAGCGCGCGCGAGGCGTCGACGTCGCGCACGAGGTCCGCGCACGAGTGCTGGATGGCCTGGTAGCCGCCGATTGGCCGCCCGCCCTGGACGCGCGTCTTCGCGTGCTCGACCGCCAGCTCGAGCACACGCTGCGCCCCGCCCACCATCTCGGCCGTCCGCGCCAGCGCCCCCGCCCGCAGCGCCGCGCCCAGGGGCTCCCGCCCGGCGCCGACGCCGCCCAGCAGGTCGTCCGGGCGGACTTCCACGCGGTCGAAGGTCACCTCGAAGAGCTTCTCGCCGCTGATCGCGTCGAGCGGCAGGCGCGCGATGCCGGGGCGGTCCCTCGGCAAGAGGATCAGGCTCGCGCCGGCGCCGACCCGCACGGTGACGACGAGATCGTCGGCGACGTGGGCGTCCTTGACGAAGAGCTTGCGGCCGCTGAGGCGGCCGGGCACCGCGCACTCGAGCGCGACGGCATCGAGATCGAACGAGCCGCTCTCCTCCACGAGCGCCAGGCTCGCGACGCGCTCGCCCGCGGCCAGCGTGGGGAGCAGGCGCTTCTGCTGCGCCGGGCTCCCCGCCGCGAGCAGGAGCGTCGTCGCCACCACCGCGCTCGTCACGAAGGGCCCGGGAAGGCCGGCGCGTCCCATCTCTTCGACGAGCAGGACGACGTCGAGCAGCGAGCCGCCGCTGCCCCCGAGCTCGAGCGGGATCAGAAGCCCGGGCCATCCGAGCTCGGCCATGCGGCGCCACAGCGTCTCGTCGAAGCCGCGCTCGTCGAGGGCCAGGCGCTGGACCAGCTCGGGCGGGCAGTGCTGGCGGAGGAACGCGCGGGCTGTCGAGATCAGGATCTGCTGAGCCGGCGAGGGGCGGAAGTCCATCTCAGCGCGCCCTCGGCTCGGCAGCTGTTTTCGGCTCCGGTGAGAGGCCGAGCCCACGCACGGCGACCGACGAGCGGAGGATCTCCGCCGTGCCGCCCGCGATGGTGTGGCCGAGAGTCGTCAGGTAGAGATGCGAAATCTGTCCGCCGAGCTTGGCCCACCGCGAGCCCTCGCGCAGCGGCCCCCAGACGCCCAGCAGATCCATGCCGAGGCGCGCCAGCTTCTGCCCCGTCTCGTCGGCGTACACCTTCGCCATCGCCGTCTCGTAGGTGAGGGGCGCGCCGTCGCGAATGAGGCAGCCCGTTCGGTAGAACATGAGGCGTAGCGCGGCGATCTCGGCGGCTATCGCGGCGAGCCGCCGCCGCACGAATGGGTCGTGGGCCAGCGGCGCGCCGCCGCCGGGCGTCGTGTTGGCGTAGTCCACCAGCTGTCGGAGCACGCGCGCGAGCGCCGGCGCCTTGTAGAAGCGACCCCAGAACCGGTCGGCGTCGAGCCCGTTCAGGAGCGCCTGGAAGCCCTCACCCGCGGGCCCGAGCATGAGGTCTGCGGGCACGCGCACGTCGTCCAGGAACACCTCGTGGTGATAGACCTCGCCGGTCAGGCTGCGGATCGGGCGAATGTCCATGCCCGGCGTCCCGTTCGCCACCACGAACATGCTGAAGCCGCGGCTGCGCCGCGCCTCGCGGCTCGTCCGCGCGAACACGAGCCCGTAGGTCGCGATGCCGGCGTGGCTCGACCAGATCTTGTGGCCCCGGACCACGTAGTGGTCGCCGTCGCGGCGCGCCTCGGTCTTGAGCGCCAGCAGGTCCGAGCCCGCGTCAGGCTCGCTGTAGCCCTGCCAGAACGTCGCCTCGCCGCGCGCGATCGCCGGCAGCACCTCGCGACGCAGGCGCTCGGTGCCGTACTCGATGATCGCGTCGGCCGTCTGCCAGCAGCCCGGGAGCGGCCCGAAGGGCGCGCCGGCGAGCGCCAGCTCTTCCATCAGGACCAGCTTCATGAACATCGGCTGGTCGCCGCCGCCGTGCGCCTTCGGCCAGCACATGCTGAGCCAGCCCTGCGCGCCGAGCGCCCGCAAGAACGCGCGCGAGTGGGCCCCCGAGCCGTAGCCGGCGTCCATGCCGTCGATCGAGAACGTCTCGGGAGGGTTCGCGCGCAGGAATCGGCGAACCTCCTCGGCGAACGCCTGCTCCGTCTCGGTGAAGTCGAAGTTCATCGGATGCGGCGGTCAGGATAGCGCGCCCGCCCGGCGATCACCAGGGAGCTCCGTGGCGCGCGCCGCAGGCCGTCGCGGGGCTGGGGCCCCGCCGCCCGAGGCGCGACTCTAGGATGATGTATGGTGGGGCCCATGCGCTACGGCTTCTACCTGCCGACCCGTGGCCAGACGGCGACGCCGGAGGCCCTCGAGACGCTCGTCACGCGCGGCGAGGCGCTGGGCTTCGCCTCCGTCATGATCGCCGATCACCTCGTGTTTCCCGTCACCATCAAGTCCAGGTACCCGTACACGGTGACGGGTGTCTTCCCGGGGCAGGGCGACGTGCTCGATCAGCTCTCGCTGATGGCCTTCGTCGCCGCCAAGACCACGCGCCTGCGGCTGGTGACGAGCGTGATGATCGTGCCCTACCGCAATCCCGTGCTGACGGCCAAGGCCCTCGCGACCATCGACGTGCTCTCCAAGGGGCGGGTCACTCTCGGCGTCGGCGTGGGCTGGTTGCGCGAGGAGTTCGAGGCGCTGGGCGCGCCGGACTTCGATCGCCGCGGCGCGGTGACGGACGAGTACCTGCGCATCTTCAAGACGCTCTGGACCGAGAGCCCGGCGTCCTTCGCCGGCCGCTTCTACCGCTTCGACGCGCTGCACTGCCAGCCCCAGCCCGTCCAGAAGCCGCACCCGCCGATCTGGGTAGGGGGCCACAGCAAGGCTGCCCTGCGCCGGGCCGCGCGATTCGGCGACGGCTGGCACCCGGTGGGCGCCAACGCGGCGGTCCCGCTGCCGCCTGCGGAGCTGCGCGCACTCCGCGACGAGCTCTATCGCCTGACCGAGGCTGAGGGGCGTGATCGCAAGTCGCTCACGATCTCGTACAAGGCGCCGGTGTACGACGCGAACCAGCCGCAGCTCAGGCCCGGCGGCGAGCGCCGACCGTTCTCGGGAAGCGCTCCCCAAATCGCGGACGACATCGCGGCCTACGCGCGCCTGGGCGTCAGCGAGCTCGTCTTCGATTTCCGCAGCGAGAGCCTTGCCGAGAGTCTGGAGCGGATGGAACGCTTCGGCCCGGTGATCCGCGAGACCGCTGGCGTGTGACGCGTGGCAGGGGGTCAGGCTGACGGGGGTACGCGACCGGCTCCGTCACCCGCTCGCCCGAATCGCAGCTCTTCGAGCTTCGGACGGGACTCGGGGGTCCCACTACGCCGGTCGCGTACCCCCGTCAGCCTGACCCCCTGCCACGCGGCGGGTTCCCTCACGTCGGGCCGGCTGTGATAGGATTTTGGCCGGCACGATGACCAGCGCGGCCCCGATGATCGGCGTCGTGGGTGACTTCGACCCCGCGAACCGCACCCATCACATCACGAACGCGGCGCTCGACCACGTCGGGCTTCGCGGCGCGTGGGTGCCGACCGACGCGACCGGAGACTGGGCCCTGCGCCTGGCCGCGTACGACGGCGTCTGGATCGCGCCGGCGAGCCCGTACCGCAGCATGGACGGCGCCCTCGCGGCGGTCCGCTACGCGCGCGAGCGCGGCGTGCCCCTGGTCGGCACCTGAGGCGGCTTCCAGCACGCGATCGTCGAGTTCGCGCGCAACGTCCTCGGGTACCGAGACGCCGACCACGCCGAGACGAGCCCCGACGCCGAGCGACTCGTCATCACGCCGCTGGCCTGCTCGCTGGTCGGTCAGCGGCAGCGCATCGTTCTCGTTCCCCGCACGCGCGCCGCCCGGCTCTACGGGTCGGCCGACGCCATCGAGGACTACTACTGCAACTACGGGGTGAACCCGGACTATCGCCTGCGCTTGGAGGCCGGCGGTCTGCGGGTGAGCGGCGTGGGCGACGAAGGTGAGATCAGGATCGTCGAGATTCCCGAGCATCCGTTCTTCGTGGCCACGCTGTTTCTCCCGCAGGCCCGTTCGACGGCCGCAAGCCCTCACCCCTTGCTGGCGGGTTACGCGGCGGCCGTGGTCGCCTGCCGGGAAGCGCGGGCGCGCCTGTCGCTGGCGACCTAGGTGTTCAGCCGTCGGCGCAGGAAGCCGAGCAGCCCCTGCGGCAGGAAGATGATCATAATGATGAAGATGATGCCGAGGGGGATGAGGTAGTACTCGGTGAGGAAGCGCGAGAGTCCCTCGCGCAGGAGCAGGAAGAACGCCGCGCCCGCGAACGGCCCCACCAGCGTGCCCATCCCGCCCATCACGTTGAAGATCACGACCTCGCCCGACACGACGAAGAACACGAAGTCGGGCGCGGCGAACTTGTTCTGCAGCGCGTAGAGAACGCCCGAAAGACCCGCAAAGAGCCCGGACAGCATCACCGCCACGATCTTGTAGCGCTCGATGTGATAGCCGATCGCGCGCGTGCGCGGCTCGTTCTCGCGGATCGACTGCAGCACCATGCCGAACGGCGACTGGGTGATCCGCCGGACCAGCAGGTAGGAGAGCACCACGACCGCCAGCACGAACCAGTGAAAGGTCACGGGCGTGAAGCGGTCGCTCCAGATCCCGGGGATCGTCAGCCGCGGCTGGCTGAAGGTGAGGCCGTTCTCGCCGCCGGTGACCTCGGTCCAGGTGAAGATGATGACGTAGAAGATCTGCGAGAAGACGAGGGTCGAGATCGCGAAGTAGATGTCGCGCAGCCGGGTCGCGAAGTAGGCGACGAAGACGGCCGCGGCGCCGGCGGTGACCAGGCCGTAGAGCAGAGCGAGCCCAAGGCTCGGCGGCTTCACCGTGAGGAGCGCGGCGGCGGCGCCGTACATGCCGAGGCCGAAGAACGCCGAGTGCCCGAACGAGACCATGCCGGTGTAGCCGATCAGGATATCGGACGACATCGCCAGGAGCCCCCAGACCAGGATCTCCGTGGCGAAGCGCTGCCAGAACGGCGGAAGCACGAGCGGGGCGACGGTCAGGAGCCCGACCACGACGGCGAACGCGGTCCAGTACCCGGTGGCGGGCGATCTCGGCCGCGCGGCCGGCGTCGCGGTCATTTCGGCGTCGGGACGAAGAGCCCGGTGGGCCGGAAGAGCATCGTGAGGACCAGCACGACGAACGAGACGATCACCGCCTGGGCGGGGCTCACGACGATCGCGGCGTAGCTCTCGAGGAGGCTGACGAAGAGCGAGGCCAGGATCGAGCCGCCGAGGTTGCCCATGCCGCCGACGACGACCACGATGAACGCGCGCAGTGTGAAGTCGAAGCCCATCGTCTGGGTGACCCCGGCGAACGGACCGAAGAGGACGCCGCTCGCCGCCGCCATCGCCGAGCCGATCGCGAACACCGCCGTGTAAACCAGCGGCACCGGAATGCCCATGGCCTGCGCCATCACCCGGTCCTGGGTCGTGGCGCGGATCCAGATGCCGTACTTGCCGTATTTCAGGAACAGCCACAGGCCGCCGAGGATCAGGCCGGCCAGGACCGCCGTGGCGACCCGGTACCAGGGATACTGGAGGTGGAAGAGCGTGAACTCCCCGGGCACGGGCTCGCTGATCCGGCGCACCGACGGGCCCCACTGCCAGAGCGCGTACTTCTGGATCACGAGCGAGACGCCGAACGTGGCGAGGATCGTGGTCAGCGGGTCGCGCCCGATGAGCGGCCGCAGCGTCGTGATCTGCAGCAGGGCGCCGAGCACGGCGATGACGATCGCCGCGACGACCAGCGCCAGCCAGTAGTTCCCGGTCACGCCCACCACGGTGGCGCCCACGAACGCGCCGAGCATGAGGAGGTCGCCGTGGGCGAAGTTGACGATGTCCATGATCCCGAAGATCAGCGTGAGACCCGAGGCGACCATCGCGAGGACCATCCCGTTGACCAGGCCGTGGAGCGTCTGAATGATGATCTGGTCCATCTCAGACCCCCAGGTACTCGTGAATGACGCGCTGGTCGGCGCGCAGCTCGGCCGACGACGCATGGTGCCGCACGGCGCCCTTCTCCATGATGTAGACGCGCCCGGCCGCGTCGAGCGTCAGCGGGACGTTCTGCTCGACGAGAAGAATGGCCACCCCGTCCCGGTGGAGCGCGTGCACGATCTCCTGGATCTGGGCGACCATCCGGGGCATGAGCCCCTCGGTGGGCTCGTCGAGCAGGATGATCTTGGGCTCGAGGATCATCGCGCGCGCGATGGCGAGCATCTGCTGCTCGCCGCCCGACAGCGTCCCGCCCGCCTGATTGCGCCGCTCCTTCAGGATCGGGAAGTAGCTGTAAACCTTCTCGAGCAGCCGCTCCCGCCGGTCCGGCGTGACCGCGGGACGGTCGAGACCGGTCCGCAAGTTTTCCAGCACCGTCAGCAGGCGGAAGATCCGTCGCTCCTCGGGCACCCACGCGATGCCCAGGCCGGCCAGCCCGTGGGGCGGCACGCCCTGCAGGTCCCGTCCTTCGAACGTGATGCGGCCGCCGGTGCGGCGGGCCATTCCCATGATCGCCTTGAGCGTCGTGGTCTTGCCCACGCCGTTGCGGCCGAGCAGGCCGACCACCTCGCCCGCCCGCACCTCGATCGACACGCCGTGCAACACGTGCGACTTGCCGTAGTGGGCGTCGACGTTCTCGAGGACGAGCATCAGGTCTTGAGGTAGACCTCTTGGACCCGCGGATTGGCCTGGATCTCGGCCGGCCGGCCCTCGGCCAGCACCTCCCCGTAGTTCAGCACCGTGATCGTGTGGGCGAGGCCCATCACGACCTCCATGTCGTGCTCCACGATGAGGATCGTGAGGTCGCGGGCGATGCGGCGGACCAGGTCCACCGTCGCGTGCGTCTCGGCCACGCTCATGCCGGCGGTCGGCTCGTCGAGGCAGAGAAGCTTCGGCTCGGTGGCGAGCGCGATGGCGATCTCGAGGTTGCGCTGCTCGCCGTGCGAGAGGTTCGACGCGAGCTCGTCCTCTTTGCCGCCGAGGCCGACGTCGGCGAGGACGGCGCGCGCGCGCTCGATGACATCCTTGTACGCTCGGTGGTGGCGCAGCATGCTCCAGTTGTGATGGCGGGACTGGGTGGCGATCCGAACGTTTTCCAGGACGGTGGCGCCCGGCAGGAGGTTGGTGATCTGGTAGGAGCGCGCGATCGCCTTCCGGGAGATCGTATGGGATGGCAGGCCCGCGATGTCCTCGCCGTCGAATACGATCCGGCCGCTCGTCGGCCGGAGCACGCCGGTCAGGCAGTTGAACAAGGTGGACTTTCCGGCGCCGTTGGGGCCGATGACTCCACGGATCTCCCCCGGCGGCACGGAGAGGGACACATTGCTGAGCGCCGCCAGCCCGCCGAAGCGGACCGTCAACGCCTCCGTCTTGAGAATTGGCGACCGAGTTGTCAGGGTGGACACGCGCGCGACGGAATCGAGGAGCGTGCCGGGACACCCGGGACGCTCGGAGCGCAGAGGGGTCGGGGGACCCCGATCGGGGCCCCCCCTGTCGCTAGGAGGGCCATGTCGGGGCCCCCCATCTCCCTAACCGAACTTGCACGCCGGCGGGACGATCGTCTTTTCCTTGGGGATCACGTCAAGGAGCTTGTGCTTGTTGTTCTGGATCGTGAAGATGAACTCGCGGAGGAACGCCTGGTGGTCTTCCTTCCGCAGCGTCTTGTCGCCCTGCGGGAAGTCGTCGCCCTCCTTGACCTCCATGCCTTCCAGGGCCTCGATCAGCTTCATCGTGTCTTCCCGGCCGCGGAACCCGGACTTCTGGATCCCGAGCTTCAGGAAATTCATCGCCTCGAAGTTCGACTGGACGTAGCGGTCCGGCAGCGGGCCGGACGGATCGATCTGCTTGAGCGCGGCGACGGCCTGATCGAAGAACTTCTTGTGGTACGGCGTATTCAGCGGGGGATCCATCACCGGGATGTAGCGGTTGATGCCGACGAAGCCCTCGATCTTCTGACCCAGGGCGGGCAGGTGCGTGGACTCGGCGATGGCGCCGTCGCCCGCGTACTTGTACTTCTTGGTGAGCCCGAGGTCGTAGATCGCGCTGGTGAAGTTGACGGCGTTCGCGCCGAAGAAGATGCCGAAGAGACCGTCGAAATTCCCGCTGATCTTCGAGACGAACGGCGCCATATCGGCGGTGCCCAGCGGGACACCCGTGGTGCCGACGACCTCGCCGCCGTTCTTCTTGATCTCATCGATGTACGCGTCGCGCGTGGACTGGCCCCACGCGTAGTCGAGGAACGCGATGTGCCACTTCTTCCCCATCTTCTTCACCAGATAGGGGGAGATCGCGACCGCCTGGGCCGGAGCGTAGTCGAAGGGCCGGAAGACGAAGCGGCTGCACTTCGTCGTGGTGATCGTCGTGTCCAGGCAGACGCCGATCATCCAGACGGTCCGGTGCTCCTCGAAGACCGGCATGCAGGCCAGGCAGACGTTCGAGAGGTACCCCCCCTCGGCGACGTCGACCTTGTCCTCGAGCACGAGCTTCTCGGCCTTGCGGCGCCCCACGTCGGGCTTCGACTCGTAGTCGGCGATCACCAGCTCGATGGGTCGGCCGTTGACGCCGCCCGAGTGGTTGATCCGCTCGACGGCCATCTGGGTGCCGACCAGCGCGGTCTTGCCGCCGGCGGCACCCGTGCCGGAGAGCGGCTGGAGAACCCCCACTTTGTACGGCTTGGCCTGCCCGAACGCCTCCCGCCACGGCGCTGGAACGAGCACGGTCGCGCCGAGGGCGCCGGCCGCCGTCGACGAGAGCGCGAGGAACTTGCGTCGCGTCGTCTTCCCGCTCCACCACATGTTCGTCGCCCAGGCTTCGTCCTGCCAGCGTTCTGCCATCGGATGGTCCTCCTTGGGCCGCGCGCCGCGGGCGAGCGCCTACAGCGTGAGCAGCGGGGTAACCAGTAGAAGAGTTGCTCCTACTTACACTAACCGGTCAAACCGTGCAAGGGTTCACCTTTAGAGCGTGCCCGGATACGCCCCACCGTCGAGGACGAAGTTCTGCCCGGTGATGTAGCCGGCCTGGGCGCTGCAGACGAACGCGCACACTTCCCCGAACTCGGCCGCGGTGCCGAAACGTCCCGCCGGGTTCTGGGCCTGGCGCTCCCGGGCGACCTGCTCCACCGGCTTGCCGCTGGCCTTGGCCTGGGCCGCGATGTTGGAGCGCAGCCGGTCGGTGTCGAAGGGGCCGGGCAAGATGTTGTTGATCGTGACGTTGTGGGCGACCGTCTTCCTGGACAGGCCGGCGATGAAGCCCGTGAGGCCGGCGCGGGCGCCGTTGGACAGGCCGAGGCTCTCGATGGGCGACTTCACCGAGACCGAGGTGATGTTGACGATGCGGCCGAAGCGCCGAGCGATCATGCCGTCCACGGTGGCCTTGATCAAGAAGATGGGCGTGAGCATGTTGGCGTCGAGCGCCCGCAGCCACACCTCGCGGTCCCACTCGCGGAAGTCGCCGGGCGGCGGCCCGCCCGCGTTGTTCACCAGGATGTCGGGCGCCGGGCACGCCTGGAGCAGCGCGGCCCGCACCGCGTCGGTCGTGATGTCGCCGGCGACGGTCGTCACGCGCACGCCGGTGGCGTCGCGGATCTCCTTCGCGGCGGCTTCGAGCGCATCCTTCGTGCGCGCGTTCATCGTGATGTGCACGCCCTCGCGGGCCAGGGACATGGCGCAGCCTCTGCCGAGCCCTTTGCTGGCGGCGCAGACGATCGCGTTCTTGCCCTTGATTCCCAGATCCATGGTCGCCTCGCTCCTCTCAGGGGTTTGGAGAGCCTCTAGCGCCGCTCCGCGACGAGGCCCGATGCGGCGAGCCCCCGGCGGATCGCCTCCCGCTCCGCGTCGCCGATGGGCGTCAGCGGGGGCCGGACGTGGGCGGCCGGGATCCGCCCGAGCAGGACGAGCGCCTCCTTCATCCGGTTGTGCATGTCCACGAAGGGGGGCGCGTAGAAGACGGACACCAGCGGCGCCAGACGGTCGTTGATCCGCCGGGCGCCGTCCAGGTCGCCCTTGCCGCACGCCTCGAACAGCTCGGCCTGCAGGTCGGCGGTGACGCTGCCCATTCCGGAGATCGCGCCGTCGGCGCCGAGCAGGAAGGTCGCCATCAGCGACATCGTGAAGGCCGAGAGCATCGCCACCGGGCGACGGGTCGCGCGCAGCGCCCGGAGATTCGCCTCGAAGGCGACGATCTCGTTCGACCAGTCCTTCACGGCCACGACCTGGGGGATCTCGGCGAGCCGCGCGAGGATCTCCGGTGAGTAACCGATTCCCGAGGCGGGCGGATATTCGAACACGACGATCGGAAGATCGGCGCGGGCCGCGATCTCGGCGAAGTGCCGCCGCACCATGTCCGGCTTGAGCTGGGCGCCCCACATGAAGAGGGTCGGCGGGAAAACCAGCACGCCCGCCGCGCCCGCCGCCCGAGCGTCGCGGGCGAGGTCCACCGCCTCCTCCGTGCCGTCGGAATAGACGCCGGCGATGACCGGGCATGCTCCACCGACCTCGTCCAGCGCGATCGCCAGCGAGCGTTTGCGCTCCTCGCGGTTGAGCGAGGAGACCTCCGAGGCGTGCCCGTTGGCGACGATGCCGGTGACGCCCCGCGTGTCGGCGAGCCAGCGGAGGTGCCGCCGGTACGCGGGCTCGTCGATCGCGAGGTCCGAGGTGAAGGGAAGCACGTTGGCGGGCATCACGCCCGAGAAGCGTAGCGGTTGACTCATCGCGCCCTCCTCATCATAGCCGCGCCTCGGCCGAGATCTGGTCGGCGACTTCCTTGCCGGTCACGACGCGGCCGTAGGCGCGCCCGATGATGTCGAGGGTCGCCCGTTGGATCTCGGGCCAAAGTGTCGCCACGCCGTCCTCGACCACGGTCACCCGGTACTCCCGGTGGAGCGCGCCGATCACCGTCGCCAGCACGCAGATGTCCGTCATCGTACCGGTGACCACGAGCGAAGTCACGCTCCGCGCCCGCAGCGCGCCGTCGAGCGGCGTGCCGGCGAACGCGTCGTAGCCGCGCTTGCGGACGACCAGCTCGCCCGCCCGCGGCGCCAGGTCGGGCACGGTGTCGGCGCTCGCGGTTCCCTCCAGGCACGCGGAGGAGGGCAGTCCGAAGCCGCGGGGTGCTCCCGGTGGTGCTGGCTGGTGCTCGGGGTGGAGGCGTCCGATGAGGACCGGCGCACTCTCGGAGTACACGAACTCGGTGAACACCACCGGAAGATGCTTGGCCCGGAAGAGGTCCAGGAGGCTCCGGATCGCGGGCACGATCTCCCGGGCCGGCGCGACCTCCATCGCCTCGCCTGGGTCGAGGAAGCCGCGCTGCATGTCCACGACCACGAGCGCCGTCCGCCCGGGCTCGGGCGCCAGCACGCGCTCGAACGTCTCGCGCCGGTCGGCCATCTAGCGTTCCTTCGGCGGGCTCATAGCGGCGATCGCTTGGTGGCGGCGGCGACGGGCGGGTGCGCGGCGGGCGCGTGCGGCGCGGTAGGGGTCGATTGGACCACGCGGCACGCGTGCGCTGCTCCGGGGCGGCTGGGCTCCATCCGGGCGCGTGGCGCCCGACGCCGGTTTTCGGGAACGGGTCCAGTCGACCCCTACCGCGCCGCACGCGCCCGCCCCGCACCCGCCCGTCGCTGCCGGCGCTGCGTGAGCGTGGACGGGACTTCGACGGTAGGACATTAGTCGCGGGACCGGCCTGAGCCATCGGCGGTGGTCTGGGCGAGGCGGGGAAGGATTTCCTGGGCGATTTGCTCGACTTGGTCGGGGTCGTAGCGGTAGGGGATGAGGACGATGCGGTCCACGCCCGACTCGGCGTGGGCGCGGAGCTGCTCGACGCACTCGTCGGCGCTGCCCCGGATCGCGTGCTCGATCGTGGACTCGCTCCAGGCGGCGACGTCCCACTCGGTCTCGAGCCAGCGGCGCATCGGCGCCTCGGTCGCCTCTCGCGAGCGACCGACGTAGATCGCGAGCTGGTTCGTGCCGGTGAGCGTCCTCGGATCCCGCCCCGCCTCGCGCGCGAAGCCGACGATCTTCTCCCACGAGCGTCGATAGCTCTCCGGCGTGTAGAAATACGTGAGCCACCCGTCACCGTGCGTGGCGACACGCTTGAGGACCGCGTCCACGTAGCCGCCGATCAGGATGGGCGGGCGCGGTCGCTGGACGGGGCGGGGCAGCATCACGGCCTCGCGCAGGTTGAGCTCGTCGGCCTGGAGCGTGACGCGGTCTTCGGTCCAGAGCCGTGTGAGGATCTCGAGATTCCGCTCGAAGAGCCGGCCGCGCCGCTTGAACGGCACGCCGACGGCGTCGAATTCCCGTGCGTACCAGCCGGCCGCCACGCCGAGGATCAGGCGGCCCTTCGAGATCACGTCGAGCGTGCCGAGCGCCTTCGCCGCGACGGTCGGGTTCCGCAGCGGGAGCACGAGCACGCCGGTGCCGAGCTTGATGCGGCCGGTCCGCGCCGCGATCGCGGTCAGCGTGCCGACGGCGTCGAGGATCGGGAAGGCCGGCTCGACGCCGAGGATCACGTGGTCCCAGGCCCAGAGCGACTCGAAGCCGAGCGCCTCGGCCCGCGCGGCGTAGGCGTAGAGCCCGTCGATGTCGGGCGTCTCGCCGGGTCCCACGAAGTTCTTGAGCGCCAGGCCGAACGCCGGCATCGGTCAGCCCAGGAATCGGCGCTCGGGGTCGAGGGCCCGCAGCATCTCGAGCTCCTCGTCCGACGGCGGCTCGGTGGCCTCGATCCTCGGGGCCTCGAGCAGGGCGAAGCCGGTGTTCTGGCGAAGCATGTCCGCCGAGACGCCCGGATGCATCGCCTCGATCCGCATGCGCCTGGAATCGGGGTCGAACCCGAGGATGCCGAGCGTGGTGACGACGCGCGAGACGCCGCCGAAGAGGAGGCCGGCGGCACGGCGCGAGCCGTCGCCCCGGAGCCAGGCGGGGCTCGTGACGAAGTCGACGCGCTCGATGAAGCGCCGCTTCTCGTGGGGCGTGACGATGATGACCTCGCGACAGAGCGAGGCGATGTCGTTGGCGCCACCCGTCCCGGGCAGGCGGACTTTCGGATGCCAGTAGTCGGGGCCGAGCACGCTGGTGTTGATGTTGCCGTACTGATCGATCTGCGCGCCGCCCATGAAGCCGACGTCCACGAAGCCGCGCTGGGCGAAGAGGAAGGCGTCGGTGATCCCGGGCAGCATCGTCGCCCGGTGCCCGGCGCGCATCTCGTTGGTCGACACCGGCAGCCGCCCCGGGGCGATCTGGGGCCCGATGATGCCTCCCTCGATGACCATCGTCAGTCGCGGCGCGTGGCGCCGCTTGGCGAGCGCCGCGGCCAGGAGCGGCACGCCGACGCCCGCGAAGACCGTCGTGTCGTCGCGGAGCTGGCGCGCCGCGATCACGGCCAGGAGCTCGGCGGCGTTGAAGGTCATTTATCGGTCACGCGAGGCCGGCTCCGACCGAGGGTGGCCCGAGAGAGGTGCCGTCAGCTCCGTCGCGCGCTTGACCTGCCGCGCCAGGCGGTCGCCGCCGAAGAGGTCCAGGTAGTCGTTCCACGTGGGCGGCCCGTAGACGTAGCGCTCGAGGTACTCGGTGACGGCCGCGGGCCCGCGCGCGTCGATGGCCGCCGTGTATTCCGCGAAGTGATCGTAGTCGGCCTCGTAGAGGCCGTAGCACTCGTGGGGGAACGAGCCGAACGGCGCCAGCACGAGCGCGTCGACGACGAACCCGGGAATGACCGTGCGGTCCGGATGCCGGCGCGTCTCCTCCTCGGAGACGATCTCCTCGGCCGTCACGAGGACGGTCGTCGCCGCGCGCGTGATGTCGGCGTCCATGTGGGGGTAGCCGTCGATCTGGCAGTTGCCGAACCGGTCGGCGCGGTGGACGTGCACGAGCGCGACGTCGGGAAAGAGCGCCGGCACCGCCGCGAGCGTCTCGCCGGTGTAGGGATCCTGGATCGTCTTCATCCCGCCGACCCCGACCAGGTCCGAGCCGAGCATCGTCAGCGCCGGCAGGAACGGAACGCCCATCGCGCCGGCGCGGAAGCGGAGGCCGAGTGCCAGGTGGCTCCATTCCTCCAGCGCGACCGCGCCCGACTCGACGTAGTGGCGCAGGATCTTCGACACGCCCCACGGCAGCCCGATCGACATCCACGCCGTCACGACGCGGGTCACCGCCCCGGCCGCCATGAGGAGCTCGCCCTCGGTGCACGTGAGGTTGCGCGAGAGCGTGAGCGCGCGGCGTCGGTGGCGGAGGACCTCGCGCACCAGCGCCATCGGCGTGCGGGAAAAGAGGCAGCCGCCGACGCTCAGGTGGTCGCCGTCCTTGACGCGCGCGACGGCGTCCTCGAGGCTCGTGAGCTTCTCGCCCGCCGACTTCGCCTTGGCCTCGATCCGCCGGCGCGCCGCGATGAAGTCGTACTCGGCCGGCTTCAGGTCAGGATCTCCCACTTCGGCTGGTAGCGATCGAGCTGGTTCCGCGTGCGCGGGTCCATCGGATGCTCCCGTTCCGGAACCTCCACGTGCTTGTCTTCACCGCAGAGCGCGGTGGTGAAGTAGCGCTGTCCCGTGTCGTTCGCCATCGTCACGATCGCCGGCAGGTCCGGGCGGCGCTGCGCCAGCTTGAGCGCCGCTGCCACGTTGCAGCCGGTCGAGATGCCGCAGAAGATGCCTTCCTCGGCGGCCAGCCGCCGCGCCATCGCTAGGCTCTCCTCCGTCGTCGTCGTGATGACGCCCGAGAGGAGGGCGACGTCGAGGTTCTCGGGGATGAACCCGTCGCCGATGCCCTCGATGCCGTGCGGCCCCCATTCGCGCCGGGCCAGGAGCGCGCACTCGTCGGGCTCGACCGCGTAGAGACGCACCCGCGCGTCGCGCTCGCGCAGGAAGCGCCCGACGCCCGTGAGCGTGCCGCCGCTGCCCTGCGAGGCGACGAACGCGCCGACGATGCCGCCGCACTGCTCCCAGATCTCGGGGCCGGTCGTCTTGTAGTGGGCCTCGACGTTGTCGGCGTTGTCGAACTGGCCGGGGACCCAGTAGCCCGTCGGGTCGCCCGCCCGGATCTCCTCGAGGCGCCGGAGCGAGAGGTCGACGTCGCTCTCGCCGCCGAGCGTGAAGACGAGGTCGGCACCGTAGGCGCGCATGATCTTCTTGCGCTCCTCGCTCATGCCCACGGGCATGACGATCGTGCAGCGGTAGCCCTTGACGGCCGCGACGAAGGCGCAGGCGATCCCGGCGTTGCCGGTCGAGCACTCGAGCACGCGCATCCCCGGACGGAGGTCGCCCCGCGCCTCGGCACGGTCGAACATGTGCAGATAGATGCGGTCCTTGAGGCTGCCCGTCGCGCCGTACCACTCGAGCTTCAGGTGGATCGGCGGTGTCAGCCCGGCGGTCACGCGGTTGAGCGTGACGAGCGGCGTGCGCCCGACCGCCTGGGCGATGGACCCGAGCGCGCTGCGGTGCGTGTCCCAGAGAATCGTCACGGGAGCGTGATTGTACCCGAAATCCGATGGGCCAACGGTCCGGCCCGAGGGGCCGACGGAATCGGTCAGCGAGGCGTCAGACTATGCCGGTCGCGTCGAAGGCGGCTGGAATGTGGCGGATCTCGAAGCGGCCGTCGCCGCGCGGGGTGACCGCGACGACGTCGAAACGGCAGTGGGCCTCCGCGATGTGCATCCACTTGAGATAGTGCTGGGCCAGTCGCACGAGCCGCCGGCGCTTCCACCACGATACCGCGGCGCCGGGCCCATCGGCCCAGCGCTCTTGCCGGCACTTCACCTCCACGAAGACCCAGACTTCGCGGTCGCGGCACACGAGATCGATCTCACCCTGACGGAACTTGACGTTCCGCGCGACGATGCGCAGCCCGGATCGCTCGAGGAGGCGCGCCGCGGCTTCTTCCGCCGCGCGCCCGAGAAGGTGACGGGGGTCGCCGCCCATGCCTCGGATCGTGAACGAGCCGGCGGCCGCTGAAAATGTCCAATGTTCGATACGGCCGCGGCTCCAGCGCCGTGCCCCTGGATAAATCGTTCATGCGCCGTTACAGTCACCCGTGAGGATGCCGGCTGATCAGGAGGCGACGGCTCATGAGCGACCGTGACGAGATTCCGCGATACCTCGAGAACTG
>DASPZZ010000355.1:0-37421 GCA_035635995.1 Binatia bacterium | reverse complement strand
AGCAGGCGCGCCGGGATGGGCGCCGCGCCCCACTCGGGCATCCCGGGGGCCCGCGCTCCACACGCCGCGCTTGACCGCGTCGGCGACCTGCCGGAGGTGCGCGTTGCAGTTCGTGAGCTCGGACCACGAGTTGGCGATGCCGATGACGGGAGGGCCGTCCAACACGGCGTCGCTGAACCCCCCGGTCTTGAGCCACGAGCGATGGACGCAGCCGTCGAGGTCGTTGCGCCCGAACCAGTTGCGGCTTCTGAGCTGGTGTGCTGTCATGGGTCCCTCCGGGGCACCGATTATAGATCGAGGGGGACTCAATGCGGCTCGCCGGCAAGGTCGCGGTCGTGACGGGCGGAGGCAGCGGGATCGGCCGTGGCATCGTGCTGGCGATGGCGCGCGAAGGCGCCGATATCGCCATCCCCGACATCCAGGTGCTGAACGCGGAGAAGGTCGCCGGCGAGGTCAAGGGGCTGGGCCGCAAGGTCCTCGCCATGAAGGCCGACGTCACCAGCGCCGCCGACGTCAAGACGATGGTCGACCGCACGCGCGAGTCGTTCGGCAAGATCGACATCCTCGTGAACAACGCGGGGGCCGCGGGGCCTCCGGGGATGCCCTTCACGAACAACACCGAGGAGGACTGGGACCGCACCTTCGCGGTCAACACGAAGTCGGTCTTCCTGACGTGCAAGGCGGTCACGCCCTATTTCATCGAGCGGAAGGCGGGCCGCATCGTGAACATCGCCTCGATCGCCGGGCCCATCGCGGCGACGACGATGCCGCCCTACAGCGTGGCCAAGATGGGCGTGATCACGCTCACGCGCATCATCGCCAAGGAGCTGGCGCCTCATGGGATCACCGTGAACGCGATCTGTCCGGGCGTCCTCTGGACGGACTTCTGGCAGAAGCTCGCCGCCCACCTCGCCGAGACGAACCCCGCGTTCAAGGGCATGACCGCGCGCCAGGTATTCGACAAGCGCGTGGGCGACATCACGCCGATGAAGCGGGAGCAGACTCCCGAGGACATCGGCTGGGCCGCCGTGTTCCTCGCCTCGGACGAGGCGCGCAACATCACCGGCCAGGCGCTGAACGTCGACGGCGGCGTGGTGATGCAGTGACGGCCGGGCAAGCCGCAGGCCGTCGCGGGGCTGGGGCCCCGCCGGCCGAGGCGAGCGAACGTAAATGAACCGCCACGCGAGTTCGCAGGGGAGTCGAGAGGGGGGCGGAGCCCCCTGCTCCACATGAACTTCGACTTCACCGATCGGGAAGAGGCGTTCCGCAAGGAGGTCCGCGGCTGGCTCGAGGCCAACCTGCCGCACGACCTGCGCGGTCGCTCGTTCGCCGCCTCGCGCGCCGACCGCGACGAGGTTCGCAAGCTCCGCGCGTGGCAGAAGCAGATGAGCGAGGCCGGCTACGTCGGCCTCGACTGGCCGCGCGAGTTCGGCGGCCGGGGCGCGACGATCGTCGAGATGGTCATCCTCTACCAGGAGATGGCGCGCGCCGAGTCGCCGCAGCTCGTCAACCGCGGCGGCGTGTCGATGCTGGGCCCTACCCTCATGAAGCACGGGACGGCGGCCCAGCATGCGCGGTTCCTGTCGAAGATCCTGACGGCCGACGAGCTCTGGTGCCAGGGGTTCTCGGAGCCAAACGCGGGATCGGACCTGGCGAACCTGCAGACGCGCGGGGTGCGCGAGGGCGACCACTTCGTCGTGAACGGCCAGAAGGTCTGGACGAGCATGGCCCACGTGGCCGACTGGTGCTTCCTGCTCGTCCGTACCGACCCGGCGGCCGCGAAGCACAAGGGCATCAGCTTCCTGCTCGTCGACATGAAGACGCCGGGCATCACGGTGCGGCCGCTCCGGCAGCTGACCGGCGAGGCCGAGTTCAACGAGGTCTTCTTCGACAACGTGCGGGTACCGGCCGAGAACCTGGTCGGGAAGCTCAACGAGGGGTGGAGCGTCGCCATCACCACGCTCGCGTACGAGCGCGATCTGTTAACCTTCATCCGGCACATCTCGCTGCGCAACGCGCTCCATCGCCTGGTGCGCCTCGCGCGGCAGCAAAAGCGGGGCGGCGACCCGATCGTCAGGCAGAAGCTCGCCGCGCTCTGGATCGGCGAGCAGGCGCTCCAGCTCAACGGCTACCGGAGCTTGACCAACATTCTGCGCGGCGGCGCGCCCGGACCCGAGGGTTCGACCTCGAAGCTCTTCTGGAGCCAGATCGACCAGGAGCTGGCGCACGTCGCCACCGAGATGATCGGTCCCTACTCGCAGATCGCCCACGGCTCGGCGTGGGCGCCGGACGAGGGCCAGTGGGAGTTCTACGAGCTGCTGGCGCGGGCGAGCGGGATCCGCGCCGGCACCTCCGAGATCTTGCGTAACATCCTCGCCGAGCGCGTCCTCGGGCTACCCAAGGACTAGCGCCGTCGGCCACCCGCAGCGTCGATGATCCCAGGCTCGCCTCGGACGGCGGGGCCCCAGCCCCGCGACGTCCGGCGGCTCGCACGACCATGAGGAGCTTGACCCATGAGTGACCTGCTCTACGAGGTGAAGGACAAGATCGCGACGATCACCCTGAACCGGCCTGACAAGCTGAACGCGTTCACGCGCGACATGATCGACGCATGGGCGAAGGCGCTGAGCGCGGCGCAGGCCGACGACAGCGTCAACGTCGTCGTCGTGACGGGCACCGGACGCGCGTTCTGCTCGGGCGGCGACGTGGGGCGCATGCGGGAGGGCGAGCCGAACGCGCTCGACGGCAAGAACAGCCTCTGGGAGGGCGTCCATCGAGTGCCGAAGACGCTCGAGACCGTGGACAAGCCGGTCATCGCCATGGTCAACGGGCTCGCGGTCGGCGCCGGCATGGGCATGTGCGTCATGTGCGACATGCGCGTGGCCGCCGAGTCGGCCCGCTTCTCCACGGGCTACGTCCGCGTGGGCCTGGTACCGGGCGACGGCGACACGTACTTCCTGCCGCGCCTGGTCGGCGCCGCCAAGGCGCTCGAGCTCCTGTGGACCGCCGACTTCATCGAAGCGCCGGAGGCCCACCGGCTGGGCATCGTGCAGCGCGTGGTGCCGGACGCGCAGCTGAAGGAGGCCACCTACGCGCTGGCGCGCCAGATCGCCGACGGGCCCCAGATCCCGATCCGGATGATCAAGCGGCTCGTGTACCAGAGTCTCCGCCTGGACCTGCGCACGCACCTCGACCTCGTCTCGTCGCACATGTCGATCGTGCGCCAGACCGCCGACCACGCCGAGGGCGTCGCGGCGTTCAAGGAGAAGCGTCCCCCGAGATTCGAGGGCCGCTGACGGCTCTCAGCCCTTCCGCAGCTTCGGGTCGAGCGCGTCCCGGAGGGAATCGCCGAAGAGGTTGAACCCGAACACGCCCAGGCTGATCGCGATGCCCGGGAACAGGGCGATCCACGGCGCCTTCTCGGCGTACGACGGGGCGGAGCCCGAGAGCATCAGCCCCCACGATGGCGTCGGCTCCGCCGCCCCCAGCCCCAGGTAAGACAGGGCCGCCTCGGCCAGGATCGCGGCCCCGAGCTGCGCGGTCACCATGATGATGTAAGGGGCCATCACGTTCGGGATGATGTGCTGCAGGATGACGCGGCGCCGCGAGGCTCCCAGCGCTTGCACGGCCTCGACGTACACGTGCTCTTTCACGGATAAGGCGGCGGACCGCACCACGCGCGCGACACGGGGAATGACGGGGATCGAGATGGCGATCACCACATTTTGTACAGCCGGCCCCAGGATCGAGGCGATGGCGAGGGCGAGGATCAGCTGCGGGAACGCCAGCAGGATGTCCATCAGCCGCTCGAGGAGGAGGTCGACCCGCCCGCCCCAGTAGGCACTGATCACCCCCAGCAGGGCGCCGACCGTGCAACCCATGAACGACGCGGTGAACCCAACGAACAGGGCGATGCGGGCCCCGTACATGATCCGGCTCAGCACGTCGCGCCCGAACTCGTCGGTGCCGAACCAGTGCTCGGCGCTCGGCCGCGCGAACTGCGACCCGTAGTCGCCGTGGTACGGGTCGTAAGGTGCCAGCAATTCCGCGAAGAGGGCCAGGCCCATCATCCCGAGGATGATCAGGGCTCCGGCGGCGCCGAGCGGCTTCGTCCGAACGAACTTCGCCACCTCTTCAGCGATGGTGAGCCGCGGCGACAGTGCGGCCGACGCGGTCGCGTGGGCCAGGTCGAGGTTCGTCGCCATGGTCAGCGGTATCGGATCCGTGGATCGAACCACGCGTAGGTCAGGTCGACGAGCAGGTTGACGACAACGAAGCCGAACGCGATCAGAAAGATCAGGGCCTGCACGACGGGGTAGTCCCGGTGGGCGACGGCGTCGACCACGAATCGCCCCACGCCGTTCAGCGTGAACACCGTCTCGGTCACGACCAGGCCGCCGATCAGGAACGCGAACTCCGTCCCGATCAGCGTGATCACCGGGAGCATCGCGTTCTTCAGCGCATGCCGGATGACGACGGCCCGCTCCCGCAGGCCTTTCGCCCAGGCGGTGCGGATGTAGTCTTCCCGCAGCACCTCGAGCACTGTGGAGCGTGTCATGCGCGTGGTCACGGCGGCGTACCGATAGCCCACGGTGATCACCGGCCAGACCATCATCTGGAAGTTCGCCCAGGGATCGACCCAGGGCGGCGTGAACTCGAGCGGCGGTCCCCAGCCGAAGAAGATCACGAGCATCAGGATGCAGAGGATTCCCACCCAGAACGACGGGATGGCCAGGCCGCCGATGCTGACCACGCGCACGACATAGTCCACCCAGGTGTCCTGGCGGACGGCCGCGAGCATGCCGAAGGGGATCGCGATGATCACCGACACCGCCGTCGCCGCGAGCGCCAGCTCGAGGGAGAGCGGCAGGCGGATGAGCAGCTCCTCGATGACGGGACGTCCCGTCCAGAGCGAGGTACCGAAGTCGAAGCGGAGCACCCCCCAGAGCCACGTGCCGAACTGCACCCACAGGGGTTGATCCAGGCCGAGCCGATGGCGCATGGCGGCGAGCTGCTTGGGATCGATGTGGCCGCCCGCGTCCCCGCCGAAGATCAGCAGGGCCACGTCCCCGGGGATGACCCGCATGATCACGAACACCAGGGCGGCGGCGCCGAGGAGCGTCGGGACGATCAGGAGCAGCCGCTTCGCGATGTACGTCGCCATTTCGCGCTACCTCGACCCGGCTCAGTCCTCCGCCAGCCAGACGTCCTGGAGCTTCTGGTTGGCGTAGTGATTGGGCGGGGCCACGTAGTTCTTCACCTTGGCCCAGTGAACGACGTTCCGGGACCACCAGAGGCCCGGCATGTAGTACACGTTCTCGAGAACGACCTTCTGGAGCTGGTGCACCAGCTTTCTCCGCTCGGCGACGTCAAGCGTCCGCGACTGCCGCGAGAACAGGTCGTCGATACCGGGATCGCTGTACCGGCCCCAGTTCTCCGTGTCCCCCGTGGTGGCGCGCCGCAGGAACAGATCGGGATCGTCACTGGCCTCGACGGTCGGGCCGATGATCAGCTCGAAGCTCCCGGTGTCCCGTCCGTCCGCGAACCAGGCCGCGGTCTCGAGCGGCCGGTGCTCGACCTCGAGCCCGATCTTCCGCCACTCCTGGATCACGAAGACCGCGAAGTCCTGGTACGGGAGCTTCACGTTGCGGTTTTTCAGGACGAGTTTGAAGCCGTTGGGATAGCCTGCCTCGGCCAGGAGTCGCCTGGCCTCGGCCCGGTTCTTCTCCGTGTCCCTCCCGAATCCGGGCAGCTTCTGGAGCTCGGACTCGGGCAGCCCCCACTCCGTAGCCGGACGCATCAGCGCCCCTACATCCCGCAGGCCGGTGAGTGGGAACAGAACCTTGCCAGCAGTGTAGCGATCGAGGCTGAGCGTGAGGGCCTTCCGGACGCGCACATCGGTGAAGGGCTTCACGGTGTTGTTGATGGCGATACCCCACTGGCCGGTCATGGGCGTCTGCTGAACGACTACCTTGTCGCCGAGCTGCTTCTTGATCGCGTCCACATCGGCGTTCGGCAGGTCGCGGAACTCGATGTAGGCGCGCCCCGATCGGACGGCCGCGGCGCGGACGGAGGTCTCCGTGCTGATGAAGAACTTGTAGCCGTTCAGGTACGGCCGGTTCTTGACGAAGTAGTCCGGATTGCGCTCGCCCTCGAAAGTCGAGCCGCGCGTGTAGCTCTTGAACTTGAACGGCCCCGAGCCCACGGCGTTCGTCTTGAAATAGTTGGGGTCCTTGTCCAGGTACTTCTTGGGGTAGATGACGTTCCACGGTGAGGCCAGGTTGTCCAGCAGCGAGGCCGACGCGTACTTGAGCTTGAACACGACCGTGTTCGGGTCCGGGGTCTCGATGCTCGTGATCGGCGCGTAGGCGTTCTTCCGGACGCTGCGGACCCCTTCGGGCGGGAAGACGAGCTTGTCGTAGGTGGCCTTGACGTCGACCGCCGTCAGGGACGAGCCGTCGTGGAACTTGATTCCCTGACGGATCTTGAACGTGTACATCAGACCGTCGGGCGCGATCTTCCACTCGCTAGCCGCGTCGCCGATGATCTTCGGGTAGCTGAGCGGGTCGATCTGGATCAGCGTGCTGTAGAGCGGTGCCACCATCTGGAGGGTGGCGAAGGTGCTCTCCTGGTGAGGGTCGAGGCTCGGCGCGTCGGCCCCGATGGCGGCGAGCAGTATTCCGCCGCGGCGAGGGGTGTCCGCGGCCCGGACGGCAGCGGGACTCGCCAGACCGACCAGGACCGCGAGCGCAACGACGGTACACAGCGTTCGGTGACAGTGGACATCTGCCGCCATCCAGCACCTCCCCAAGACGTGCTCCCTCGGGCGCGAAGGGTTAGCGATTTAGCGGCGGACGCTACCAAGAGCGGAGGGCACTTGTCAACTCGCGCCTCCTGTCAGGGAGGCTGTCAGGTGCCGAGTCGCCGCCCCGAGGGCGCCGTCGGGTGTCAGTCCTCCGCGAGCCAGACGTCTTGGAGTTTCTGATTCGAGTAGTGATTTGGCGGCGCGACGTAGTTCTTCACCTTGGCCCAATGCACCACGCTCCGCGCCCACCAGAGACCTGGGATGTGGTACGCGTTCTCGAGAACGACCTTCTCGAGCTCGTTGACGAGCCGCTTTCGCTCGGCCGGGTCGAGGGCTCGCGTCTGGCGCGCGAAGAGGTCGTCGATCCGGGGATCCGAGAAGCGACCCCAGTTGTTGGTGTCCCCCGTGGTGTACCGCTCGAGGAACAGGTCGGGGTCGTCCATGTAGTTGAATACGCCGTTGACGATGACCTCGAAGCTCCCCGTGTCCCGCCCGTCCGCGAACCAGGCCGCGGTCTCGAGCGGCCGGTGCTCGGCCTCGATCCCGATCTTGCGCCACTCCTGGATCACGAACACGCCGAAGTCGATGTACGGGATCCTCACGTTACGGTTCTTCAAGACGACCTTGAAACCGTTCGGATAGCCCGCCTCGGCCAGGAGGCGCCTGGCCTCGGCCCGGTTCTTCTCCGCGTCCCTTCCGAACCCCGGAAGCTTCTGAAGCTCGGACTCCGACATCGCAAATTCCGTGGCCGGACGCATCAGTGCCCCGACGTCCTTCAGACTCGCGAGCGGGTAGAGCACCCGGCTCGCCGTGTACCGATCGAGGCCCAGCGTGAGGGCCTTGCGGACGCGAACGTCGGTGAACGGCTTCGCGGTCTGGTTCATCGCGATTCCGAACAGACCGGTCGCGGGTGTGTCCTGTACGACGACCTTGTCCCCGAGCGTCTTCCGGATCGCCTCCACCTCCGCCAGGGGCATGGTGCGAAACTCGATCCAGGCGCGCCCGGAGCGAAGCGCCGCCGCCCGCACGGACGTTTCCGTGCTGACGAAGAACTTGTAGCCGTCGAGGTACGGACGGTCCTTGACGAAGTAGTCGGGGTTCCGCTCGCCCTCGAACGTCGAGCCGCGCGTGTAGCTCTTGAGCTTGAACGGCCCCGAGCCGACGACATTCGCCTTGAAGTAGTTCGGGTCGCGGTCCAGGTACTTCTTGGGATAGATGACGTTCCACGGCGAGGCCAGGTTCCCGAGCAGCGAGGCGGACGCGAACTTGAGCTTGAACACGACGGTCGCCGGATCCGGGGCCTCGACGCTCGCGATCGCGCCGTAGGCGTTCTTCCGGATGCTCCGGACCCCCGGCGGCGGGAAGACGATCTTGTCGTAGGTGGCCTTGACGTCCGCGGCCGTCAGGGGCGAGCCGTCGTGGAATCGGATCCCCTGCCGGAGCTTGAACGTATAGGTGAGCCCGTCGGCCGCGATCTTCCACTCGCTGGCGGCGTCGCCGATGATGTTCGGGTAGCTGAGCGGGTCGATCTGGATCAGCGTGCTGTAGAGCGGCGCCACCAGCTCGATGGTGGCGAAGGTCTGCTCCTGGTGCGGATCCAGACTCGGCGCGTCGGCCGCGATGGCCGCGAGCAGGACGCCGCCGCGGCGCGGCACCTCCGCCGCCTGGACCGCGGCCGGCACCGCCACGACCTGGGAACCGATCAGGACCGCGAGCGCGAGGCCGGTGACGAGCGTCCGATGGCGTCGCATATCAATCCTCCGCTAGCCAGACGTCCTGGAGCTTCTGGTTGGTGAAGTGACTGGGCGGAGCCACCCAGTTTTTCACCTTGGCCCAGTGCACGACGTTCCGCGACCACCAGAGGCCGAAGGTTTGCGCCTGGTGCGAGTCGAGACTCGGCGCGTCGGCGCCGATGGCCGCCAGCAGAACGCCGCCGCGGCGCGGGGTCTCCCCGGCCTGGACCGCGGTTTCCGTGGCCGTGACCAGCGTGCCGGCGAGAAGTACGAGGACAACGGCGCTGAACGGCCGGCCGAGACGTCGAGCTCCTGTCGCCATCGGACACCCTCCCGTGACTGTGGGACGCTTGACAGGACAGGTCAGGACAGGACGTCGAACCACCTTCGAAGATCGGATGCCGGGCATCAGCCCGACGCGGCGGACGCTACCAGGGGTCAGGCGCGCCTGTCAACAGGCGGCGCGCCCATCGCGGGTCAGGGGCCGGCGAGCACCATCTGGGTCTGGATCGTCTGCGCGAGCAGGCGTCCCGAGGCGTCCGTCACGCGCGTCTGCCACACCATGGTGGTCCGGCCGCGGTGGAGCGGCGTCGCCTCCGCGCGCACCACGCCGTCGCGCCCGGCGGCGAAGAAATTGGTCTTGGACTCGAGCGTCGTGGTCGAGGCGCCGGGCGGGAGGTTGAGGAACGTCGCGGTCGCCCCGACCGTGTCGGCGAACGCCATGATCGTGCCCCCGTGGAGCGCGCCGCCGACCGTTCGCAGGTCGTCCCGGATCGTCAGCTCCGCGACGAGACGATCCTTCGAGGCCTCGGTGTAGCGCATTCCGATCAGCCCGGGCAGGTACGCCCGTTGAAGCTCCGTCAGCTCGGCAAGGTCGATCGCCACGACGCTCTCCTTGGATCATAGTCGCGCCGCGGCCGGTGGGGCCCCAGCCCCAGGACGGCCTGCGGCGCGCACCACGGAATCTCCGATCGGGCGAGCTCAGGCCGGCGAGTAGCCGCGGTACTCCATCTGAGCGGCGATCCGCACCCGCGCGTCGGCGCCCCAGTATTTCTCGACGAGGTAGAGTCCGAGGTCGAGCGACGACGAGACGCCGCCGGCCGTCACCACACGCCCCTCGTCCACGACGCGCCGATTCGTCACCACCTCACGGCAGAGCGGACGAAGCAGATCCACCGCCAGATGATGGGTCGTCGCGCGCTTGTCCCGGAGATAGCCCGCGCGGCCGAGGAGCAGCGCGCCGGAGCAGACCGACGCCAGCGGCCGCTCGTTTCCCCACGTCATCAAGTAATCGATGGCGCGGCGGTTGTCCATCAGCGTGACCGTGCCGAGGCCACCGGCCACGTAGAGGAGATCGAACGACGCGAGGTCCTCGTACACCGAGTCGGGCTTCAGCGTGAGTCCGGACTCGTCCGCGATCTCGGCCTCGGTACCGATGATCCGGTGGGTGACGGTCGAGTCGATGGCCATCGTGGCGATGCGCCGCAGGGCGTCGTAGGCGCCGATGAGGTCCAGGAGCGTCAGGCGCGGGAAGACGAAAAACGCGAGCCGCTTCGGCGCCACGGCGTCAGCAGGGCTGGACCGAGGCCTTGTGGCGCTGGGCGAGCGCCTGGTAGCCCTCGGGGTTGGCGCGCACCCAGCGCTCCGCCGGCGTGCCGGCGAGCGGCCCGCGCACCTTGGCCGGCGCGCCGAGGGCGAGCGTGCCCTCGGGAATCTCGGTCTCGGGCGTCACCAGCGCGCCGGCCGCCACCATCGCCCGGGCGCCGATGCGCGCGCCGTCGAGCACCGTCGCGCCGTTGCCGATCAGGCATTCCTCGCCGAGCGATGCCGCGTGGATCGTGCAGTTGTGGCCGACCGTGGAGCCGGCGCCGATCTCGGTCCCGCCGCGCGGGGTGACGTGCACGACCGCGCAGTCCTGCACGTTGGCGCCGCGGCGGACGACGATCGGGTTGAAGTCGCCGCGGAGCACGGCGTTGTACCAAACGGAGGCGCGCTCCTCGATGGTCACGTCGCCGACGATCACGGCGGTCGGCGCGATGAACGCGGTGGGGTGGATCTTCGGGCTCTTACCCTCGAAGCTGAACAGTGGCATGCGCTGGACCCCCGCAGTATGCTCGAAGTGATCACATCTTACTCCCCCGCGCCGCGACAGGAGGAAGTGAATGCCGTTCCCGAGGATCGCGGCCGTCGCCACCGCGACGCCGCCCCACCGGTTCACGCAGGCACAGCTGCTCGCGCTCGCGGGCTACCTCGACGAGGAGCGGCGCGGATTCTTTCGGCGGAGCGACATCGACGGTCGCCATCTGTGGATCGATCCGGCGACCTTCCGGCCGAACGAGTCGGTCGACGAGCTGAGTGACCGGTTCCGCGAGGGCGCGCTCGAGCTCGGCGAGTCGGCGGCGCGGCGCGCGCTCGGCGGGGCCGGCTGGGACGCGGTCGACGTGGACTTCATCGCGACCACGACGTGCACCGGGCGTCTGACGCCGAGTCTCGACGCCCGCCTCATCAAGCGGCTCGGCTGTCGCTCCGACATCCAGCGGGTTCACGTCGGCGATACCGGCTGCGCGTCGGCGATGGTGGCGCTCCAGCAGGCGTCGAGCTATGTCACGGCGTTCCCCGGACGTCGAGCGCTCGTCGTCGCGGTCGAGATCTGCTCGGCCGCCTACTTCCTGGACGACCGGCTCGAGAGCGCGGTGGCGCACGCGATCTTCGCCGACGGCGCCGGAGCCCTCGCGCTCGCGGCCGCCGGCCCGGGGCCGTCCATCGTCGCTCAGCGCACGCTCTTCCGCTCCGAGCACCTCGACGCGATGGGGTTCGAGTATCCGGGCGGGCGGCCGCGCGTCATCCTCTCCAAGGACGTGCGCCGCATCGGCGCGGTCATGATGGGCGAGATGGCGGCGATCCTGATGGCGGCGCAGGGGCTCAAGCGCGAGGACATCCGGCACTGGATCCTGCACTCCGCGGGACGGCGGGTGATCGACCGTGCGCGAACGCTGCTCGATCTCAGCGAGGAGCAGGTCGGCCACTCGCGCTCGGTGCTTCGGCGCTACGGCAACATGTCGTCGGCCACGATCCTGTTCGTGCTGGACGAGACACTCCGCGACGAAGCCCCAGTCTCCGGCGACTGGGGCGTGATGATCGCCCTCGGCCCCGGCTTCGCCGCCGAAGGCGCGCTGCTGCGATGGTAGTGTCGGCGCCGGGAAACCCGGTGGAACAAAGCTCCGACGGCTACGGCTGGACGGGCGTGTCGCGCGCGGGCGGCGGTAAGAACGGGCGTGCGGAGCCCCGAGTGTCTGTCTCAGGCCACCCTCGGTCAAAGCCGGCCTCGAGGCCCCCGCTACAATGAAACGCGCCGAGGGCGCGCGCGAGGTGCTCGACGGCGCCGTCGGCGCGGCGGAGCTCGCGGCCTCGCTCGCCGACGTCGACCGCCTGAACACCTGGTTCGGTGGCTATGCCCTGACGCTGCGCGAGATCCGTCGCCTGGCCGCCGGTGTTCCGCGCGACCGCGCGCTCCGCGTCGTGGACGTCGGCGGCGGCGCGGGGGCCTTCGCGGCGCGCGTCGTCCAGTGGGCGCGCCGGAGCGGTCGGGCCATCCGCGTCGTGGTCGTCGAGCGCGACCCGACGGCCCTGGCGCTCGCGCGCGAGGTTGCGGCGGCGTACCCGGAGGTCCTGCTGGTCCGCGGCGACGCGGCCGCGCTGCCCTGCCGCGAGCGGGCCGTCGACATCGTCACGAGCGGCCTCACGCTCCATCACCTCGAGCCCGCACAAGCCGTGGCGGGCCTCCGCGAGATGGCGGCGGCCGCCCGGATCGCCGTGGTCGTGAACGATCTCCTGCGGCGCCGCCTCTCGCTCGGCCTCGTCTGGCTCGCGACCCGTCTCTTCCGGTGCCATCCGATCTCGCGTCACGACGGCCCGCTCTCCGTGCGACGCTCGTACTCGAGAGACGAGCTGCGCGCGCTCGCCGCGCAGGCGGGCGCGCGGCGGTTGACGATCCACGAGTATCCCGTCCTGGGGCGCCTGCTGGCGGTTCTGTCGTGACGGCCGACGTCATCGTCGTCGGCGCCGGGCCCGCGGGGGCGGCCACGGCCATCCTTCTCGCCGAGCACGGCCTCTCGGTGCGCCTCGTCGATCGCGCGCGATTTCCACGGCCGAAGATCTGCGGCGAGTATTTGAGCCCCGAGGCGCCGCGGCTGCTGGACCGGCTCGGCGCGCTCAAGGCCGTCGACGCCGTCGCGACCTCGCTGAGCGGCATGCGGATCACCGCGCCCGACGGCACGACGCTCGTCGGGACCTACCGGACGATCGGGGCCTGGCGCCCCTATCGAGAGCACGCGATGGCGATTCCGCGTGAGGCGCTCGACGCGATCCTCGTGGACCGCGTCCGCTCGCTGCCCGTCGACTTCGGCGAGCAGGTGCGTGTCACCGACGTGATCGTCTCGGGCGACCGGGTGCTCGGTGTCGAGGCGATCGACGGCGACGCCCGCCGGCTGACGCTCAGGGCGCCGCTCACGATCGCCGCCGACGGCCGCGCCTCGGTCGTCGCCCAGCGGCTGGGCCTCCGGCGGCCCCATCGCCTCCAGCGGATGGCGATGGTCACGTACGTCGAGGACGTGAGCGACCTGGGACGCTTCGGCGAGATCTTCGTCGATCCGCCGGACTACGCGATCCTCAACCCCGTCGCGCCCGGTCGCGCGAATCTCAGCGTCGTCGTGCCGCTGGCCCACGCCGCGCCGTGGAGCGGGCGCCTCGACTCCTTCTTCGACGCGCGCGTGAAGCATCTCCCGCACCTGGCCCGGCGGATCGCCGGCGGCCGCCGAGTCGCTCCGGTTCGGGCGATGGGGCCCCTCGCGTATCGGGTCGACGCGCCAAGTACCGGCGGCGTGCTGCTGGTGGGCGACGCCACCGGCTTCTTCGACCCGTTCACCGGCGAGGGGATCTTCAACGGCCTTCGCAGCGCCGAGCTGGCCGCGGAGACCGCCGTGCACGCGCTCGGCCGGGGCGACGTGTCGGCACGGGCGCTCGCCGAGTACGACCGCGCCCGACGCCTGGCGTCGCGTGACAAGGAGCGCGTGACGCACGTCATCCAGATTCTGATCACCCACCGTCGGCTCGCCAACCTGGCGGCGCGGCTCCTCGCGCGTCGCCCGCGCCTGCTCGACCTCCTGCTCGGTGTCCTCGGCGACTTCGTGCCGCCCCGCGCGCTCGTGAGCGGCATTCTCGCGCGCCGACCATCCTGACCACCCGCTGTCCGGACGGAGGAGACACTCGATGAGCCCGAGCGACAACCTTCCGCGCCGTTTCGCCCGGATCTACACCGCGGCGATCACGGACGTCATGGACGAGATGGGGCTCCGGCGCCAGACGCTGCCCTCGGCGATCCAGCCGCTCGCCGCCGGCATGCGGACGGCTGGCTACGCGTTCACGGCGCGCGGGCGGCCGCATAGCGGGTCACCCCGCGAGCGCGATCAGACCCTGCGACGCTTTCTGGGGATGCTGGGCGCGGTGCCGGCCGAGTCGGTCCTGGTGCTTGCCGCTCACGACAACGTCGCGGCGCACTTCGGCGAGCTCAGCGCGGCGTGGTTCCGCGCCCGCAAGGTGCGCGGCGCCGTGATCGACGGCGCGACGCGCGACACGGCGGCGATCGTGCGCATGGCGTTTCCGACCTTCGTGCGCTACCGGACGCCTCAGGACTCGGTGCCGCGCTGGCGGGTGGCCGACTGGGGCCAGCCGGTGACGATCGGCGGCGTGCGGGTGAGCCTCGGGGATCTCGTGGTGGGCGATCTCGACGGGGTCGTGGTCATCCCGCGGCGCGCCGCCCACGAGGTGCTCGGGCGCTGCGAGAAGCTCGTGGGAACCGAGAACCGGGTTCGATCCGCGGTGCGGCGCGGGACGACGCCGCTGGCGGCCTACCAGCAGTTCGGGAGTTTTTAGTTGGAGATCGGGGGGAGCGACGCTGCTCCCCCCGATAGCCCCCCACCGGCTTCGGTGGGCGTCGGCTGAATGGTCGTGGCGCCGGCAAAGCCGGCGCTCAAATGGGCTTTCTCGGGGCTCGCGGCCGAAGGCGAGGGAGGCGGGCCTGACTAGCGGACGCGACTAGCGCCGGCGACGCGAGGCCCGAGGCGCCGCCGGGCGCGAGGGCGCGTCGTCGTCGCGCGCTTCGGCGCCGCTGATCTCGGGCAGGGCCGCTTCCTTCAGCGGCTTGCCGATGTGGTCGCGGATCCACTTCGCGTCCCACCACTCCAGCGGCGTGACCGACACGCCGTTGACCAGTACCTCGTAGTGGAGATGGTCGCCGATCGCGAGGCCGGTCGAGCCCGTGCGCGCGATTTCCTGGCCCTTCTCGACGGCGTCCCCCACCTTCACCGCCGTGCTCGATAGATGGGCGTAGAGCGTCTGGAGGCCCAGGCCGTGGTCGATGACCACCGTGTTGCCGTAGATCGTGAGGGGCTCGGCGAAGACGACGACGCCCTTGTTGGAGGCGGGCACGGGCGACTGTCGGGTCGACGCGAGATCGTAGCCGAAATGAATCTGACGATCGACCTCGCGCCCGCCGTAGACGTACGTGCGCGTCTCGGCGAAGTTCGCGAACACCTTCGTGTTGCGCGCCTGCACGAACGGCCCATGCCAGAGCGGCTTGTCGGCGGTGGTGGCGCCGATCTTCCGCTTGACCTCCTCGGCCTGCCGGCGCAAGTCACGGTTGATGACCAGGAACCCATCGATCAGCGACCCGGTGGCTGGTCGCTGCGGCAGGAGCTCGGGAACCTTGGCCTGCAGGAAGGCGTCCTTGATCTCGATCGTGTCGCGCGGGAACTTGCGGGGGCGAATCTCCGCTGGAATCCCGCGCGACGCGGCGTTGCCGGCCTCGTCGACGGCGCGGATCACCATCGGCGTCGCGGGATCGAAGTCCCAGGGCAGGGCGATCAGCGCGACGCGCGCGCCGCGGTCCGCCGGGCCGTAGCCGAACGACGGGAACGTCAACGAGCCCGCGGAGACATCGGTCCGCGCCGCGCCCGCGACCCGGAACGCCACGAGCCCGCTCCCGCCGGGTGAGAGGTAGTGGGTGGCGGCGAGCAGCTCGACCTTCGGCGGCGTGAGGTCGATGGTGACCGGGTAGGTGGCGATCGCGCGGTCGGCGCGCCGGATCGGCCGCCAGAAGTCGTCGCGCGCCCACACCTCGACGGTCGCGCCGCCCTCCCGGAGGCCGAGCGTGGCGCTGTCGACCACGACCGGGAGCTCCAGGCGCCCGCCGAGGGCGCCTTCCTTCGCGGCCACCGGCGTCGACTTGCCGGACTGCTCGACGCGGATCTCGACCCGCGCCACGTTGCCGCGGCGGGCCTCGACGGCGACCGTGAACGGCGTCTTCTGCCCGATGAATCGCGGCGGCGTCGTCAGAGATTGCACGCCCGGAACCGTCTGGCGCCAGCCGAGGTACGACACGGAGCCGACGACGGCCAGGAGCAGGAGCAGGAGCAGGAGCACCCAGGCTTTCGCGCGGGACCGCTTGGGCACGAAGCGGATGATACCATGCCGAACGACCACGAAACCGGGGAGGCGATCGGGCCATGAGCCCAACGCTCGTGCTCACGTCGCTCGCGCTGTTCGCGCTGGCCGGACTGTGCGAGATCGGCGGCGGATATCTGGTGTGGCTGTGGCTCCGCGAGGGGCGGAGCGCGCTGCTGGGCGCCCTCGGCGGCGCGGTCCTGTTCGTCTACGGCGTCGTCCCGACGCTCCAGCCCGCGCCGTTCGGCCGCGTGTACGCGGCGTACGGAGGTGTGTTCGTCGTCCTCTCGTTGCTCTGGGGCGGGATCGTCGCCCGCGAGATCCCCGATCGGTTCGACGTGGTGGGCGGCCTGCTGTGCCTCGCCGGTGTCGCGGTGATGATGTACTCGCCGCGGAGCTGACGGCGGCCGACCACTGTTCCTTGACCCCGGTGGCGACCTGACACCCCGGTGGCGACCTTGACACCCCCGGTCGCCGCTCGCTAGCATGACCCGGTGTCGACCACCCTCTGGCTGATCCCCCTCTTCCCCCTCGTCGGCGCGCTGCTCAACATTTTTTTCGGCAACGTCATCGGCCGGCGCGCGCACTGGGTCGCGGTGCCGGCGCTGGCCGGCTCGTTCATCGCCTCGTGCATGCTGTTCGCGCGCGTCGCGTCCGGCGAGACGCTCACCGCCACGCTCTTCACCTGGATCGTGGCGGGCGACTTCGAGACGTCGGTGACCGCGTACGTCGACCCGCTCACCGGCGTCATGCTGCTGGTCGTCACCGGCGTGGGCGCGCTGATCCATCTCTACTCGGTCGGCTACATGCACGACGACCCGGGATACCCGCGCTACTTCGCGTACCTGAATCTCTTCGTGTTCTCGATGACGATGCTGGTGCTCGCCGGCAACTTCCTCCTGCTCTACGTCTTCTGGGAGGCGGTCGGCCTCTGCTCCTACCTCCTGATCGGCTTCTGGTACACGCGACCGGCGGCGGCGCAGGCGGGGAAGAAGGCGTTCATCGTCAACCGCGTCGGCGACTTCGGCTTCGGCCTGGGCATCATGTGGCTGTGGACCGCGGTCGGGACCCTCGACTACGACGGCGCGTTCAAGGCCGTCGCCGGGCTCGAGCCGTCGACGGCGACCGGCATCGCGCTGCTCCTCTTCATGGGCGCCTGCGGCAAGTCGGCGCAGCTGCCCCTGCACACGTGGCTGCCGGACGCGATGGAAGGGCCCACGCCGGTGTCGGCGCTCATCCACGCGGCGACGATGGTGACCGCCGGGGTGTACATGGTGGCGCGCAGCCGGGTGATCTTCGAGCGCTCGCCGGTCGCGCTCGAGGTGGTCGCGTGGGTCGGGGTGGCGACGGCGCTCTTCGCCGCCACGATCGGGCTCGTGCAGACCGACATCAAGCGCGTCCTCGCCTACTCCACGGTGAGCCAGCTCGGGTACATGTTCGCCGGGGTCGGGGTCGGCGCGTACGCCGCCGGCATCTTCCACCTCGTGACGCACGCGTTCTTCAAGGCGCTGCTGTTTCTCGGCGCCGGCAGCGTCATCCACGGCCTCGGCGGCGAGCAGGATCTGCGGAAGATGGGCGGGCTGTCGTCCCGGATGGTGACGACGACGATCACGACGACGATCGGCGGGCTCGGCCTCGCGGGCCTCCCGGGGCTGGCCGGGTTCTTCTCGAAGGACGAGATCCTGGCGGCCGCGTACGGGAGCGGGCACCGGGGGATGTGGGCGCTCCTGCTGCTGGGCGCGTTCCTCACGTCGTTCTACACCGCCCGGATGCTATTCCTGGCCTTCTACAGCGGTCCGCGGATGACCAAAGAAGCCGCCCACCACGTCCACGAGTCACCCGGGATGATGACGCTGCCGCTCACGATCCTGGCCTTGCTCACGGTGGTCACCGGCGTGGCGTTCGGGATCCCCTCGGCGCACGGCACGCGGTTCGAGCGCTTCCTGGCCCCGGTGTTTCCCGTGCACGAAGGCGGGCACGGCGGTGTCGTCGCGCTGCTGCTGCTTGTCTCGGCGGTCGCCGTGTTCGCGGCGGGCGTCGCGGTCGCCTGGTTCATGTACATGGCCTCGCCCGTGCGCGCCGACGCGATCGGCCGGCCGCGAACGGCCGTCCACGCGCTCCTGCTCAACGCCTACTACGTCGACGCGCTCTACGACCGGGCGATCGTGCGTCCGCTGCTGGCGCTCGCCGAGTTCCTGGCCCGGGTGTTCGACCTGCGCCTGATCGACGGGCTCGTCAACGCGCTCGGCCGCGCCGTCGTGGCGTGCGCGGCGAGGCTGCGCCGGCTTCAGACCGGGTACACCGTCAACTACGCGCTCACGATGCTGGCCGGCGCCGTCGCCATCGTCGCCTTCCTGCTGAGCCGATAAATGCTCCCGCTCTTGTCGGTGGTCACGTTCCTCCCGGGCGCCGCCGGCCTCGCCCTCCTGTTCGTGCCCCGACGCGCGGTCGGCGTGCTCCGCGGCGGCTCGCTCGCCATCGCGGTGGTCACGTTCGTGCTCTCGCTGCCGCTCTACTTCGGGTTCGACGCCGACGTCCTCGGCTACCAGTTCGAGGAGCACTGGCGCTGGATGCCGACGCTCGGGGCGAGCTACCACGTGGGCATCGACGGCATCAGCCTCCTGCTCGTGCTCCTCACGACGTTCCTCATGCCGCTGGCGCTCGCCTCGGCCTGGGGCGCCGTCGAGGACCGGATCAAGGAGTTCGTGGCGACGATGCTGATCCTCGAGACGGGGATGCTCGGTGTCTTCGTCAGCCTCGACCTCTTCCTCTTCTACGTCTTCTGGGAGGCGATGCTTATCCCGATGTACTTCATCATCGGGGTCTGGGGCGGCCCGAACCGGATCTACGCCGCCGTGAAGTTCGTCCTCTACACGATGGTGGGCTCCCTCCTCATGCTGGTCGCGATCCTGGCGCTCTACTATCAGTACGGGGCGGCGACCGGGCGCTACACGTTCGACTTGCCGGTGCTGGCGCAGTACGTGATGGCGCCCGGCCGCGCCCAGGATCTGATGTTCCTGGCGTTCGGGCTGGCCTTCGCGATCAAGGTGCCGCTGTTTCCGTTCCACACCTGGCTGCCCGACGCCCACGTCGAGGCGCCCACCGCCGGCAGCGTGATCCTCGCCGGCGTCCTGCTCAAGATGGGCACGTACGGGTTCCTGCGCTTCTGCCTGCCGCTCTTCCCGGACGCGAGCCTCGCCTTCGGGCCGCTGGTGTTCACCCTCGCGGTGATCGGGGTGATCTACGGCGCTTGGGTGTCGACGGTGCAGCCGGACATGAAGAAGCTCGTCGCCTACTCGAGCGTGAGCCACCTCGGCTTCGTGATGCTCGGGATCTTCACGCTCAACCAGCAAGGACTCGTGGGCGGTCTCATCCAGATGGTGAACCACGGACTCTCGACGGGCGCGCTCTTCTTGATGGTCGGGATGATCTACGAGCGCCGTCACTCCCGGCTCATCGCCGATTTCGGCGGGCTGTGGCAGGTCGTGCCGGCCTTTTCGGCGCTCTTCCTGGTGGTCACGCTGTCGTCGCTGGGGCTGCCGGGGCTGAACGGGTTCGTCGGCGAGTTCCTGATCCTGGTCGGCGCCTTCCAGCGCAACCCGTGGCTCGCCGCGCTGGCGACCAGCGGGATCATCTTCGCCGCGGTGTACATGCTCTGGATGTATCAGCGCGTCGTCTTCGGCGAGGTCACGCGCGACGCGAACCGCCAGCTCTCGGACCTCACGACGCGCGAGTGGGCGGTGCTCGTGCCGGTCGTGGCGCTCATCGTGTGGATCGGTGTCTATCCGGCGGCGTTCACCGGGAAGACCGAGGTGACCATCGAGGCGCTGATCGCTCAGGTCCAGATCAAGACCAGCGCGAACCGCTGACCATGGACGCGATCGTCTTTCCCCCCGTCCTCCTCGGCCCCTTGTTGCCGACGCTGATGGTGCTCGCCGCCGGCGCGCTCGTGCTGGCGCTCGACGTGTTGCCTGGCACCCGGCCGCGCGAGCTCCCGGCGATGGTCGCGCTCGCGGGCATGGTCGGGGCGCTCCTCGCGACGCTCGCGCGGTGGGGCACGCCGGGCCGCGCGTTCCGCGACATGGTCGTGCTCGACAACTACGCCCTCTTCTTCAACGTGATCATCTGCTACGCGGGTGCCCTGGTCGTGCTGCTCTCGATGGACTACCTGCGCCGCACCGGAAGCGACTCCGGCGAGTACTGGGCACTGGTGCTCTTCGCGACCGCCGGCATGATGCTCCTCGCCGCGGCCGGCGACCTGATCGTCGTGTTCCTGGCCCTCGAGCTGATGTCGCTCTCGCTCTACGTCCTGGCGGGGCTCTTCACGCGGGAGCTGGCCTCCGGCGAAGCCGCGATGAAGTACTTTCTGCTCGGCGCGTTCGCGTCATCGTTCCTGCTCTACGGCATCGCCCTCGTCTACGGCGCCGCCGGGACGACGAACCTCGACCGGATCGCCGCGGCGATGGCCGCGCGGCCGCGGGATCCGCTGTTCGTCATCGGCCTCGGGCTCCTGCTGGTCGGGTTCGGCTTCAAGATCTCCTCGGTGCCCTTTCACATGTGGGCGCCCGACGTGTATCAAGGGGCGCCGACGAGCGTGACCGCGCTGATCGCGACCGGCTCCAAGGCGGGCGCGTTCGCGGCCCTGATCCGGGTGCTGACGGTGACCCTGCGCGGCGTCCCGCCCGACTGGGCGGCGATGCTCTGGGTCGGCGCGGCCGTCACGATGACGGTCGGCAACGTCGTCGCGCTCGCGCAGTCGAATCTCAAGCGGATGCTGGCCTACTCGTCGATCGCCCACGTCGGGTACATGCTCGTCGGCCTGGTCGCCGGCGGAGTGGGCGGCGCCAGCGCCGTGCTTTTCTACCTCTTGACCTACACCTTCACGACCGCCGGCGCCTTCGGGGTGATCACGTTGTGCGAGCGCGCGCGCGTCGAGGCGGTCGAGGTCGGGGATTACGCCGGGCTCGCGCGGCGGCACCCGGTCCTGGCGGCGGCGCTCGGCCTGTTTCTCCTGTCTCTGGTCGGCATTCCACCGCTGGCCGGGTTCGTCGGCAAGTTCTACGTGTTCGGGGCCGCCGTGAGCGCCGGCTATTTCTGGCTCGCGGTCATCGGGGTGTTGAACTCCGCGGTGGCGGCGTACTACTACCTGCGCGTGGTGGTGTACATGTACATGCGCGAGCCCGAGGGCGCGGCCACCACCTACGCGCCCTCGTTCGCCGGCAGCCTGGCGCTGACGATCGCCCTGCTCGCGATCGTGCTCCTCGGCGTCGTGCCCGCGCCCTTCGTCGATCTCGCCCAGGCCGCCGTCGCGCCGCTCCTCCGGTAGCCGGATGGACGCGGCGGCCTGAGCCCCGTGCCCGTCGGCTTCGTCCTGCCGCATCGCGGCTGGCTCTTCGACCTCGACGGCACCGTGTACCGCGGTGAGTCGCTGATCCCCGGCGCCGACGACGCGATCGCGGCGCTGCGGGCGGCGGGCCGGCGGGTCGCCTTCCTGTCCAACAAGCCGCTGCAGAGCCGGGGGGACTATGCCGGCAAGCTCACGCGCCTGGGGATCCCGACGCGCGAGGACGAGGTCATCAATTCGTCCCTCGTGCTGGCCCGTCATCTGTCGCGGCTCGACCCGCGGGCACCGGTGTTCGTCATCGGCGAGCCGCCGCTGATCGCCGAGCTTCGCGCCCACGGCTTCGAGGTGCGCGGCGACCACCGCGTCCGCTGGGTGGTGATCGCCTTCGACCGCACCTTCGACTACGCGAAGCTGAACACCGCGCTCCAGGCGGTGCGTCAGGGGGCCAGGCTCATCGCGACCAATCCGGACCGGACATGCCCGACCGAGGACGGCGAGATTCCCGATTGCGCCGGGATGACGGCCGCCGTCGAGGCGGTGACCGACCGCACGGTCGAGGTCGTCGTCGGCAAGCCGTCCCCGATCATCCTCGAGGTCGCCCTCGAACGGCTGGGGGTACCGGCGCGGGAATGCGTGATCGTCGGCGACCGTCTCGAGACGGACATCGTCATGGGAAAGCGGCTCGGGCTCGCGACGGTCCTGGTGCTCACCGGCATCACGCCCGCCGGCGACGCGCGCATCGCGGCCACGGCTCCGGACCTCGTCCTCCCCTCGGTCGGCGACCTCCTCCGCCGCTGACGCGGAGCGAGCGGATCCCGGTGGCCGGCCGGGTGGGCCGTCCACCGGATCCACGACGACGCACCGCCAAGGTTGACGGCCGTCGGCGCCGGGCAGTACGGTGAGGACGGGGGTGCGCGAGCCATGAGGAAGACCACACCGGAGTGGGCGGAGGAGATCTCCCGGCGCCTCGACGGCCCGGTGGCGCGACGAGCGTGATGCTCGACGCCCCGCGCGGCTGATCGTGGCCACCGTGCCCGCCATCCCGGCTGTCCGCGGGGCCGCCTGATCTGATGATCGGCCGTCCCTGGCCGCTCGAGGACGCGGAGTACGACGTCGTCATCGTCGGCGGCGGCATGGCGGGCGCCGGCGTCGCGCGCGAGCTGGCCCTGCGCGGCGTGTCGGTGGCGCTGGTCGAGAAGGGCGACTTCGCCTCGGCGACGACGTCACAGTCGTCCAAGCTCATCCACGGCGGCCTCCGCTATCTCGAGCTGTTCGACTTCGCCCTCGTGCGGGAGTCGCTCCGCGAGCGCGAGACGCTCCGCCGTCTGGCGCCGCACCTGGTTCGTCCGCTCCCGTTCCTGGTGCCGATCTACCGCGATTCGTCGCGAAGCCTCGTCAAGGTCCGTATCGGGCTGAAGCTCTACGACTGGCTCGCGCCGGGCCGGAACCGCGAGCGCTACCGCGTCCTGCCCGCGGTCGACGCGCTCTCCCTCGAGCCGGCGATCCGGGCGCACGACCTCCGCGGCGCCGGCTACTACTTCGACGATCTGCTGGTCTTCCCCGAGCGTCTCTGCCTCGAGAACATCCTGTCGGCCTGCCGGATGGGCGCGCGCGCGTTCAACTACGCTCAGGTCGCGGAGGTCGCACGAGACCGGCGGGGCGTGATCACCGGGATCCGCGTGCGCGACCTCCTGACGGGGCGCGTCGCGAAGCTGGGCGCGCAGGTCGTGGTCAACGCGACCGGCCCCTGGGTGGACGAGCTCCGCGCCGCCGCCGGCGTGTCCGAGCGCGGCCCGCAGATCGTGCGGCGGACGAAGGGCATTCACTGTCTCCTGCCCAGGCTCACCGACCGCGCCATCTACCACTCGACCGGCGACGACCGCATGATCTTCGTCATCCCGTGGCGCGAGTTCTCGCTCGTCGGCGCGACCGACAGCGACTTCAACGGCGACCTGGACCGCCTGCACGCGACCGGCGACGAGGTCACGTATCTCCTGGGCGAGGTGCGCAACGTCCTGCCCGACCGGCGCGTCGCGCTGGAACAGGTCGTGTACACGTACGCCGGCGTCCGCCCGCTCTCGTTCGAGAAAGGCAAGCGCGAGTCCGACGTCTCGCGGGCCCACAAGGTCGTCGCCGAAGAGCAGGGGCGCTTCCTGTCGATCACCGGGACCAAGCTCACGTGCTTCCGGAGCCTGGCGGCCGGGCTGGGCGATCAGGTCATGCGCACTCTCGGCCGCCGCGGTGAAAGCCGCAGCGAGCGGGTCGCCCTCGACGGCACCGACGACGACGTGTCTGGAGCCGAGGCGCGCGCGTGGCTCGACGTCTCCGCCGAGGCGGCGGCCACCGGACTCGACCGCGACACGCTGGAGACGCTGGTGTCGGCGTACGGCCGCGGCTGGACGCGCGTGGTCGACCTCGCCGGCAAGGTGGCGGGCGGAACCGAGCGCCTGTGCCCCACCAATCCCGACGTCGTCGCCGAGCTGCACCACGCGGTGCAGGAAGAGATGGCGGTCTCGCTCCAGGACGTGCTGCTGCGGCGGACGGGCATCGGCACCAGTCGCTGCCAGGGGCAGGACTGCGCGGAGTCGATCGGGCGCCGCATGGCGCCGCTCCTCGGCTGGACGCCCCGACGGGTCGACGCCGAGCTCGAGGCCTATCACGCGCACGTCGAGCGCTCGCACAAGTTCCGGACGTAACCGCGGCGTCGCCCCGGCGCCACCGAGCCGTCGTACGCCTGTGCTATAGTGCGGCGCACCTGGCACGGACGACTCCCCGCACGAACTTCGTGGTGCGCGCGGCAGGCCGTCGCGGGGCTGGGGCCCCGCCGGCCGAGGCGCGACTCTGGATTATGGAGGCTCTCATGAAGCGCTCGACCCTGAGCGTGCTCGTCGCGACGGTGCTCCTCGCCGGTCTTCCGTCGACGTCCGGCGCCGCGACCGAGATCCAGTTCTGGCACGCGATGACGGCGGTGCTGGGCGAGCGGGTCAACGAGATGGCCGCCAAGTTCAACGCCTCGCAGAGCGACTACGTCGTGAAGGCGGTGAACAAGGGCTCGTATCCGGAGGCACTCAACGCGGCGATCGCGGCCTATCGGGCCAAGCAGCCGCCGCACGTCGTCCAGGTCTTCGAGGTCGGTACCCAGACCATGCTGTCGTCGGGCGCGGTCTACCCGGTGTATCAGCTCATGAAGGACAACGCGGTCGCGATCGACTGGAACGACCTGATCGGACCGGTGAAGAGCTACTACTCGACCGGCGGCAACCTCTACTCGATGGCGTTCAACTCGTCGACGCCGGTGCTCTACTACAACAAGGACCACTTCAAGAAAGCCGGCCTGCCGGACAAGGCGCCGACGACCTGGGACGAGGTCGAGGGGATGGCGAAGAAGCTCAAGGCGGCGGGCGTCAAGTGTCCGTTCGGCTCGGCGTGGCCGTCGTGGGTGCTGGTCGAGAACATGCACGCCTATCACGATCAGCCCTTCGCCGACAACAGCAACGGGTTCGACGGCCTCGCGACCTCGCTCAAGATCAACGGCCCCTTTGGCGTGAAGATGATGGAGCTGCTCGCGCGCGGCGCCAAGGAAGGCTGGTTCACCTACGGGGGACGGCTGAACAAGGGCGAGGCCCTCATGACCGCCGGCGAGTGCGGGATCTTCACGACCTCGTCGGCCTACATCGGGAACCTCACCCGCGCCTCGGAGGGGAAGTTCACGTGGGCGACCGGGTTCCTGCCGCGGCTCGCGGGTTTCCCGCAGGGGAAATCGATCATCGGCGGCGCCACGCTCTGGGTCATGAAGGGCGCCAAGCCGGAGGAGTACAAGGGCGTCGCGCAGTTCTTCAAATACGTCGCCTCCACCGAGAACCAGGCGTGGTGGGCGGGGGTGACGGGATATCTGCCGCTCACGAACGCCGCCGCCAAGGCGCTGGAAGCGTCCGGCCACTACGCGAAGAACCCGAACCAGAAGACCGCCGTCAATCAGATGAACACCGGCAAGGCGACGCCCAACAGCCAGGGGATCCGGCTCGGGAACTTCAACTCCGTCCGCGACGCCATCGAGGAGCAGATGGAGAACATCTTCAGCGGGAACAAGACGCCCAAGCAGGGCCTCGACGACGCGGTGGCGAAGGGCAACGAGATCCTGAAGGAGTTCGCGGCGCTCTACAAGTAGTCGGCGACCCGCGCGGATGAAACGCACGGTCTTCCGAAATCGCTGGCTGCCGTGGGCACTCGTCGCTCCGCAGCTCGCCGTCACCATCGCCTTCTTCTTCTGGCCGGCGTTCGACTCGCTGCGGCTGTCGCTCTATCGGGCTTCGCCCTTCGGCGACCAGTTGATCTTCATCGGCGCCGGCAACTTCGAGCGGCTCCTCGCCGATCCCGCCTACTTCCGGAGCGTCGCGACGAGCTTCCTCTTCTCGGCCCTCGTCACCGTCGTGGGGCTGGCGTTCGCGCTCCTGCTGGCATCGCTCGCCAACGCAAAGATCCGCGGGCTCGCCGTCTACCGGACGCTCCTCCTGTGGCCGTACGGGATCGCCCCGGCGGTGGCGGGCGTCATCTGGCTGTTCGTCTTTCATCCGTCCTTCGGCGTCCTGCCGTACCTCTTGTCGTTCGTGACCGCGTATCAGTTCAACTGGTTCTTGAAGGGCTGGGTGGCGCTGGCGCTCATCATTGTCGCGGCGATCTGGAAGCAGTTCGGCTACAACCTGGCCTTCTACCTCGCCGGGCTCCAGGCCATTCCGGGCTCGGTGCTCGAGGCGGCCAGCGTGGATGGGGCCGGCCCGATCCGCCGGTTCTTCGCGATCACGTTCCCGCTCCTGTCGCCGGTCACCTTCTTCCTGTTCACGCTCAACATGACCTTCGCGTTCTTCGACACCTTCGGCCTCGTCCACGCGGTGACGCAGGGGGGGCCCGGCGACGCGACGTCGATCCTGGTGTATCGCGCGTGGAAGGACGGCTTCGACGGCCTCCAGCTCGGGTACTCCGCGGCGCAGTCGGTGATCCTGATGGTGCTGGTGATCGCGCTGACCGCGGTGCAGTTCCGGTACGCAGAGAAGAAGGTCACGTACTGATGGCGTCCGCCGGTCGCGTCGCCTCCGCGGGAGTCGCCGTCCCGGCCGAGCTCGCGGGGGGCCTCGGCGCCGCCCGGCGGCGGGACCTGAGCGGCGTGGTCGCCCACGCGATCCTCGTCGCCGCGGTCGTCATGCTCGCGTTCCCGCTCTACTACGCGTTCGTCATCAGCACCCAGACGCTCGACGAGGTGACGAGCCTTCCGCCGAAGCTCGTGCCCTCGACGCACATGCTCCAGAACTATGCCGATGCCTGGGCGCGCGTGAAGATGGGCCGGCTCCTGCTGAACAGCGCGATCGTCGCGCTCGCGGTCGCCTTCGGCAAGATCGCGATCTCGCTCCTGTCCGCGTTCGCGATCGTGTACTTCAACTTCCGCGGCAAGCAGGCCGTCTTCTGGATGATCTTCGTCACGCTGATGCTGCCGGTGCCGGTGCGGATCGTGTCCACCTACCAGGTCGTGAGCGTCCTCGGCTGGGTCGACACGTACTGGGGGCTCACCATTCCGCTGATGGCGTCGGCGACGGGGACCTTCCTGTTCCGGCAGTACTACCAGACCATCCCCGACTCGCTCGCGGAGGCGGCGCAGCTCGACGGCGCCGGCCCCCTGAGGTTCCTGTGGTCGATCCTGTTGCCGCTGTCGAAGGCGAACATCGCCGCCCTCTTCGTCATCCTCTTCGTGTATGGATGGAACGATTACCTCTGGCCGCTCATGGTGACGAACAGCCCGGAGATGAGAACGGCCGTGATCGGGATCGACTCGCTGATTCCCCGCACCTCGCAGCTCCCGGAGTGGAACGTGGCGATGGCGGCGGCCATGATGGTTCTGCTCCCACCCGTGGTCGTGATCGTCGTCATGCAGCGGTGGTTCGTGAAAGGCCTGATCGAGACCGAAAAGTGACGCGGATCGCGGCGCACCGCGGCGGCGCGGCCCTCTGGCCCGAGAACAGCCTGCTCGCGTTCGAGAGCGCCATCGCGCTCGGCAGCGACCTGCTCGAGCTCGACGTGCACCTGGCCGCCGACGGCGCCGTCGCGGTGATCCACGACGCCTCGGTCGAGCGGACCACCGACGGCACGGGCGCGGTCGCGTCGCTGACGGTGGCCGACCTGCGCCGCCTGCGGCTCCGGGGACCGGACGCGGCCCTGACCGCCGAGCACGTGCCGACGCTCGACGAGGTGCTCGCGGCGGCCGCCGCCTCGCCGGTGCGGCTCCTGGTCGAGGTGAAGGGGCCCGCGCCGGGCCTCCGGTACGACGGGCTGGAGGAGCGGACCCTCGCCGCGCTCGCGCGCGCGGGACTCCAGGCGCGCGCGACCGTCATGGCGTTCAATCCCGACGTGATCGCGCGCGTCCGCACCCTGGCGCCGCGCGCGCGCACGACGCTGCTGGTCTCCCGCGGCGCGGTCGAGCGGGCCGGCGCCCGCCCCGAGCAGACCGTCGACTGGGCGATCGCCGCCGGTGTCACCGACGTGGGCCTCGAGCACACGCTCGTGGACGAGCGGGTGGCCGCGGCCGCGCGGGCGGCAAAGCTGGTGCTCGGCGTCTGGACGGTGAACGACGCGATGGCCATGCGCCGGATGCTGGCTCTCGGCGTCGACGTCCTCACGACCGACCGACCCGACCTCGCCAAGCGCGTGCAACGGGGCGACGCGTGACCCGGGCACTCCGCGTCGTGGCCGGCGTCCTCGGCGCCCTGCTGTCGCTCGCGGCCCTGGCGGCGCCGGTGGGCTTTCGCCCGACGACCCTCGTCGCGGCCCACCGCGGCGGCGCCGCCCTCTGGCCGGAGAACAGCCTGCTCGCCTTCCGGCAGGCCCTGGCCCTCGGCGTGGACGCCCTGGAGTTCGATCTCCACATGACCGCGGACGGTGAGGTCGTCGTGCTCCACGATCCGACGCTCGACCGCACGAGCACGGGCGCGGGCCCGGTGCGCGACCTGAGGCTCGTCGACCTCGCCGCCGCGCGGCTCAAGACGCGCGACGGGGCGATCACCGACGAACGGGTCCCGACCTTCGCCCAGCTGCTCGACCTCGCGGCTCCGGCGTCGGCCGAGCTCCTGCCGGAGATCAAGGTGGATGGACACCGGCGCCGGTACGACGGCGTCGAGGAGAAGGTGCTGGCACTGCTCCGCTCGCGGGGACTCCTGGCGCGGGCGACGGTCCAGGCGTTCCAGCCCGAGACGATTCGCCGCCTGCGCGAGCTCGAGCTCGGGGCGACGGACCTCGGCATGAACCATCGGCTGATCGACGCCGAGGTGATGGCCGCGGCGCGCGACGCGGGAATCCGGCTCGCGGCGTGGACGGTGAACGAGGAGGCGGACATCCGCCGGATGGTCGAGCTCGGCGTGGACATGGTCATGAGCGATCGCCCCGATCTCGTGAAGCGGGTCACCGGGCGATGACCGCGCGCCGTCACGTCCTGGCCCTCGACCAGGGCACGACCGGGTCGACCGCGCTGGTCGTCGATCCCGACGGCCGCGTGCTCGCGCGCGGCTACGCGGAGCTGCCGCAGTACTTTCCCAAGCCCGGCTGGGTCGAGCACGACCCGGAGGAGATCTGGTCCAGCGTCGAGCGGTCGGCGCGCGCGGCGTTGGCCGAGGCCCGCGTGACCGGGAGCGAGGTCGCCGCCGTCGGCATCACGAACCAGCGCGAGACGACCGTCGTGTGGGAGCGCGCGACGGGCGCGCCGATCCATCGCGCCATCGTCTGGCAGTGCCGCCGGACGGCGCCGCTGTGCGACCGGCTCCGCGCCGACGGCGTCGAGGGGCTGGTGCGCAAGACCACGGGGCTCGTGCTCGACGCCTACTTCTCCGGGACGAAGATCCGCTGGCTCCTCGACGAGATTCCCGGCGCGCGCCGGCGCGCGGAGCGCGGCGACCTCGCCTTCGGCACCGTCGACTCGTGGCTGCTCTGGAAGCTCACGGGCGGCCGCGTCCACGGCACCGACGCGACGAACGCCTCGCGCACGCTCTGCCTGGACATCAAGACCGGCGACTGGAGCGACGAGATGCTGAAGATCCTCGGCGTCCCGCGCGCCGTGCTGCCGGCCGTGGGGCCGTCGGCCGGCGGCCTCGGCGAGACGGCCGACCTCGGCTGGCTGCCGCGCGGCGTGCCGATCGCCGGGATCGCCGGCGACCAGCAGGCAGCGCTGTTCGGGCAGGCGTGCCTGGCCCCCGGCGCGGCGAAGAACACCTACGGGACCGGCTGCTTCATGCTGCTCAACACCGGGCCCGTTCCCGTCGCCTCGTCGCACGGGCTCCTGACGACGATCGCGTGGCGGATCGACGGGCAGACGACCTACGCCCTCGAGGGCAGCGTGTTCATCGCGGGCGCGGCCATCCAGTGGCTGCGCGATGGGCTCGGGCTGATCCGGAACGCTGCCGAGAGCCGGGCGCTGGCGGAGTCGGTGCCCGACACCGGCGGTGTCTACTTCGTTCCCGCGTTCGTCGGCCTGGGCGCTCCCCACTGGGACATGTACGCGCGCGGGACTCTCCTGGGCCTGACGCGCGGCACGACGGGCGCCCACCTGGCGCGGGCGGCGCTCGAGGCGATCGCGTTCCAGAGCCGTGACGTCCTGGAGGCGATGGCGGCGGACGCCGCGCTCGCGGTCCCGGAGCTGCGGGTGGACGGGGGTGCCGCCGCCAACGACTTCCTGTGCCAGTTCCAGGCGGACGTCCTGAAGGTCGCCGTGCTCAGGCCGCGCGTCATCGAGACGACGGCGCTCGGCGCCGCCTACCTGGCGGGGCTGGGCGCGGGCGTCTGGCGCTCGCTGGACGACGTCGGGCGGCGCTGGACCCTCGAGCGGCGGTTCGAGCCTCGACTGGACGAGGCGGCGCGCGCGGCGCGCTACGATGGCTGGCGTCGAGCGGTGGAGAGAGCCAAAGGATGGGTGGTCCCATGAGAGGAGACGCGCGATGAAACGATTCGCGATCCTGGCGTTCGCGGCGCTGCTCGCCGCCAGCGCGTTCGCGCCGGCCGTCGGGCAGGCGCCGCCGATCGAGAGCGAGCTGGCGCTGATCACGCCCGTGTCGAAGTTCATCCACGACGCGGCGCTCAAGGCGTTCGCCGACTACGCCAAGGAGAAATGGAACGTCACCGTGAAGGTGAGCGCGATCCCGGCGGGCACGCCGGTCGCCTACGGCCGCGTCGTCGAGTGGAAGGGGCGACCCGAGGTCGACATCTTCTGGGGCGGCGAGTCCGCGCTCTTCGAGAAGCTGGCCGAGCAGAAGCTCCTGCAGAAGGTGGAGATCTCCCGCGAGGTGTGGGACTCGATCCCGGCGTCGATCGGGACGCCGAAACCCATTCCGCTCAAGGACAAGGACGGCTACTGGGTCGGCACGGCGCTCGAGCCGTACGGGCTCGTCTATCATCCCAGGAAGATCCAGCGTCTCGGCATCCCCGAGCCCCGGGAGTGGGACGACCTGCTGAACCCGAAGCTCCGCGGCGAGGTCGCCCAGTGCGCGCCCACGCGCTCCTCGTCGTCGAACGCGACGTACGAGGTGATCCTGTCCGTGTACGGCGAGGACAAGGGCTGGGAGTGGCTCCGGAAGCTCGCCGCGAACACCGGACACTTCACGGCGCGCAGCCGCGACGTGCCGACCGTCGTGGCCAAGGGCGAGTTCAGCGCGGGCTTCGCCGTCCCGTCGTACATGGCGTTCGAGGAGAAGCTCGCGGGCTTCGACCTCAAGTTCGTGGCGCCGAAGAACGCCTTCGTCACCCCCGAGCCCATGGCGATCCTCGCGGGCGCCCGCAATCCCCGGGCGGCGCGCGCCTTCATCGAGTTCCTCCTGAGCGAGCGCGGGCAGCGGGTCTTCATGGAACGGGGCCTGTTCCCGATCACGCCGAAGTACAAGGTGCAGGGCCCCCCCGGCTCGACCGCCGAGATGGCCGTGGAGTTCACCGGCGGCGTGCGGTCGTACTTCGAGCGCGAGATCGCCAACGTGTACGACGAGGCGGTCGCGCAGAAGCGGTCGGATGCGCTCAAGCAGAAGTTCCGGACGGACATCGAAGCGACCTGGAAGAAGCCGTAGTGTTCCGTCCCAGAAGTCATGTGAAGACATCGCCGCAGGCGGAGGCGACGGGCGGGTGCGGCAGGGATCGACTGGACCACGCGGCACGCGTTCGCGGCCCCGCGGCGGCTGGGCTCCATCCGGGCGCGCCTCGCACGCCGCCGCTTGTTGGGAACGTCCCGTCGACCCCTACCACACCCGCCCGTCACCTCCGACACTCCGTGATCGTTGACGGGACTTCGCGGACGGGACACCAGCTCGTGACATGAAGATCGAGCTGCGCCAGGTCCTCAAGCGGTTCGGCGGCGTGACCGCCGTCGACGGCGCGAGCCTCGAGATCGGCGACGGCGAGCTGTTCACGCTGCTCGGGCCCTCGGGCTGCGGCAAGACCACGCTGCTCCGGCTGATGGCCGGCTTCTACACGCCGGACGGCGGCGAGATCTGGTTCGGCGAGCGTCGGGTCGACGGGCTCCGGCCGTATGAGCGCAACATCGGCATGGTGTTCCAGAACTATGCGCTCTGGCCGCACATGACGGTGCGGGCGAACATCGCCTACGGGCTCAAGCTGCGGAAGCTCGGCGCCACCACGATCGCCGAGCGCGTCGCGGCCGGCCTGGGCAAGGTCAACCTGGCCGGCCTCGAGCTCCGCTATCCGGGCCAGCTCTCCGGGGGCCAGCAGCAGCGCGTCGCGCTCGCGCGCGCGCTCGTGCTGAACCCCGACATCCTGCTCCTGGACGAGCCGCTGTCGAATCTGGACGCGAAGATCCGTGTGCAGGTGCGCGCCGAGATCCGCAAGCTGCAGAAGGACCTGGGGATCACGACCGTGTACGTCACGCACGATCAGGAAGAGGCGCTCTCGCTCTCCGACCGCGTCGCCGTGATGCGCGACGGCCGGGTGCTCCAGGTGGCGCCACCCAAGGAGCTCTACGAGCGGCCGGTCGGCCGGTTCGTCGCCGACTTCGTCGGGACCAACAACTTCCTCGCGGGCACCTGCCGCGAGATCGCGGCCGATCGGGTCGCCGCCGAGACGGCCATCGGCACCGTGCGCGGATCGGCGACGCCGCGGGTCGGCCTCGGCGACCGCTGCGTGCTGGCGGTGCGTCCCGAGAACATCGCGCTCGGCGCCGCCCACGAGAACACGTTCGCCGGGCGGGTCGTGCTGGCCTCGTATCTGGGGAACACGCTGCGCTACGACGTCGAGGTGCGGGAGGGCGTCGTGCTCAAGGTGGACGTGGGCGACCCGTGGCACCACGAGGTGTTGCCGACGGGCTCGGCGGTGCGCGTCACTTTTCCGGCGTCGGCGGCGCTGACGCTCCCCGACGAATGACCGACGGCGCCGCGTCCGCCGGGCGCAGCCTGGCGCCCTCGCGCGCCGGCCGCCTGGTGCCCGCCCTCGGCGTCGGCGTCATCTGGCTCTTTCTGCTGCTCTTCCTCGTCTATCCGTTGCTGCGGATCCTCTACGACGCGTTCAGCGACGACGCCGGGCGCCTGACGCTCGCGAACTTCGTCGAGTTCGCCCGCGATCCCTACTACCTCCGCTCCCTCCTGAACTCGCTGCTGCTCGGCCTCGGCACCGTGGCGGCGACCTCGGTGCTGGGATTCGCGGTGGCGTTTCTCCTGGTGCGCTACGATTTCGTCGGCCGCAATCTCTTCGGCTACCTCACCCTGATCCCGATCATCTCGCCGCCGCTGGTCGGCGTGCTCGGGTTCACCTTCATCATGGGGCGCGCCGGTACCGTGAATGTGCTCCTCGAAGACTGGTTCGGGCTGGCCAAGCCGGTGAACTTCGTCTACGGGCTGCACGGCGTGTTGCTGGTGGAGACGCTCCACCTGTTTCCGATGATCACGCTCAACGTCGTGGACGCGCTCGCCAAGATCGACCCCGCGCTCGAGGAGGCGGCCGAGAGCGTCGGTGCCCGGGGCTGGACGAAGCTCATCCGGATCACGCTGCCCCTCACGACGCCGGGCTACGTGGCCGGTGCGCTGCTGGTCTTCATCTGGACCTTCTCGGACTTCGCCACTCCGCTGGTGCTCGGCGTCCACGATCTTCTCGCCTCGCAGGCGTACCTCAACATCGTCCAGTTCGTGGACCGGCGCCTGTTCCGGATGGGCATCGTGATCTCGGCGCTCATGGTGGCCCTCGCCGTCGTGTTCCTGGTGGCGGCGCGCCGGTACGTCGCGATCAAGGACTACTCGTCGCTCTCGTACTCGAAGGTCGCGCGGCGGCGCCTGTCGCCGCTGGGCCAGACGGGGGCGGTCGCGTTCCTGTCGGGCCTGATGCTCCTGTCGTTCATCCCCTACCTCGGCGTGTTCTTCGCGTCGGTCGGCAAAGGGTGGTCGCTGACCCCGTTCCCGGTTCGCTACACGCTCGGCTACTTCGAGCGCGTCATCGTCGAGACGCCGAAGTACGTCGTGAACACCTTTCTCTACTCGACGCTCGCGGTGGTCCTGTGCGTCGCGATCGGCGTGCCGATCGCGTGGATCCTGGCGCGCACGCGGCTGCCGGGCCGGGACACGCTCGACGGGCTCAACACCCTGATTCTCGCGATCCCCGGCACCGCCATCGGCATCGCGTACATCCGCGCGTTCCACTTCGACCTGCCCGGTTTGGGCCACGGGCTCACGAGCCTCTGGATCATCCTGCCGATCGTGCTCGCGGTACGGCGACTGCCGTACACGGTGCGCGGTTCTTACGCGTCGCTCCTGCTCGTGCACCGGTCCATGGAGGAGGCGGCGGCGAGCGTGGGCGCGCGGGGGCTCCGCTCCTTCAGCGACGTGACGCTGCCGCTGATCTGGCGGGGCGTCCTCGTGGGCGCTCTGTTCTCGTTCATGACGTCGCTCCAGGAAGCCTCGGCCGTCCTCTTCCTCTCGCTCGGCGGCTGGGAGACCATCACGGTCGGAATCTTCTCCTTCTACATCGCCGGCAGCGCCAACGAGGCGGCCGCGCTCGGCGTCATCCTCATCGTCGTCGCCGCCGTCAGCGTCGGCGTCATCAACCGCGTCGCCGGCGCGCGGATGGGGGGCATGTTCGGCTAGATTGTACCGCACTGGCTCCGCGGCGCTCTCGTCCAAGACAGCGAAATCAACGACTTCCGATCGCTTGTTCGCTCGGAGTCGATGTGCTAGTGTCCTTCTTCACATGGCGGAGCCCGGGGACCAGGGCACCTGGAAAGCCCTCGGGGAGCTGTCCTCGATCGGGCTCGTGCTGGTGGTCGCGACGGTCCTCGGACTCGTCGCCGGCTACTACGCGGACCGCTGGCTGGGGACGACGCCCTGGCTGCTGCTGACGGGGCTGGGACTCGGGATCGCGGCGGGATTCGTCAACCTCTTTCGATCGGTGAACCGTGCCGGGCGGGAGATCGATGACTCCAGGTGAGCTGACGACGCGGGTGACGGTCGACACGTGCGCCGCCGTCGCGGCGCTGACCGCGCTGGCCGCCTGGTTCGGCGGAGCGCCGGCGGGCCTGGGCGTGCTGGCGGGCGGAGCCCTCGCGGTCGTGAACTTCCGGTGGCTGGTGGCGCGCGCGTCGGCGGCGACCGCGGCAGGCAGCGCGTCGGCCGCCGCGTGGCTCGTGGGTGCGGGGCTACGCTTCGCCGCCTGCACCGCCGCCTGCGGGCTCCTCCTCGCCACCGGCTGGGCGCACCCGGTCGCACTGGTGACGGGGTTCACGGTGTTACCGTGCGACCTGATCGCGCGCGGCCTGGCGGCCTCGCGCACGGAGCGCTGAGCCATGGAAGCGATCGAGCACCCGCCGATCTTCCGCCTGCCGGGCATTCCCGACCACGTGACGTACACGTGGCTCGTCATGGTGATCCTGGCCACCGTGACGTTCGTCGCGTCGCGCAACCTGCAGCTCGTCCCCCGCGGCATCCAGAATTTCCTGGAGGTCGTGCTCGAGCAGTTCCTACAGATGATCGACGACGTGATGGGCCACGAAGGCCGCCGTTACCTGCCGCTCCTCGCGACCCTCGGGCTCTTCATCCTCACCGGCAACCTCATGAGTCTGGTGCCGGGGTTGGCGGGTCCGACCGGCAATCTCAACACGACCGGGGCGTGCGCCATCGTCGTGTTCGTGGCCTACCACTGGATCGGCGCGCGAAAGCAGGGCGTACTGGCGTATCTCAAGCACTTCGCCGGGCCCGTTCCGCTCCCGCTCAAGCCGCTCATGTTCGTGATCGAGCTGATCAGTCACCTCGCCCGGCCGCTCTCGCTCACGCTCCGACTTTTCGGCAACATGGTCGGCGGTCACATCCTGCTCGCCGTGATCTTCCTCCTGATGGGCCTGGACGGTCTCCTGGGCTGGGCACTGTCGGGCAGCGTGGCGGGCGCCGTCGTCGGCGGGCTCGGCAGCCTGATCACGATCATCTTCACGGTCGGGTTCCTCTACCCGCTGAAGATCCTGGTGGCCTTTCTGCAGGCGTTCATCTTCGTGATGCTGACGATGCTCTACATCTCCGGAGCGATCGAAGAGTCCGAACACCATTCCGAACAGCATTCCGCGCACCACTAGCAGATCACACGTATAGAGGAGGGAGTCGTGCGACGTCCACTGATTCTGGGGGGTGTGGCGGTTCTGGCGTTTCCGACCTCGGCGCTGGCGGCCGACGGCGGTGCGGGCGGCTGGATCGGACCGTTCGCCGTCATCGCGGCCGGCATCGGCATGGCGATCGCGGCGGGCTTGTGCGGGCTTGGTCAGGGCAGAGCGGTCGCGTCGGCCGTCGACGCGATGGCCCGGCAGCCGGGGGCCGCGGCGCGGATCCAAACGGCGATGATCATCGGTCTGGCACTGATCGAGTCCCTCGCCATCTACACGCTCGTCATCGCGTTGATCCTCCTGTTCGTGAAGGGCATCCAGTTTTCGTGACGTCCAGCGGATAAGGGGACCGGCGCGCCGCTCGCGCCTTGCGCGCGGCGCGCCGCACGATGACGCCACGCTCGAACGCGCGCCTCCCGAAGATCCCCGAGATGACGATCCGTCGTCTCTCGGTCTACACGCGGTGCCTCCTGCAGCTCGAGGAGGACGGCGTCAAGACCGTGTCCTCGCAGGAGCTGGCGGAGCGGTTCAACCTCAACTCGGCGCAAGTGCGGAAGGACCTCGCCTACTTCGGCGAATTCGGCGTTCGCGGCATCGGCTATTACGTGTCGGGACTGAAGGCCGAGCTGCAGCGGATCCTCGGTCTGGATCGCGAGTGGCCGGTGGCGCTCATCGGCTTGGGCAATCTCGGCTCGGCGCTCTTTCACTACCGAGGGTTCGCCCGCCAGGGGTTCCGGATCGCCGCCATCTTCGACGAGGACCCGGCGAAGGTCGCGCGTGAGGTCGAGTCGACGCCGATCTTCCCGAGCCGCGACCTCAGCCGCGAAGTGAAGGCGCGCGGGATCCAGATCGCGATCGTCGCGGTGCCCATGGAAGCGGCGCAGGCGGTCGCCGATCATCTGGTGGCGGCGGGTATCAAAGCCATCCTGAACTTCGCGCCGGCCCGGGTCAAAGTTCCCAAGGACGTGCGGCTCAAGAACGTCGACCTCTCGATCGAGCTCGAGACTCTTTCCTTCTACCTCGCTAAAACCTCCCGCTGACGGGCCGGAGGCTGGGGGCTCGGGGGGCGGGGAGGGGGGCGCCGCGACCACGCGGCACGCGTCCGCAAGCCCTTTGCGGCTGGGCTCCATCCGGGCGCGGTCCGTCCGGCGACGCTTGGAGGGAACGAGTCGCGGCGCCCCCCTCCCCGCCCCCCGAGCCCCCAGCCTCCGGCCCTGAGCTCTACGCCTAGCAGCCAGCAGCATCGAGCTCGGCACCTCTGGGGGTCGACGCCCCTGCAGCCCGCCCAGTGCCCCCACCGGCCCGACGCCCGTGCGCGGCCTGCAAGCGCGGCGCCCCCTGGAGGTGCCGAGCTCGATGCTGCTGGCAGCTAGGCGTAGAGCTCAGGGCCGGAGGCTGGGGGCTCGGGGGGCGGGAGGTTTTAGCGAGGTAGAAGGAAAG
>DASPZZ010000354.1:0-1670 GCA_035635995.1 Binatia bacterium | reverse complement strand
GGCGCGCCGGCCTCGTTCGCTGAGGGCGGGGCCGGACGCGAAACCACCTGCGAAAAGAGGGCGCGCGATGCTCTACATGATCATCGAGAGCTTCAAGAACCGCGATCCCGTCCCCGTCTATCGGCGGTTCAGGGAAAAGGGACGGCAGGCTCCCGAGGACCTGAAGTACATCTCGAGCTGGGTGACGACGGACATGAGCCGGTGCTATCAGCTCATGGAGTGCGAGGACCGGCGCCTCCTCGACGAATGGGTCGCTCGCTGGAGCGACGTGGCGGACATGGAGGTGATTGCCGTGATCACCTCGGCTCAAGCGGTGGAGCGGATCGCCCCGCGCCTCTAGGCGCGAGCTTCAGGCGCGCGCCGCCGGCGGCTTCGTCGCGCGGAAGTAGAGGAACAGCGCGGCGTGGTCGCGCCAGCCGCGCTGGCTCGGATGCGCCAGGCAGTATTCCTCCGACGGCCTCGGCTCGTCGATCCGCTCGAGCACGAAGCCGGCGGCGATCAGCGTGTTCACGTACTCCGAGAGCGTGCGATCGAAGCGAGGCGTCGCGAACTCCGGAACGTCCCGGGGCGCGTCCGTGAAGCGCCAGCGTTCGACCCACCCGGCCGGGTCGAAGTAGTTCGCGACGATCCACTTGATCTTGACCCCGTCCTCGTTGCGGATCCACTGCGCTCCCTTCGTGAGAAAGCAGGGGTGGGTGATGCTGAACGCGAGCATGCCGCCCGGGCGCAGCACGCGGAAGGCCTCGCGCATCGCAAGATCGAACCTCGGCCCGTCCATCAGCGACATGAACGCGACGACCGCGTCGAAGCTCCCCTCGGCGAACATCGCCAGGTCGGTGTACGAGGTACGGCGATAGTCGATCCCGAGGGGCTCGCGGTCCTCTTCGGCGCGCGCCAGCGCGATCATCTTCTCCGAGAGGTCGACGCCCGTCATGCGGGCGCCGCGTCGGGCGAGGATGCGCGTGTTGTAGCCTTCGCCGCACCCGGCATCGAGCACCTGCCGGCCGCGCACGTCGCCGACGAACTCGAGGAACGCCGGATTGTTGAGCCACTCGCGAGCGACGTCGGCCCCGCGGCGGACCTGCTCGGCCCATGCGGCGGCGTTCGCGTCCCAGTAGCGCGCGACGTCCTCGACGGAGAAGTCGTCCGTCATCCGATGTAGCCCTTGACCACGAGGTACTCGGCCACCAGCACGGCGCCGGCGGCGGCGCCCATGCGAGTGTTGTGACTGACGAGCATGTACTTCACGCCGTTGGGCAGCACGTTGTCCTCCCGGATCCGACCGACGGTGGTCGTCATGCCCTGGCCGTTGTCGCGGTCCAGGCGCGGCTGGGGGCGAAAGGGATGGTCGTGAACCTTGATCCATTCCGCCGGCGCCGTGGGCAGCCCGAGCTCGCGGGCTACGTTCGGAGCGCCGGCCAACACGTGCTTGACGTCGGCGACCGACGCTCGCCGGGCGAGCGAGGCGAAGACCGACTCGGTGTGGCCTTCGCGCACGTTCACGCGCGTGCAGGTCGCACTAATCTCGGCGGCGTGTTGCGGGAGGATCTTGCGACATTCCGTCTGGACCTTTTCCTCCTCTTTCATGACCCCCGGCGAGCGCCCTGCGCCGGACAGGCCGTTCATGGAGGTCACGATGGCCGACCTGAGCCCGAACGCGTCGGCGAGCG
>DASPZZ010000353.1:0-17571 GCA_035635995.1 Binatia bacterium | reverse complement strand
TCATCGACTGCGACGCAGGTTCACGCGAGGCGGCGTCATCGCACGGGCCCGCGAGTTGAGCGTCGCCCGGGCCGGCCACCGGCGGCGCGGGGAAGGGGTCGCGCGACCACGCGGCACGCGTGCGCATACCCATAACGGCTGGGCTCCATCCGGGCGCGCGTAGGTCCGTCGTCGCTTGGCGGGAACGGGTCGCTGCGATCCCTTCCCCCGCCGCCGGTGGCCGGCCCGGGCGACGCTCAACCCCACAACCGCTTCGTGGCGATATCGGCCCCCTCGCGGAGGGTGCGGAGCTTAGTCCACACCACGCTTTCCTCGACGAGCTGGGAGCCGGCGAAGGTGCCGAAGCCGCAATCGACGCTGGCCAGGACGCGCGTCCGGTCGCCCACCGCCGCGACGGCCGCGGCGATCCGATCGGCGACGACCTCCGGGTGCTCCACGACGTTGGTCGTGGAGTCGATGACCCCCGGTAGGAACAACATCTCCCCGGGGAGAGGATGCTGGCGGAACGCCTTCAGCTCGTGCTGGTGGCGCGGGCTGGCGAGCGGCAGCGACAGCGCGCCGACCCGGGCGCGGTAGATGATCGGCAGGAGCGGCTCGAGCGGGACGTCATGGGTGTGCGGCCCGTCGTAGTTGCCCCAGCAGAGATGCAGGCGCACGCGGTCGCGCGGGACCGCCGCGATCGCCTCGTTGATGGCGTCGATGTGGAGGGCGACCGCGTCGAGGAATCGGTCGAGCGGCTCGTCCTGGAAGAAGCGCACGCGCTCCATGGCGAGGTCCGGACAGTCGAGCTGGAGCACGAATCCGCGCGCGACGATCAGCTCGTACTCCTTGCGCATCTCGCGGGCGAGGGCGCGGATGTAGCGCTCGTGCGAGCCGTAGAAGGCGTCGAGCATGATGGTGGCGATGACGCCGGGCGAGGCCGCCGTCATGAACGGCTCGGCGAACCCCTTGGGCCGGGCGGCGGCACAGCGCTGGAACAGCTCGCATTCGGCCGTCGCCTCGCCGAGGTCGGTGTACGCCACCTCGCCCACCGCCTGCGGCGCGTCGTTGATCCGCGCAGCACCGGTGCGCATGCGGGACAGGCGCGCCATGTAGTCCGGGTGCTCGGCGATGTCCCGCGACATGCGCCGCTTGCTCTCGCCGCCGAAGCCGCGCATCCGCCTGGCCGGGTACGTCGAGAACCCCACGCGCGGCTGCTCGCCGTCGTTGCCGACGTCGACGCCGGCCTCGAGCTGCCTGGCCACCACGTGGCGCACGGCGACCTCGGCCTCGCGGGCGAGGGCGGCGGCGTCGACGGTCTCGCCGCGGTCCTGGCGCACGAGCAGGTCGCGGAGTGCTTGCGGGCGGGGAAGGCTGCCGACGTGCGTGGTCAGGATCCGGTGCTCGCTGCGTTTCATCGTGCCTCCTGCTTGGCGCGGTAGTACGCGTCGAGGAAACGGCGCGTGCTCTCGGCCGTCGCTTGCGCCCACTCGCGCGCCGAGAGCCGGGCCGTCTTCGGCATCGGGAGCTCGACGCTGAGGGGTAGGCCGGCCGGGAGAACGTCGAGGATGTCGCGGAGCGGCAGCGTGCCTTCGCCGGGCATGCGGCGCTGGTTGGGACTCATGCGCCCGAGCTTCGTGAGATCGGGCTCGCCGGGATCGAGCACGCCGTCGGAGATCTGAGCGTAGGGAAACAATCGGGGATCCAGACCTCGGAGCAGCGCGGCGCTGCCACCGCCGCGGACGAAGTTGAGGGGATCGAGGCAGATCACCGCGTTCTTGCGGCCGAGCTCGGAGAGGAGCCGCAGCGCTTGCGACACGGTTGCCAGCGGTCGTATGACCGCGGGCTCGACGGCGGCGGCCACGCCGAACCGCGCGGCCATGTCGCAGAAACGTCCGAGGTTGTCGCGCAGGCGCGCCCACTCGGGATCGTCGCCGGCCACCAGCGCGTATCGCGCGCCGAGCCCGGCGCCCAGCTCCAGGGAGGCCGCGAAGGCATCGAGGTCGGTCGTGGGCTGCAGGTAGAAGCTCAGGATGTCCAGCACGGTCAATCCCGAGCTCGCGAGCGCGCGCTTGAGCTCGCGGATCAGCGCCGCGTCGCCCACGACCGGGTGGAACGGGAACAGGGGCGAGCGGGCCAGGCGCACCCCGACGGCGTCGTATCCGGCCGCTGCCGCGGCCTCGACGTACTCGATCGGCTCCGTGTCGGGCAGCGTCGGCGGCGAAAGGGCGAGCAGGTTCCGGGTCACAGGGACAGGATCATACACGGTCCCGGGAGCCGAGCCCTGGTGTACCCTTTGGGCGCCGCGCCGCAGGTCGTCGCGGGGCTGGGACCCCGCCGACCGAGGCGTGACTCGAATCCAAGGAGGCCCGCATGATTTTCGAGCTGCGGCAGTACCACATCCGTCCCGGCCAGCGTGACAAGTGGGTCAAGTGCATGGAGGAAGAGATCATCCCGTTCCAGGTCAAGATGGGCATGGTCATCCTCGGCAGCTTCGTCGGCGAGGAAGACGAGAGCGTCTACGTCTGGATCCGCCGGTTCGAGAGCGAGGCGGAGCGCAAGCGCCTCTACGACCTCGTCTACCAGAGCGACTACTGGAAGAACGAGATTTCTCCGAGGGTGCCGACGTTGATCGACCGCGAGCAGATCAAGGTCACGCGCCTGGTGGCGACGCCGCACTCGGTCATCCAGTAGCGTGGGCTTCTCGGCCGACACGCTCCGCGATCGCGTCGCGATCGTGACCGGGGCGAGCCAGGGGATCGGCCGCGCGATCGCGGTCGAGCTCGCCCGGGTCGGCGCCCACGTGGTGGCCTGCAGCCGCCGCAAGGAAGCGCTGGAGCCGGTCGCCGACGCGGTGCGCGCCGAGGGACGCCGTGCGCTGGCCGTCGCCTGCGACGTGGGCGAGGGGCGACAGGTGGACCGCGCGGTCGCGCAGACCATGGACGCCTTCGGGCGCATCGACCTCCTGGTCAACAACGCCGGCTACCGGATCCGCTCGCCCCTGGAGGACCTTCCCCGGTCCGAATGGGACGCGATGATGGCGACGAACCTCACCGGCGTGTTTCTGTTCTCGCAGGCGGTCGGGCGCGTGATGATCCGGCAGCGGGCGGGGAAGATCATCAACGTGACGTCGGTGGCCGGACGCACCGGCGCGCGGGGCATGGCGGCCTACGCCGCCGCCAAAGCAGGCGCCGCCGTGCTCACGCAGAGCCTCGGCGCCGAGTGGGCGAAGCACGGGATCACCGTCAATGCCGTCGCGCCCGGACCCGTGGAGACGGAAGGCGTGCTCGAGGTGTGGAAGACTCCCGCCATGGCTGCGCAGGCCGCGCGCGACGTGCCGCTCCAGCGCCTGGGCCGCCCCGAAGAGATCGCGTGGGCGGTCATCTTCGTCGCCTCCGACCAGGCGAACTTCATGACGGGGGAAACGGTCTACGTGAGCGGGGGGCCGCGAGTGGCCAACCGCGAGGGCAACCCATGAAGGTCTCGTTCGGAGTCAGCCTGAGCCCTGGAACACCGCTCCTGCAGGAGAAGGACACGCGGCGGTTCATCGACCTCGCGAAGATGGCCGACGACTACGGCGCCGAGGCGGTCGGAACCCACGACACCGCCTTCATCGGAGGCGACGCCTACGTCAGGGCCACGCTGATCGCCCTGGGCTCGTCGCGCGCTCGCGTCGGCCTTCGTCCGACGAATCCGCTCACGCGCGAGCCCCAGGTCATGGCGTCCTTCCTGGCGTCCATCGACAGCCTGACCGGCGGCCGCGCCTTCATGGACATGGCCAGCGGAGACAGCGCCGTGCTCAACATCGGCTACGAGGTCGCCACGCGCGCCCGCATCGAGGACTACGTACGGTGCGTGCGGGATCTGCTGGCCACGGGCGAGGCGACGTATCAGGGCCGGCCGCAACGGGTCCGCTGGGCGTCGACCGTGACACGTCAGCGTATCCCCATCTCGATCTGTGCCGAGGGACCCAAGATGCTGCATCTCGGCGGCCGGATCGGCGATGGCGTCACCGCCGGCACGGGGCTCCTGCCCGAGGTCATCCGGGACACCATCGGCCGGATTCACGCGGGCGCTCGCGAGGAAGGCCGCGATCCATCCGACGTCGACATCTGGTTCACGACCCGGACGTCGCTCGACGAGGACCGGGACAAGGCGATCCAGGGCGTCAAGGCCTCGGTGTCGTCGATCCTGAATCACTCCATGCGCTTCGGGCTCGACGGCAAGCACGTACCGGACGAGCTGCGGGCCAAGATCCAGGAATACGTCGACGGCTACGAGCTGTACGACCACGTGCTCCACGAGGGCCGGAACCCCAAGCGCATGGACCAGCTCGGGCTGACCGACTACGCGCTGCGGCGCTTTGCGCTCGCCGGCAATCCGAGCGACTGGATCAAGCGGATCGAGCAGATCGCCGAGGCGGGCGTCCGGAAGATCTGGGTGGGCCTCCGGGCGGCCGACATGGAAACGCAGCTGCACTACATGCGGATCCTCGGCGAACGGATCATGGCCCGCTTCGTCTGACGGTCACGGAGCCGGTCGTGGCCTCAGCTCCGTGCGGTACGTTCCGCTGAATCCAGCAGCTGAGCCAGCCGGCCCGTGTCCAGGGGCTTGACGAGGTGATGGTCGAAACCCGCGTCCCGCGACCGGGCTCGGTCGGACTCGTCGCTCCAGCCGGTGACGGCGATCAGGCACATCCGCTGGCCCCAGGGCTCCCGTCGAAGCCGTCGGGCCACCTCGTGGCCGTCCGCTTTCGGCAGGCCGATGTCGAGCAGAACGACGTCGGGGCGGAAGTCGCTCGCCACCTGCAGGGCTTCGAGGCCGTCGTAGGCGGTACGGATCTCGCCGCCGGTGCAGCGAAGCAGCAGCGCCAGGCTGTCCGCCGAATCATGGTTATCGTCCACGACCAGCATGCGGAGCGAGGACGCGCCGATCCGGGCGGGCTCCTCGTTCGCCGGATGCGGGAGCTGCGAAGGCTCGAGGATGGCCGGAAGGCGGATGACGAACGTGCTTCCCATGTCCTGGCCGGCGCTCTCGGCGGCGACCGTGCCCCCGTGCATCTCGACCAGGCGCTTCACGAGCGTGAGACCGATGCCCAGCCCCCCGAGAGACCGGGCCGGAGATTGCTCGCCCTGCGTGAACATCTCGAAGATGCTCGACAGCATCGCCGGTGGAATTCCGACGCCGGTGTCCCGCACCGTCACGACGGCTTCACGCCCGCGCCGCTCCCCGGTCAGCCAGATGTGACCGCCACGCCGGGTGTACTTGGCGGCGTTGTTCAAGAGATTCGAGACCGCCTGCGCCAGCCGGACCGGGTCGGCGTCGAGGCAGATCGGCTCGTCCGGGAGCGCGAAAACGAATTCCTGGCTACCGACCTTCAGGAGAGCGCTGCTCGTCTCGACGGCCGACCGAAGCACCGTTCCCAGCTCGACACACTCCTTGCGGAGCTCCAGCCGGTTGCTGGTGATCCGGGCGACGTCCACCAGGTCGTCGATGAGCCGAGACATCTGCCGCACCTGCCGGTCGATCGCGGACAGCGCCCATTGCGACTCCGGCGCGAGCGAGCGCTCGAGATGCAGGATCTCGACCGCATTGCGAATCGGTGCCAACGGGTTCCGAAGCTCGTGCGCCAAGATTGCCAGGAACTCGTTCCTGGAACGTTCAGCTTTCTTCACTGCATCCTCGGCGTGCTTGCGGGCGGTGATGTCCAGCGCCATCCAGCATTGGTCGTGCGGCATCGCGGAGCCGTCCGTCGCGAAGAATCGTTCAGCTTCGGCGCCCGGCCCCACCGCGCGAGCGCGCGCGCGTTGAAGGACGTGATCAGCTCGGCAGGGTCGCAGGCGTACGCACCGGCGCGGAGCGTTTTCAGCAGACGGTGAAACGCCGTCTGGCCTCTCACGATGTCGGGTCTCCGTTGTCGCTCAGTGGGTGACCCAGCATTGTGATCTCCCGTCAGCAACTCGTGTGCCATCGTCAAACACGTGAGGCACCTTGCACTCCTCGGAGCCTCCAGCGCAAGGGGGCATGCCAGGGCGGAGGGCCGAAAAAGCGGCCGATTTCGGCGGAAGGGACCGGATGCGCCGGGTAAAATTTCCCCTGCGACCGTGTAAGAACGTCTCAGCGCCCCGCGAGGAAGTGCTACCCTCCGGTGGCGTATCACATGGCCGCCGAGACGGAGACGCTGCGCGCGCTGATCGACGCCTTCCGCCCGCCGGGCTGCCCGGTCAGCGTCGATGCGGCGACGCGACGCGCGCTCGATTTCCTGGCGGCGTTCCGGGCGAGCGGCTCGTCGCGAGTCAAGACCCTGGACATCAGCCTGTCCCTGCTCGCCCTGATGGTGATGACGGGCACGGACGGGACCCGCGACGCGGTCAGGCGGCGGCTCACCCTGATGGACTCGAGTCTTCCGCCCCTCCACGACCTCGCGCGGCTCGCTCAGCGCCTGGCGACGGTGGTGCTCTACGCCACGCTGGACGACACCGGGCGTCCGGCCGCGGCCCAGGCGGTCGGCTATGACGTCTTCGCGGACCGGCCGCGGGGAGCGGTTCCCCTCGTGCCGCTCGAGCCGCGACTGCCGTCGGGCGCCGTCGTCGGTCCCGCCGACCCGGTCCCCGACGATGTCTACGATGTCGTCGTCGTCGGGTCCGGCGCGGCCGGGTCGGTGCTGGCGGCCCGGCTCACCGACCAGGGACGGACGGTGGCGCTGGTGGAGGCCGGTGACTACGTCCCGGAGCGATATGACGCGGCCGCGCCGGGTCGCCCGCGTCCTCACGACGAGCTGGACAACCTCCTGCGCTACTACAAGGACGCCGGGCTCCAGGTGAGCGACGGCGATTGCCGGATGTCGGTGCTCCAGGGCCAGTGCGTGGGGGGCGGGAGCGTCATCAACAACGCCGTCTGCTTCCGGATGCCGGATCACGTCCGCACCACCTGGTCGCGCGAGTTCGGGGCGACCTGGGCCGTGAACGGCGCGCTGGACACCGCCTACGACCGCATCGCGAAGGAGCTCCGGATCGCGCCCGCGACGTCCGCGGTCCCCGACGGCTGGATCAACCCCTCGGCGCGCTTTCTCGCGAACGGGGCAAAGGCGCTGGGACGAGAGGACGCGCTGCGACCGTGCGACGTCAACGTCGAGGCGTGCCTGGGCTGCGGCTACTGCAACCTCGCGTGCGCATACCTGCGCAAGCGGACCGTGCTCCAGGCGCTGCTCCCGCCGGCCGCTTCGACCGGGCGGCTGCGGATCTTCGCCGGCCGGCGCGCGCGCGAGATCATCGTTCGCACGACGGGCTATCGGGCCGAGGGCGTGATCGCGGAGCCCACCCGAGGCGGCGGCGTGCGGCGGGCCATTCGCGGCCGCCGCGTCGTGGTGGCGGCGGGCGCCGTGGGCAGCAGCGCGCTGCTCGGCCGGACGACGGCTCTCAACCCGCTCGAGCTGCCGATCGGCGAGCGGTTCTCGTTCAACTTCGTGAGCCCCGTGCATGCCGAGTACGAGGCGCCCGTGCGCGCGTTCGACGGGCTCCAGATGGGCCACTACTATGCCGAGGACCTGACCCGGGACGGCTTCGTGATCGAGACGTGGTTCAGCCCGCCGGCCACGCAGTCGCTGTCGCTCCCGGGCTGGATGGACGAGCTGCAGCTCAACATGGCGCGCTATGCCTACTACGCGTGCGCGTCGCCGTTGATCGGCTCGACCGCCGGCTCGAAGGTGGACACGCGGCACACGCCGGAGCGAATCTGGATCCAGCTCACCGACGGCGACCTCGAGAAGCTGAAGCGGGGCCTGCTGCGCACGTGCGAGCTCTTCTTCCACGGCACGCCGGCGCCGCGCCGCGTGCTGATCGGGGCGCGGAAGAACTGGAGCCTCACACCGGGCACGTATCAGAGCGCCATCGCCGCGCTCGCCTCGTTCGACGACCTCCAGATCAGCACCGCGCATCCCCAGGGCGGGAATTGCCTGTCCGGCGCGGGGCGAGGCGTCGTCCGGCCCGACTTCCGCGTCCAGCACACGCGAGACCTCTACGTGGTCGACGCGAGCGTCTTTCCCACGAGCCTGGGTGTGAACCCCCACTGGACGATCATGGCCATGGCCGATCTCGCCGCCGGTCACATCGGCGGCGACTGAGTCGATGGCGGGTGGCCACACGATGACCCGCCTGGTCCTCGCCGCGCTCGCGTGTGGGTTGGCGCTCGTGCTGACCGACCCGGGCGCCGCGGCCACTCCACCGCCGAGCGCCCCCGTCCTGGAGGCGTGGAAGACCTTCAGCACCTTTCACGAGGACCTCGCACGGATCGATCGCGCTCGGGACCTTCTCGAGACCGAGGTCGCCCGTGCCCCGACGCTGGAGGCGCTGCTGCTTCTGTCCTGGGTGCATCTCTCGTGGGCCGACTATCGGGCCACGACCACCGACGCGAAGCTCGCGAGCTACGAGCGCGGCCGTGACGTCGCCAAGCGCGCGATCGACCTGGCGCCCCGAAGCCCGGAGGCGCACCTCTGGTACGCCGCGAATCTCGGGCGCTGGGCGACCACGAAGGGGAAGCTCAACGCCGCCTTCCTCCTGTCCACGCTGAAGGCGGAGATCCACACGATCCTCGAGCTCGACCCCAATCACGTCCCGGGGTTGGCGCTGGCCGGCTCGTTCTACCTCGAGACGCCTGGACTCTTCGGCGGCGACGTCCCGCGCGCCGAGGGCTATCTCAGGAAGGCGCTCTCGCTCGACCCGCACTTCACCCGCGCCCGCGTCGAGCTGGCCCGCTGCCTCATCGCGCAAGGGCGCAACGACCAGGCCCGAGAGCAGCTGAAGCTGGTCATCGACGAGCGCCAACCGAGCTACGTGGCCGACTGGGTGATGCGGCACCGGCCCACCGCCGAGCGCCTGCTGGCCGGCATCCGGGCCAAATGACCCCGCCCGGCACGCCGGTGGCGGTGCATGCGCTGTCTCCGTCCCGGCGCGCCGACCGCGCGCGGTTCATCGCGGTGCCGGCCCCGCTCTATCGCGGCGACCCACGGTACGTTCCGCCGCTGCGCCGCGAAGTCCACGGGCTCCTCGATCCGGCGCGGAATCCCTGGCATCGCCGCGCCGAGATGGCGCTGTTCGTCGCGGTTCGGGGGCGCCAGACGCTCGGGCGGGTCGCCGCCATCCGCGATCGCCGCTACGACGAGGTTCGGGCCGAGCGCCTGGGATTCTTCGGCTTCTTCGACTGCGTCGACGATCGCGCGTGTGCCGCCGCGCTGCTCGGCGAGGCCGAGGGCTGGGCTCGCGAGCGCGGCGCCACGGCGATGCGGGGGCCGATCAGCCCCTCGATGCACGACGAGTGCGGCACCCTCGTGGAGGGCTTCGACTCGCCCCCGATGATCCAGATGCCGTACAACCCGCCGTACCACGCCCGCCTGCTCGAGACCTGTGGCTACCGGAAGGCGCAGGACCTCCTGGCCTACGAGTTCGTGTTGAGCCAGGCCGTCCGGCCCGCGCTCGCGCGCATCGCGCACGCGGTCGAGGCGAGCGGCGACTTTCGCATCCGCAGCGTCGACCTGCGCCGGTTCTGGAGCGAGGTCGAGATCGTGCGCACCCTCTACAACGCGGCATGGGAGGTGAACTGGGGGTTCGTCCCGCTCGCCGCCGAAGAGATGACGTGGCGAGCGGAGAAGCTCAAGCAGCTGATCGACCCCCGCGTCGCGCTCATCGTGGAGGCGCTGCGCGGGGAGGCCCCGGAACCGGTCGGCTTCGCCCTCGCCGTGCCCGACGTCAACGAGATCCTGGTCGGCCTCAAGGGCCGGCTGACTCCGTTCGCGCTGCTCCGGCTCGTGCGCGGTCTCCGGCGCGTCCGGACGATGCGGCTTCTCCTGCTCGGGGTCGTCGCCGGATACCGCAAGCGCGGCCTGGAAGCGCTGCTCATCCGCGAGATCCATCGCCGCGCGGCTCGAGCCGGCGTCGCGCGGGCCGAGCTCTCGTGGGTGCTCGAGGACAACCTCGCGATGAACCGGACGATCCTGAAGGTGGGTGGCCGCCACTACAAGACCTACAGGATCTACGGCAAGGCCCTGACCTAGCCCACGACTCAAAGCCCAGGCCGTCGCCGCCTTGGGTCCAGGTCCATCTGCGGCGCGCGGTTCGTTGACCTTGACAGCGCCAGCGAGGCCGCGTCATCTTCGAGTTTCCGTGGAGCTCACGCCGAGCGAAGGGAACGAGAGAGTGCCGAACGGGCGAGCGCGATGAGTCGTAACGGGGCACGAACGACCGCCGGGAACGCGACCGGCCAGTCGAGCGCGGTGGACGCGTACGGCCACGGCTGCCGACCCGGGCTCGTCCGCCTCCTCTCCGCGATCGGCCTCGACGTCGTGTACGAGCGCGCCCAGGGCGACACGCTCTGGCTGCGCCGGGACGGCCGGCTCGTCCCGATCCTCGACCTCGTGGGTGGGTACGGGGCGAACCTCTTCGGCCACCACCATCCCGATCTCGTAGCGGTCGCGCGTCGCTGCTTCGACGAGCAGACGCCGTTCCACGCCCAGGCGTCGATCCGGCCCGGGGCGGGACGACTCGCCGAAGCGCTCTGCCGCCGCCTCGGCGACTACGTGGTGATCCTGACGAACTCGGGCACGGAGACGATCGAGGCCGCGCTCAAGCACGCCCTCCTGGAACGGCGGCGCCCGACCTTCTGGGCCGTGCGGGGCGCATTCCACGGCAAGACCCTGGGCTCGATCCAGTTCACGTGGTCCTACCGCGGCCCGTACGAGGGGCTCGGACCTCGCGTGCGGTTCCTCGATCCGGACGATCCTCGAGACTGGGAGTCGGCGGCGGCGCACGTCGACGACGTCGCGGCGCTGCTTCTCGAGCCGATCGCCGGCGAGGGTGGGATCCGGCCGCTCCCGGCGCCCTTCGTCGCGTGGGTGCGGACGACGTGCCGCGCCGCGGGCGTCCCGGTGATCGCCGACGAGATCCAGAGCGGCATGGGCCGGACGGGCACCTTCCTCGCGGCGGAGGCGCTCGGGATCGAGCCGGACTACGTCTGCCTGGCGAAATCCCTGGGCGGCGGTATTGCGAAGGTCGGCGCCCTGCTCGTCCGCCGGTCGCGCTTCGTGGAGGAGTTCTCGCTGAAGCACACCTCGACCTTCGCGGAGGACGACTACGGGTGTGCGATCGCCCTCGAGGCTCTACGGCTTCTGGACCGCGGCGACCTGCTCGCCCGCTGCCGCGCGCGCGGCGAGTTCCTGGTCGATGCGCTCCGCCGGGTTCAGGCGCGGTTCCCCGATCAGGTGAAAGACGTCCGCGGCCTCGGCCTCATGGTCGGCTTCGAGCTGCGCGATCGCTCCGACGCGACGTCGTACACGTTGCGGATGCTCTCGCGGCAGGACTACCTCGGGTACGTCGCCGCGGCCTACCTGCTCAACGCCCACGACGTCCGCGTGACGCCGTCACTGGGCGACCCGCGGACGCTGCGTCTCGAGCCCTCGGCGTACGTCTCCGAGGAGGCGCTGACCCGATTCGTCCGCGGGGCGGAGGCGCTCTGCGAGCTCCTGCGCGCCGAGAACGTCGCGCGGCTGACCGGTCACACCCTCGGGTTCGTCCCGAGCGCGGCGGTCGATTACTCGGCGGTGGCGCGCCCCGACGCCCAGGAGGAGCCGCGCACGCCGCGACGGGTGGGCTTCATCGGCCACCTCCTGCTCGACGAGCACGCGACGCTCATCGATCCCTCGTACCGGGCGTTCGGGAAGGACCGGCTCGAGGAGTACCTCGACCGGACCGGGAAGGTCGTCGACCCGATCGTCTTCGACCGCGTCCACGTGCGATCGAAGACGGGGGACGAGGTCCACCTGAGCTTCGTCGGCCTCCTCAACCCGTCGAGGCAGTTCGCCCGCGCCATGCACGAGCGAGACTCACGCTGGATCACCGACAAGATCGAGACCGCGGTGCAGATCGCCAAGGCGGCCGGTTGTGGGGTCGTAGGGTTCGGCGGCTACACCTCGATCGTGACCGCCAGCTGCCGGCGCGTGCGGACCAACGGTGTCGCCCTGACGACCGGCAACTCCCTGACGGTCGGCATGGGGGTCGCGGCGCTCCGCGCGGCGGCGCGCCAGCAGGGGATCGACCTCGCGGCGAGCCGGCTCGCCGTGCTGGGCGCGACCGGGAACATCGCGAGCACGTACGCGGCGCTCATGGCGCCCGAGATACGCGAAGTCGTCCTCGTGGTCCGGAACCTGCGCTCCTCGAAGCTCGGCCCCGTCCTCGCCGGCGTGCGCGCGGCCGCCCCGAACGTCGCGGTGCGCGCGGTCGACGACCTCGCGGCGCTCGCCGACTGCCCGCTCATCGTCGCCGCGTCGAGCACCCCCCAGCCGCTCATCTATCCGGAGCACCTCGGCCCGGGCCCGGCCGTGATCTGCGACATCTCGCTCCCCTCCAACGTCGCCGACGCGGTCACGCTCGAGTGCCCGAACGTTCTGGTGGTGCAGGGGGGCGTGGTACGGCTCCCGCTCGACGACGACTTCGCGATCGGCGGGATCCCGCTCGCCCGCGGTCACGTGTACGCCTGCATGGCCGAGACCCTGCTCATGGGCCTCGAGGGGCTGTCGACTCACGGCTCGATCGGGCCGGTGACCGTGGAGGGCGTCCGGCGCGCGATGGCGATGGCGGAGAAGCACGGGTTCGCGCTCGGTGACATCCACGAGAACGGCGCCGCGTCCGGGCTGATGGGGGTCGGGTACGCACGGCATCATCGGCATGGATCCGTCTGAGGTGGCGCCGCGGTACCGCGTTCGCCTCGTCCACCGTGCCGCCGATCTCGCCGCGGCGGACTGGGCGAAGGTCCGCGAGGTCGCGCCGACCGTCTTCATGGATCCGCGGTTCCTCGCGACGGTCGAGCGGGCGTTCGCGACGCAAGGCCGATTCCTCCTGGCACTCGTCGTCGATCAGCGGGAGCGGCCCATGGCCTGGGCCTCGCTCTGCTCCTTCCCGGTCGACGTCGTCACGCTCGCCGGGCCCGGCGTCCAGTCGCTCGCCGGCCGCCTGCGCACGGTCCTTCCGCGGCTGGGCCTCCTGCGAACGCTGTTCGTGGGGCTCCCGGTCTCCCTGGGTCAGAGTCACCTGGTGCTGTCGGCCGACGCCGATCCGGAGGCGGTGCTGGCGACGCTCGACGCAGCACTCGCGGAGATCGCCGCGCGCGAGCGCGCGTGGCTGATCGTCTGGAAGGAGTTCGACGCAACCGCGGCGGCCCGGCTCGCTCCCTTGCTCGCGCGCGGCTACCACCGCGCCGAGTCGCCCGTCATGCACGAGCTCGACGTGCGCTTCAAGGACTTCCCGGACTACTGTGCGGCGCTCAAGTCGCACTACCGGAGCGACGTCCGGCGGTCCGAGCGCAAGTTCCGCGCGTCGGGGTTCCGCGTGGCTCAGATGCACGCCGCGGAGGAGATTCGTCGGGTGTACACGCCGGAGGTCCACCGTCTCTACGAGGCCGTCGTCGCCAAGTCGCCGGTGAAGCTCGAGGTCCTCCCGATCGAGTTTTTCCGGGAGCTCGTGCGGCAATTCCCCGGCTTCGTGACCCTGACCGCGATCTACGACGGAGACCGCGTCGTCGCGTTCAACTGGGGGATGATGGACGGCCGCGTCCACCACTACCTCTTCTGCGGGATGGACTACGCGGTCGCCCGCGACGCCGATCTCTATTTCAACCTCATGTACCACCAGCTGGACGACGCCCTGCGCCGCGGCCCCGACCGGATCGAGGTGGGCCAGACCGCCGACACCTTCAAGGCGCGCCTCGGCTGCCGACCGACGCCTCGGTACTTCTACGTGAAGCCCCGCGGCCTCCTCGCCGGCGCCGCGCTCCGGCACGGGTTCCGGCTTCTCTTTCCGGATCGCCCGCCCGCGCCCATCTACGCGGTCTTCCGATCGTCGTAGAATCGGTCGGCGGGATGAGAGGGAAGATCTGCATCGTCACCGGGGCGACGTCCGGGATCGGCACGGAGACGGCGGTGGCGCTCGCCCGCGCCGGCGCGCACGTCGCCATCGTCTGCCGTACCCGCGAGAAGGGCGAGCGCGCCGTCACCGAGATCCGGCAGCGAGGCCGGAGCGCCGCCGTCGCGCTCTTCGTCGCCGACCTCGGGTCCCAGCGCTCGGTTCGCGCGCTCGCCGCCCAGCTCGCGGCGTCGCTGCCGCGCGTCGACGTCCTCGTCAACAACGCGGGGCTCATCATGGCCGACCGCGTCCTGACCGAGGACGCGATCGAGACCACGTTCGCGGTGAACCATCTCGGCTACTTCCTGCTGGCGCGTCTGCTCGAGCCCAAGCTCGCCGCGAGCGCCCCCGCGCGCATCGTCAACGTCGCCTCGCGGGCGCACCGCTCCGGGACGCTCCGTTTCGACGACCTCATGGGAGCCCGGGCCTACGACGGCTGGAAAGCCTACGCGCAGTCGAAGCTCGCCAACATCGTGTTCACGTACGAGCTTGCGCGCCGGCTCGCGGGCACCGGCGTGTCGGCGAACTGCCTGCACCCCGGGGTCGTCGCGAGCAACTTCGGGAAGGCCGGGCCGCCCCTGCTCCGCGTCGCCGTCCGCCTCTTCGGCCCATTCTTCAAGACTCCGGCCCGCGGGGCCGCGACGTCGATCTACCTGGCTTCGTCGCCCGAGGTCGAGGGGGTCAGCGGCAAGTACTTCGTGAAAGAGCGCGAGGCTCGTTCGAGCGCCGAATCCTACGACCCGGCCGTGGCCGCACGGCTCTGGAAGGTGAGCGAGGAGCTGACCGAATGGCCACCGACGATCCTACCGACGTCCTCGTGATCGGCGCCGGCGCGTCCGGCGCCGCCGTCGCCTGGCGGCTCTCGGGCGCCGGCATCGGCGTGGTGTGCCTGGAGCAGGGCGACTGGGTCGACCCGCGCGCCTATCCGCACTGGCGAGCCGACTGGGAGCTCCACCGGCAGACCGACTGGAGCGCCGAGCCCAACGTGCGCCGGCTCCCCCAGGACTATCCGGTCAACGACCGCGCCTCGTCGATCTCGCCGCTGATGTACAACGCGGTGGGCGGGAGCACGATCCACTGGAGCGCCCACTTCCCGCGCTTTCGACCGTCGGACTTTCGCGTGCGAAGCCTCGACGGCGTCGCCGACGACTGGCCGATCGACTACGCGACGCTCGAGCCGTTCTTCGATCTGAACGATCGCATGATGGGCGTGGCCGGGATCACGGGCGATCCGGCTTATCCGCCGAAGTCGCCGCGCCAGACGCCGCCGATTCCGCTCGACACGCTCGGGGCCACCATCGCCGGCGGCTTCGAGCGCCTGGGTTGGCACTGGTGGCCGTCGGACAGCGCCATCCTCACGCGCGACTATGACGGCCGGCGGGCCTGCGTGAACTGCGGCCCCTGCGATCTGGGCTGTCCGATCGGCGCCAAGGCGAGCACCGACGTCACCTACTGGCCCAAGGCGCTCGCGGCGGGCGCGCGGCTCGTCACGCGCGCGCGCGTGCGCGAGATCACGCTCGGACCGGACGGGCTCGCCGACGGCGCGATCTACTACGACCGCGAGGGGCGGGTGCGCGCGCAGAAGGCGCGCGCGGTCGTGCTGGCCGCCAACGGCATCGGCACGCCGCGACTCTTGCTGAACTCGCGGTCGGCGCGGTTTCCCGACGGGCTGGCCAACCGGAGCGGCCTCGTGGGTCGGAACCTCATGTTCCATCCGTATGCGATGGTGCGCGGCACCTTCGATCGACCGCTCGGCGGCCATCGCGGCCCGATCGGCTGCAGCATCATCAGCCAGGAGTTCTACGAGACCGATCTTTCGCGCGGCTTCGTGCGCGGCTACTCGTTCCAGGTCGCCCGCGGGCTCTCGCCGATCGCCTCGGCCAACGGGGGATCGGTCGGCGACCGCGTGCCCTGGGGCCGCGAGCACCGGCGTGCCTACGACGAGCGCTTCGACCGCACGATCACGGTGGCCATCATCGGCGAGGACCTGCCCGAGCCGGGCAACCGCGTCGACCTCGATCCCGCCCTCGCCGACGACCACGGCATCCCCGCGCCTCGCGTGTCCTACACGCTCAGCGAGAACAGCCGGCGAATGCTCGACCACGGGATCGCGCGCGCCCGCGAGGCGCTGGAGGCGGCCGGCGCGCGCGAGGTCGCCTTCAATCCGCTCCTGCGCGCCGGAGGCTGGCACCTCATGGGCACGGCGCGCATGGGGCGCGACTCGGCCACCTCGGTGATCGACCCCGCGGGGCGGTGCCACGACGTGCCGAATCTCTACATCGTGGACGGGAGCGCCATGGTGACCAGCGCCGGCGTGAACCCCACCTCGACGATTCAGGCCGTCGCCCTCTACGTCGCCGACGGGATGACCCGCAGGCGCGCATGACGCCGGGAGCGCTCGCCGCGCGGCGCGATCTGTTGGCGCTGGTGCTCGACACCCTGGTGCCGGCGAGCGCCGGCTTCCCGGGGGCAGGCGCGGTGGGGCTCGATCACGTCCTCGCGGTGGCCGCGGCGTCCGCCGATCTCGAGTCGCTGCTCTGGCGTGGGCTCCAGGTGGTGGAGGAGGCTGCGCGGGCTCAGGGCGGCAGTGGCTTCGCTCAGCTGAGCCCGGACGATCGCGAGAGCGTGCTCCGCCAGGTCGAGCAGTCGCACGCCGACTTTTTCGATGCGCTCGTGCGCCACACGTACGACGGGTACTACGGTCATCCCACGGTCGTCGCGCGACTCGGGCTCGATCCCGGGCCGCTCCAGCCGCGCGGCCACCGGATCGAAGCAGCAGACCTTCCCGATCTTACGCGCGTCACCGCGCGTGGACCGATCTACCGTCAGGCGTAGGGCGGTCAGACACCGGCTGTCAGCCGCGACGGCGTCACGATCCGTCGACATTGACGGTCCGGGAGAGCGTCGCTAGACTCGCGCGAGGGGGTACGTCTCATGCCCGGGCCAGCGCTCCAGATCAGACGGTGGAAGCGGGTCGAGTACGAGCGGCTCGTCGACAAGGGCGTCTTCGAGCCGGGCGAGCGGGTCGAGCTGATCGACGGCCTACTGGTGGTGGCCGAGCCGCAAAGCTCGCCCCACTACACCACGATCAGGCTCGTGGAGCGGGCGCTCACGCGTGCCTTCGGCCGGGGCTGGGACGTCCGCACCCAGGCGCCGATCGCACTCGACGACGACTCGGAGCCCGAGCCGGATGTCGCGGTCGTGCGTGGCGATTTCCGCGACTATGCCGCGGCGCATCCCGCCGATCCGGTTCTCGTGGTGGAAGTCGCGCTCGCGAGCCTGGCCTCCGACCGCGCGCACAAGGCGAGTCTCTACGCGCGCGCCGGGCGCCCGGAGTACTGGATCGTCAACCTAGTCGATCGCGTGCTCGAGGTTCGTCGGGCGCCCGCGCCTGAACCGTCGGCGCCGTATGGGTGGGACTACAGCCTCATGGAGGCCTTCGGCGCAGGCGACTTCGTGTCTGCGCTCGCCGCCCCTGCCGCTCGCGTCGCAGTTACCGATCTTCTGCCCTGACACGCGCGCTCGGGCGTCGGAGGAATCGAGCGTGTGTTGGGTGGGGCGTGCCCGTTATCATGATGCCACGGGCGTCATAAGGTAGGCCGCCGAGGTGAGCCGATGAGCAGACCGACCGGACGGATCCACGAGC
>DASPZZ010000352.1:0-1588 GCA_035635995.1 Binatia bacterium | reverse complement strand
TCTTCACGTTCATGCCGACGTAGGCGAATGCGTTCTCGACCGGGTGCGAGACGACGGCGACCTTGCCCGCCTTTCCCATCTCGGCGAAGTCCTTCGGCGGGAGGTCGAACGAGATGTCCGCATCGCCGCGCTCGAGGAGCGCGCGCCGGTTGCCGGCCGACGGGACCTCGCGGACGAGCACGCGCTTGATCTTCGGCAGAGGCCCCGACTTCCAGTCGTCGAAACGGACGTAGATCGTCTCCTGTCCCGGCTTCCACGACTCGAGCTTGTAGGCGCCGCCACCGGCGTCGTTGTTCTTCAGCCACTCCATGGCCCACGGATCGCTCGCGGTGGCGCTCTTCTTCGCCAAGGTGGAGTTGATGACGACCGGCACCGGGACCGCGACGTCCGGCATCGTCAGCTTGTCCTTCCGGACGAATTTCACGCGGAACGTGTAGTCGTCGACCACCTCGAACTGGTCCGGATTCTCGAGCGACCCGGCTTTCATCTGGAAGGTCGGAAAGCCGCCCACGGTGACGGCCCGATCGAACGACCACTTGACATCCCTAGCCGTGACCGGCGCGCCGTCGTGAAACTTGGCGTCGCGCCGCAGCTTGAACGTGACGGACGCGCCGTCGGCCGCCACCTGCCAGCTTTCCGCGAGCTCCGGCTTCAGGACGCTGTAGTCGTACATCCGCGAGCCGTCCGGCAGGGTCTTGACGCCGTAGGTCAGGAGCCGATCGTAGAGGTTCCACGAGGCCTGATACGAGGGACGATTGGCGCCGACGCCGTGGATGTCCATGCTGTTGGGGCCGAGCTCGGTGACGACGAGCAGGGTCTCCGCTCGGCCCTGGGCGGCGGCGGCGCTCGAAAGCCCCAGCATGACGACCAGCGCGGTGGCGAGGATTCTCGGGACGTTGCTCATTCAAGCCTCCATGAGGACAAGGCGTTCCGCGCCGAGGATCGCAAAGGGCGTGCCGAAGGTGACGAGTCGGTAAATCGGCCGCTTAGCGGGCGCTCGATCACCGCCGCGCCTGCGCGAAGGGCAAGGGAGCATAGGGGACGAGCGGTGGTGCTCGCGAAGAAGGCAGTAGGTCGTAGATGCCTCTCCACTGACCAGTGCTCGAGCATCCGTCCGGCTTCAAGTGCCCGCCATTGCTGAGGCGCGTGGATACGAAGCCTCGGGCACGCGCTTTGCTGCTCTCAGCGCCGCGAGACGACGACGTCTCGATCTCTGCGGACAATGGCGCCCGCGCTCGGGCGCTATTCTTGTGTCCGGCCGCGGCGTATGGGAGGCGATCAGCATGAGCCGAGGTGACGTGGATCCTCTGCGCGCGCAGGCGGTCGAGCGAGCGGTCGAGCACGCGGTGTTCGGCGGCGAGCGGGGGCGCCGCGCCTTCCTCGCGGCCGTCGGCGCGAGTACCGCGTCGGCCGCGCTGGCGTCGCTGTTCCCGATGGCCGCGGCGAAGGCGATCGCGCAGGACAAGCCCGGCCCGCCCGAGAAGCGCGAGCTCAAGATCGGGTTCATCCCGATCACGTGCGCGACGCCGATCATCATGGCCGAGCCGATGGGCTTCTACAAGAAGCAGGGCCTCAACGTCCAGGTGCT
>DASPZZ010000351.1:0-2959 GCA_035635995.1 Binatia bacterium | reverse complement strand
CCCTTCATCGGATTGTCGAGCATGCGCCACTTGCCGCCGCCGTCGTCGCTCCGGTAGAGGCCGAAGTCCGTCCCGGCGTAGACGACCTCGGGGCTGCGAGAGTCCGAGCGCAGCATGCGGACGATGCAATCGGAGTGCATGCCCTGGCGCACGCTGGCCCGCGTCCAGCTCTCGCCGTCGTCGGCGCTCATCATGACGCCCTGACCGACCGTCCCGACCAGGATGTTCCCCTTACCCGTCATGGTCTTCCTCCTGCGCAGCGCACGCCTATCGATCGAAGGTTTCGGACCGCGAATCGCCCAGACTATACACCGCTCGCCACGGCGCGGCGCGCTGCGGCGATCTCGGTCGCGGCCGCGTCCAGGCCGGGGAACTCGCGCTCGGCCCGCTTGTACCAGCCGCGCGCGTTGTCGAGATCGCCCTCGAGGATGTGCACGATGCCGTGGATCCACGCCGCCAGGGTCGACTTCTCTTTCTGGACGATCTCGTGCGCCTTCTTCCAATCGCCCACCGCCAGTAGATCCACCGCCTGCCCGAGAGACTCGCTCATGTGGTCCTCACTTTCCTGTTCTAGAGGCTGGGCGCCGACGCGCGGCCCAGAATGTCCTCGCACCACGCCGCCGTGGAGAGAAGCGGAGCTTCGGTGAAGGGGCCGCTCACGAGCTGAATGCCGAGCGGCAGACCCGACGTCGTCAATCCGCAGGGCACCGTGATCGACGGCAGCCCCGAGATCGACCACGGGAGCTGGAAGCTCGCGTCGCCCGTCGCCATGCCCTCGGGGGCGGGGGTGGGCGTGGTCGGCGTCAGCAGCACGTCGTAGCGCTCGAGCAGCGGGCCCATCTCGCGGCGGAACTGGCGCCGGATCCGGAGCGCCCGCACGTAGAGATCGCCCGGGATCACCATGCCCATCTCGATCGAGCTCCGGATCCCGGGCCGGTAGAGCTCCGCCTTCAGCGCGAAGCGCTCGGCGTGGACGCTCGCGGTCTCGCTGCGCGTGATCACGTAGGCCGCGGCGGCCACGGCGCGGAACGTCGGAGGCATCTTGGCCTCCTCGATATCGGCGCCGGCCCGCGCGAGCCGGTTGACCGCCTGCGCGGTGACGTCCGCCACGTCGGACGTGGCGCGCTCGAAGAACTCGCGCAGGAGACCCACGCGCGGCGCGCGCCGGCGGCTCAGCGCGGCCAGATAGTCGGGCACCGGCGCCCGGGACGAGCTTGGATCCTCGGGATCGTGACCGGCCGCGATCGAGAGCCCGAGCGCGATGTCCTCCACGCTCCGGGCCATGAGCCCGACGTGATCCTGGGTGTAGCTCAGCGGGATGACCCCGCGCGTGCTGATCCGGCCGAACGTCGCCTTCAGACCCACGAGCCCGCAGTACGACGCGGGACGAACGTTCGAGCCGATCGTCTGGGTGCCGAACGCCAGCGGGACCATCCGCGCCGCCACCGCCGCGGCCGAGCCGCTCGACGAGCCGCCAGGCGTGCAGACGAGGTTCCACGGATTGCGGGTGGGCGCCGGATCGGTGGTGGCGAACTCCGTGGTGTGCAGCTTGCCGAGCAGGATCGCGCCAGCGGCCTTCAGTCGCGCCACCGAGGTCGCGTCGTAGTCGGGAACGAAGCCGGCCATGGTCTTCGACCCGGCCTCGGTGCGGAGGCCCGCGCTGTAGAAGATGTCCTTGGCGCCGAAGGGCACCCCGTGGAGCGGGCCGCGGAACGTGCCCCGCGCGGCCTCGTCGGCGGCCTGCCGGGCCGCCCGACGCGCGCCGTCGCGGTCGACGAGCGCCCACGCCTGGATCCGCCCGTCGATCCGCTCGATGCGCTCGAGCAGCGACTCGACCAGGTCGACGGGCGACAGGACCTTCTCGCGGATCGCCCGCGCCGCGTCGATGGCGTCCAGGGTGTGCAGGCTCACGAGTCGGCCTCGAGGTAGAAGGCGGGCGAATCGTCCGCCCCGAGGGGAAAGTTCGCGATCTCGGTCATCCAGCCCGCGGCGTCCTCGATGGTCTGCGCGAGCTCCTGGGCGCGCTCGGCGCCGAATCGCCGCTCCGCGGCGGCCCGGAGCCACGCGGCGTACTCGGCGCGTCGGCCTTCACGGTCCATGGCTGAGAATCATCTCACGCCCGACCAGTCACCGGCTTTTCAGCTTCACGTCCTCGTACGGCGCCGAGAACCCGTAGCTCCCGAGCAGGCCGAGCCCGGATTCCTCCACGCGCGCCCCCACGCCGTGGAGGAAGGCGAAGTCCCAGACCGGCGCGAACATTGCCCGCTCGTGGATCATCTGCTGGATCTTGTGAAGCGTCGCCTCCCGCTTCGCGCGATCCAGCTCGACCGCCTGCTCTCGGAAGAGGCCGTCGATGTCGGGGTAGCTTCCGTACGCGTAGGTCCCCCCGGAAATGGCGAGAGGTTCGAGCCACGTGGCGGCGTTGCCCGAGGCGCCGATGAACAGATAGACGAGGTTCTTGTACTTCTTGTCGGCCACGCCCTTGAAGAACGCCGCCCGCTCGAGCGGACGCAGCTTGAGCTGGATCCCCACCGCCCTCATGTCGGTGAGCATCGCTTCGCCCCAGGAGCACACCTGGAGGTCACAGAAGAACTCGCCGGCGTCGAATCCGTTCGGGTAGCCCGCCTCGGCGAGCAGCCGCCGCGCCCGGGCCGGATCGTGAGGATATGGCGGCGCCGGCCAGTAGAAATCGAAGCTCGAGGGCACGATGCTCCCGGTGATCTTGGAGAGCCCGAGGGTCGCGGCTTCGTTCAGGGTGTTTCGATCGATCGCCAGGTTGGCGGCGAGGCGTACGCGCTTGTCGTACCAGGGCGACTTCGGGTCGAATTGATCGGCGAAGATGAGCCAGTGGTTGGAGGGGAACACGGCCTTCAACGTGAGACCTTGTGTGCGCCGGACCTCTCCGGCCAGCTCACCGCTGATCAGGTAGACGACGTCGGCGTCGCCACGCTTGAGCGCC
>DASPZZ010000350.1:0-3845 GCA_035635995.1 Binatia bacterium | reverse complement strand
GCCGGGCTCCGTCACCCACTCGCCCGAACGCAGCTCTTCGAGCTGCGGGCGGGACTCGGGGGTCCCACTTCCGCCCGGCGGGCCGGGGACACCCTGGTGCCACCCGTCCGGCGGCGCAGTGCGGTTCGTGAATAATGCGGGGCTAGTGGCGCTCCGGGTCGGGGAAAGCTCTCCCAGACCCGACTCGGGGCTCGCGGCTACTTCGTGGCTTGCTGCTGGGCGCGGCTGGCCGTCAGCTCGACGAACGTGAACCACCAGCCGTCGATCAGGCGAACCTCCAGCGAGCTCCCGGTCTTCTCGTAGACCTGCGTGACGCCGTGCTCCGCAGCGGAGGTGCTGCTGACGTGGCGCCAGCCGTTCGCCTCCAGCGTGGTCCGCATGGCGAGGCTCAGGCTCTCGACCTCCAGCCGACCCCGATACACGAGCCGCGCGGCCTTCACCGTCGGCGACTCGATGATCGTCGATTTGCTGGGCTGGTAGGCGAGCCCCTTCGGCACCGGAATGTCTTCGAACTCGCTCCGAACGGGCCTGGAGGAACCCGTGGCGCATCCGGCCGCGAACGCGAGGACGAGAAATGCGGCGACGATTCGTTGAATGTTCATGCTCGGAGCCTATCAGGGCCGCCACGACCTCGCAAAGAAATTCGAGGCGCGCCGACGACTGGATTCGCGCGAGCCGGGCGAAGTCGGCGCAACGCCCGGTGCTTCTCCACCCGACGCGCGTGTTGATGCGCTGACATCCGAGGATCGACGCGCCGCGCCTGGCCGGATCGTACCAGCGGTGATTATCGGTCCAGCGCGCGCATGCTCAGCCCAGGACGGAGTACCCGCCGTCCACCGGGATGGCGGTGCCCGTGACGAAGTTCGAGGCGGCACTCGCCAGGAAGACGGCGACGCCGGCCATGTCCTCCATCGTGCCCCAGCGCCCGGCGGGCGTCCGCCTGAGCACGCTCTCGTGCAGGCCCTGGACCTGGCGACGCGCGCCCTGCGTCAGCTCGGTGTCGATCCACCCCGGGAGCACCGCGTTCACCTGGATGTTGTCCTTCGCCCAGGCCGTCGCGAGCGACTTCGTCAGCTGGACCAGGCCACCCTTGCTCGGGCCGTACGCCGGGGAAAACGAGACGCCGAAGATCGACATCATCGAGCCGATGTTGATGATCTTGCCGCCGCCGGCCGCCTTCATCGGGGCGTAGGCGGCCCGCGAGCACAGAAAGGCGCTGGTGAGATTCGTGTCGAGGACTTGATGCCACTCGGCGAGCGTGTAGTCCTGGGGCTGCTTGCGGACGTTGGTCCCGGCGTTGTTGACGAGGATGTCGAGACGGCCGCACCGGTCCACCGTGGACCGGACCAGGGCATTGACCGACGCTTCGTCGGCGACGTCGACGGCGATCGAGAGCGGCTGACCGCCGAGCTTCTCCAGCTCGCGAACGGCGGCGTCGGACTTCGTCTGGTTGCGTGCGGCCACGACCACGCGGGCGCCCGCGCCCGCCAGACCCCTGGCCATGCCGAGCCCGATCCCGCCGTTGCCGCCGGTGACGATCGCGACTTTCCCCTTGAGATCGAACATCGGTCCCTCCGGGGCTGCATCTTACCCGAAGTCGTGAGACGGAACGTGGTGGCCGAGAGCGGGGAGCCCTCGGGCCTTCACCGCGCGCACCGAGACGACGCCGTCTTGCTGCTGCGCGATCCCCGCCACGAGGAGATACGGCTCGGCTACCAGCGCCAGGCGATGGCGCGCGAAGATCGGCGGGGTCACGATCACGTTCGCGATCCCCGTCTCGTCCTCGAGGGAGAGGAAGACGAAGCCCTTCGCGGTACCCGGACGCTGGCGGACGATGACGCTCCCCGCCACCTGGACCCCGACGCCGTCCGCCACGCCGGCGAGCTCCCGCGCGCTCAGCACGCCGCGGCGCCTGAGCGCCGTCCGGCGCAATGCCATCGGGTGGGGGCCGAGCGTCACGCCGGTGCCGGCGTAATCCGCGGCGAGGCGCTCGACGTCCGTCATCTCGCTCAACGGACTGGGCGCACCGGGCGGGTCCGCGAACAGCGGCCCGGGGTGCGGCGCCGCCGCCGTCCAGAGATTCGTCCGTCGAGTCCCGCCCAGCGGGGCCAGCGCGCCGATGGCCGCGAGGGTCTCCAGCTCGTCGCGGTCGAGGTGGGCCCGGCGGGCGAGGTCGTGGATCGAGCCGAACGGCCGCTCCTCCCGCGCGCCGACGACCGCGCGGGCCGCACGCTCGCGGAGCCCCCGGACGTAGCGCAATCCCAGCCGCATCGCCGGGCCGGCGCCTCCAACGGGCTCGACCGTGCACAGCCACCGGGAGCACGTCACGTCGATCGGCAGGACGCGCAGCCCGTGCCGCTGTGCGTCCTTCACGATGGTCGCCGGGTGATAAAACCCCATCGGCTGGTTGTTGAGGAGCGCCGCGTAGAACGCCGCGGGGTGGTGGACGCGCAGGTACGCGCTCGCGTAGGCGAGCAGCGCGAAGCTACTCGCGTGCGACTCCGGGAAGCCGTACAGCGCGAACGCGGTGATCGCGTGGACGATCTCTTCGGCGGCGGCGCCGTGGATTCCCTGCCGCGCGATGCCCGCCCGCAGCTTCGTTTCGACCTCGGCCATGAGCCGCTCGCTCCGCTTGAAGCCGAACGCCCGCCGGAGCTCCTCGGCCTCCGCCGCGGTGAAGCCGGCCGTCACCATCGCCATCCGCAAGAGCTGCTCCTGGAACAGCGGCACGCCGAGGGTGCGCCGGAGGATCGGCTCGAGGCTCGGATGCGGATACGTGACGGGCTCGCGTCCGCGCCGGCGCCGGATATAGGGATGCACCATGTCACCGACGATCGGTCCGGGACGGATGATCGCGACCTGCACGACGAGGTCGTAGAACCGCTCGGGCCGGACGCGCGGGAGCGTCGCCATCTGGGCGCGGCTCTCGACCTGGAACACGCCGATCGTGTCGGCTTCCTGCAGGCTCCGGTACACCGCCGGATCGTCCGGCGGCAGCTGGGCCAGATCCACGGAGCCTCCGGTCTCGCGAACGAGCGTCAGCGAATCCTGGAGCACCGACATCATCCCCAGCCCGAGCAGGTCGACCTTGACGATGCCGAGCCCCGCGCAGTCGTCCTTGTCCCACTGGACGACGACCCGGCCCGGCATGGTCGCGGGCTCGAGCGGCACGACGTCGTCGAGCCGGCCGGCGGCGATCACCATCCCGCCCGAGTGCTGGCCGAGATGGCGTGGCAGGTCCTGGATCCGCGTCCAGAGCGTGGCAAAGCGTCGGATGCGCGGGGCGGTCGGATCGCAGCCGGCCTCGCGCAGATGCTTGGTCAGGAGCTCCTCCGGATCCTGGTAGCCCCAGTTGGCGACGAGCTGGGCGAGCCGGTCGCGCATGTCGCGCGGGAGCCCGAGCGCCTGGCCGACCTCGCGCGCGGCACTCCGGCCTCGATACGTAATCACGTTGGCGGTCATCCCGGCGCCGAGCCGGCCGTACCGCCGATAGACATGCTGGATCACCGCTTCTCTCCGCTCGCCGCTCGGCAGATCCAGGTCGATATCGGGCCACTCTCCCCGTGCTTCGCTGAGAAAACGTTCGAACAGCAGCTCCATGCCGACCGGATCCACCGCGGTGATCCCGAGCGCGTAGCAGACGGCGCTGTTGGCCGCCGAGCCGCGTCCCTGGACCAGGATGTCGTGGGTCCGGCAGTGCTCGACGACGTCCCACACGATCAAGAAGAAGCCCGCGAGGTCGAGCCGGCCGATGAGCTCGAGCTCGTGCGCGACCTGATGGCGCGCGCGCGCCGCGAGCGGGCCGGCGCCGTAGCGCGTCCTGACGCCGCGCTCGGTCAGCTCGC
>DASPZZ010000349.1:0-2135 GCA_035635995.1 Binatia bacterium | reverse complement strand
GAGCAGCAGCGCGACGAGCCCGAGCGCGGCGACTCTCGGGGTCACACGAATGCGAAGCCTACGCGCCGCGAGCCGGCCACACCGGCTCGTTGTAGCCCAGCGGTACCGTGGGCCGCGCCCAGCGCGGGGGCGTCTCGGACAGGCGCAGCACCGGTCCGAGATGACGCAGGCGACCGACCGGCGTGTCGCTCGTCATCGACCAGCGCTCCAGCTCACCCGACGTGAACTCCTTCGGCACGTCCTTGAGCTCGGGCTCCGGGACCTGGCCGCGGCCGACGAGCCAGCGGCCGGTTTGCGCCAGCGAAATCCGCACGAGCCAGCTGCCCCCCTCGCGGGCCCGGCGCGCGAGAGCGACCATCGCGCCGAACGCCATCAGGTAGCCGGTCAGGTAGTCGATCGCCGACACCGGATAGAACTGCGGGCCCGGCGAGGTACCGGGGAACAGCTCACCCTGGCGGCTTGTGATCCCGCTCACCGTCTGCACCACCGTGTCGAAGCCGCGGCGTGATGCCCACGGCCCGACGTGGCCAAACGCGCACAGCGAGACGAAGACGATGCCCGGGCGTAGTCTCGCGAGCGCCTCGGGCGAAAACCCGCGAGTGCCGAGCGTGCCCGGCCGATAGCCCTGCGAGAACACGTCCGTCTCTCGGACGAGCCCGCGCAAGGTGTCGACGTCCTTCGCTTCACGCAGATCGAGCTGAGCGGAGAGCTTGCCGTGGCCGGTGTCGTACTCCTGGTAGCCGAGATTGGGCAGGTGCGCCCCGGTGATCTTCAGGACGTCGGCGCCGTGCTCGGCCAGGGTGCGGGCGCACGTCGGCCCCGCCAGGACCCGCGTCAGGTCGAGGACGCGGATGCCGGACAGCGGCCGATCGCCGTCGGGAAGCTTCTCCGGCGAGCTCTCGCCGATCTTGACGATCTCCATCAGCGGCAGCGAGGCGATCGCGGCCGCCTGCGGATGCTTGGCCCATTCGTCCATGGTGCGCACCATCCCGCCGGCGCCCTTCGCCGCGATGATCGCTTCCTCGAGCTCGAGCGCGTCCCACTGCGCGACCGCTTTGCGCACCGCCTCGCGATCTTCCGGCACGCCGAGCACGCTGAGCGCGGCGGCGCGATGGTTCGGGAAATTGCAGTGGAGGTAGCTCCAGCGCCCGTTCTTGGCCGGATAGACGCCCATCACCGTGTTGCGCTCGGTCGACACGTGCGCCCCGTCCATCTGCATGTAGTGACCGCTGCGCAGCGATGCCGTCGCCTGGCGGGTATCGACCGCGACGTCCTGACGCCGACCGGTACGCAGCGCCCACAGATCGGAGACGGCGAGGCCGACAGCCGCGAGCGCCGCGGCGCTGGTCTCGCCGATACGGAACGGTGTCGGCAAGATCGGGTCGGCGCCGCCCGTGATCTTCACCTCGCGGGCGCGCTCATCGCCCCATCCGGCGACCGGCAAGATCGTGCGCAGAGCCTCGTTGGCCATGGTCGACCTCTATGCCGTCAAGGGTTTTTCCGTCGCGTGCGCGGGAGCTTCGAGCTCGAAGGTGTTCATGTTGTAGGCCAGCACCGCGTAGCAGGCGATCAGATTCGTCAACGTCATGGTCCCGCGCTGACCGAAGCGAGCCGTGGCCGCATCGAACGTCGGTCGGCTGACCTTGCGGTTCTGGAGGAGCTCACGGGTGAAGTCGACGACGGTTTGCTCCTCGGGATCGAGGTTGGCCAGCTCACGCCTTTCGCGAATGTTGTCGACGATGTCGCTGCGCACGCCGGCCTGTCGCGCCGCGGCGGCGTGCGCGTACCAGATGAAGGCGCAGCCCATCTCGCGCGCGACGGAGATCATGACCAGCTCCTGGAGCTTCTGCGACAGGCTGGCTTCGTCGCGGAGACAGGTCCGCAAGGCTTCGAGCCGCTGCGCCATCTCGGGCATGTGAAGGAGAAGTGAATAAGGGCCGATATTCGGCCGGCCCGCCCGGCTCACCATGAAGGCGTCGTACGCCGGCTTTTCTTTCTCGGCGATCTGCTCTCGGGTGACGAGCGGTATGCGGGCCATGGAGCCTCCCCCTCCGGAGCTGATGCAGTCCGGGCCCCGAGGGTAACAGAAAGAGGCGCCAGGGGGAGGGCGGTGCCTGTCTCCGTCAGGGGCGCAG
>DASPZZ010000348.1:0-23581 GCA_035635995.1 Binatia bacterium | reverse complement strand
GCTCGAGCCGGCTCGGCCGGAGGCGGCCGCCGCCGAGGCGCTCGTCCGCCAGCGCCAGCCGAACTACGTTTCCTACGCCGACTGGCTCAAGCTCGACGCGATCGAGGTCGCGCGCGGGCGCGCCCAGGGGCGCCCGCGGGTCAAGCTCACGCGCGTCGAAGAAATGCTAGCAGCGCTCGGCCGCTGAACCGCACATTGGCGGCGACGGGCCAGGCGCCGTCAACCGCTGAGCGGTCTGGCCGGCCGTGGGTAGCAGGGCCTGGGGTGCCCGGCACCCGACCAGCAGAGTGGGACCCCCGAGTCCCGTTCGCAGCTCGAAGAGCTGCGATTCGGGCGAGTGGGTGACGGAGCGGTCGGGGGCCGGGCACCCCAGGCCCTGCTGCCCGCGGCCGCCGCAGAGCGATCAGCGGGAAATCGTCAGGCCCTGCCCCCCGTAGCTGTCCTCGTCGTGCCAGGGCTGGCCCTCGGCGAAGCGCGTGGACCGGAACGGTGTGAGATCGACGGTGCGCGGCTTGCCGTCGACAATCCACTCGGCGATGCACTTGCCGATCGCCGGCGAGGTCTTGAACGAGGTTCCGGAGTCGCCGAGCATGCAGTAGAGCCCGGCGACCGCTGGGATCTGATCGATGATCGGGCGGCCGTCGGCGCTCATCATGATCATCCCCGCCCAGCCCCCGCGCATCGTCGCCTCGCCCAGGGCCGGCAGGCGGGCGGCCAGCGCCTTGCGGCAGATGGCCACGAACTCCGGGTCGACGCCCTCGTCGAAGGCGTCGGGGTCCGCGTGCCCCACGCCGAGCTCGACGCCGATCAGGGTCGCGGCGCCGCCCTCGGGCCGGAACCACGACTGATTGATCGCGTCGATGACCACGCAGTGCCGGGCTCTGAAGCCGGCCGGCCAGCGGAAGATCGTGATCTGGATCCGGTGGGGAACCAGCCCGAAGTCGAGCCCGAGCGGAGCCAACAGGGACGCGGCCCAGGCGCCCGGAACGAGCACCACCACCGGCGCATCGACCCGCCCCCGGCTGGTCTCGACGCCGGTCACGCGCCCCTGCTCGGTCACGATCCGCGTGACCCCGCAGCCGGTCTCGATCGTCGCGCCGAGACGCTGGGCGGCCTCTGCGAAGGCGAACGTCGTCGCGTTCGGATCGGCGAATCCAGACTCGGGCTCCCACGCGGCGCCGCCGACGTCGTCGACCCGGCATCCGGGTAGGAGGTCCGTCAGTCGGTCCGGGGTGATCGCCTCGGTGGCGATGCCCAGTCGCTGCTGGCGGGCGACGTTTCGGGCGAGCGCCGCCTCGTAGCCCCGGGGAACGATCTGGACGAAGCCGATCGGCTCGAACCCGCATTCGCCGCCGACGATGTTCCGGAAATCCCTGAAGACCTTGAGGCTCTCGAAGGCGAGCCTGGACTCGGCCTCGTTGGTGTAGTGCATCCTCACCAGCGAGCCGGACTTGCCGGTGGCGCCCGCGCCGAGGTGGCGCCGCTCGAGCAGCAGGACGTTCTTAACTCCGCGCGCTGCCAGATGAAAAGCGGTGCTCGTGCCGTTGGCTCCGCCGCCGATGACGATCACGTCTGCCCGCCGCATCTGCCCCATGCCTTCTGCCCCCTGGAGAGAGTCTGCTAGACTAACATGGTTGGGGAAAGTTGGAGGGGACGTGGCCCAGCAACAGTCCGTCCAGATCCTACAAGAGCGGCTAGCCTACGAGCAGAAGCTCGTCCAGCTCGTCGACCGCATCCACGCCGCCAAGGGCATCGACAGCATCTTCATCGAGCTCCAGGGCGATATCCTCGAGCTCCTCGATGCCGACCGGATGACGATCTACGCGATCGACCCGGCCAAGAAGGAGCTCTACTCGAAGTTCCTGGCCCTCGACACCGTCAAGGAGATCCGGCTCCCGGTCAGCGAAAAGAGCATCGCCGGCTACGTGGCGGCCTCGGGCCGGGTGGTGAACGTCGCCGACGCCTACGACAGGGCGGAGCTGGCTCGAATCTCGCCCACCCTGAGCTTCGACGGCTCGTGGGACAAGAAGACGGGGTTCCGGACCCAGCAGATCCTGGGCATGCCGATCCTGCACGACGGGCGGCCGATCGGCGTCATCCAGCTCCTGAACAAGAAGCGCGGCGCCCGGTTCACCAAGGACGACGAGACGGGCGTCTCCCGGATCGCCAAGACGCTCGGGATCGCCTTCAACAACCAGGCCCAGCTGAGCCAGAGCCAGGAGGCGGCCCAGAGTCAGAGCCGGCCCAAGAGCAAGTTCGACTATCTCCTGGCGCAGCATCGGATCACACCGGAGGAGCTCGGCTCGGCGGTCGCCGAGGCGCGCCGTCGCCAGTCGGACGTCGAGTCGATCCTGATCGAGCAGTACCAGGTCCCGAAGGCCGAGCTGGGAATCGCGCTGAGCCAGTTCTTCGAGTGCCCGTTCGTCGAGTTCGACGACAAGATCATCCCGCCGCCTGACCTCATGAAAGGCCTGCGGATCGAGTACCTGCGGCGCAACTTCTGGCTGCCGCTCCGCCGGGAGGACCACGGCATCGTGGTCCTCATCGACAACCCTCAGGATCTGCAGCGGATCGACAGCGTCAGCCAGGCCCTGAAGAACCGGAAGATCAAGTGGGCGGTCGGGCTGCGGAAGGACATCCTCTCGTTCCTCAACCAGGTGAGCGGCGAGGTCGGGGGCAAGGACTCGATCGGCACCATTCTCGGCGACCTGCGGAACGAGGACGTCGCCGACACGCTCGACATGAGCGCGGGCGAGCTCGACGAGAACGACAGCGCGGTCATCCGACTGGCGAACCAGATCATCGTGGACGCGTACAAGGCGCGCGCGTCCGACATCCACATCGAGCCCTACGGCGGTCAGAAGGACACGGTGATCCGCTATCGGATCGACGGGGGCTGCGCCGAGTACCAGAAGATTCCCGGCGCCTACCGCCGCGCGATCGTGGCGCGGATCAAGATCATGGCTCAGCTCGACATCGCCGAGCGGCGCAAGCCGCAGGACGGCAAGATCAAGTTCAAGTTGTCCGACCGCGAGATCGAGCTGCGCGTCGCCACGATCCCCACCGCCAACCAGAACGAAGACGTGGTCATGCGGGTCCTCTCCTCGAGCGAGCTGATCGCCCTCGACAAGCTCGACATGACCCCGCGCAACCTCCGCGAGGTCAAGAAGACCGTCGAGAAACCCTACGGGCTCGTTCTCTGCGTGGGGCCGACCGGCTCGGGCAAGACCACGACGCTGCATTCGCTTCTCGGTCACATCAACAAGCCCGAGCGCAAGATCTGGACCGCCGAGGACCCGGTCGAGATCACGCAGTACGGCCTGCGCCAGGTGCAGGTCATGCCGAAGATCGGCTTCGACTTCGCCGCCGCGATGCGCGCGTTCCTGCGCGCCGATCCGGACGTGATCATGGTCGGCGAGATGCGCGACGAGGAGACGGCGTCGACCGGCATCGAGGCGTCGCTGACCGGCCACCTCGTGCTCAGCACCCTCCACACGAACAGCGCGCTGGAGACCGTCATCCGGCTGCTCGACATGGGGCTCGACTCGTTCAACTTCGCCGACGCGCTGCTGGCCATCCTGGGGCAGCGGCTCGTCAAGCGCATCTGTCCGGACTGCAGGGCGGAATACCACCCCGATCGCGCCGAGTACGACGAGCTCGCGCAGGCCTTCGGCGAGGAGCCCTTCTCGACGCTCAACCAGAAGTACGACGAGTCGTTCGTCCTCTACCGCGGCAAGGGCTGCGCTTCTTGCAACAAGACCGGCTATCGCGGCCGCCTGGGCATCCACGAGCTCCTGCTCGCGACCGACGAGATGAAGCGGCTCATCCAGACCAAGGCGCGCGTGGCCGAGATGCTCGAGCGGGCCAAAGTCGAGGGGATGACGACGCTCGTCCAGGACGGCGTGCTCAAGACGCTCGGCGGTCTCACGGACTTCCGGCAGGTCAAAGCCGTCGCCATCAAGTAGTCCGGGCGAGGGGCGGGGCGTTGCCTTCCGAGCCCCGCTAGCCGCTACCCGCAACGATCATTCAAGAGACGTTTCCTCGCGGCAACCCTGACTACACGGGGCTCGGAAGGCAACGCCCCGCCCCTCGCCCGGACTACTTACGCGCGGACGTAGGACCATCTGGAACACGAATCGCCAAGGACCTAGACGCCCCGACCAGGACGAGGCTGTGTGGGCGTGGGGCGTGGGGTTAGAAGCGGATGGCGAGGCCGCCGAGGAAGGAGCGGGGAGTGCCCGGGGTGTAGTGGATGTCCGGGACGCCCTGGGCGGGCTCGCCGCCCAGTCGTGAGGTGAAGAAGTGCTGCGCCTCCCGCCAGTCGACGTTCGTGAGGTTCTCGATGCTGAGGAAGGCCTCGAGCCATTTGTATCGATACCGGGCGGTGAAGTCGAAGAGGGTGTAGCCCCGGGCGGTCTGATGGCGATCCTCGTCGGCGTAGCGGTCTCCGAGATAGCGCATTCCCAGGCTGGTCGCCAGGCCCCAGGGCAGCCGGGCCGTCAGATCGGCCCGGGCCGTCACGCGCGGCGCCAGCGGCACGGCCGCGCCGGAGTCGAACTCGGCTCGAGTCGACGTCACGTCGCCCGAGAACGTGAGCCAGTCCAGAATCTTCGCGCGCATCGCGAACTCCAGGCCCTCGCGATGGCTCGGCCCCTGCGGCTCGGTGGTCCCCTCATCGCCGACGAAGACCAGCTCGCTGGCCAGATCCAGGAACCAGAAGGTCAGCGAGAAATCGACCTGGGGCAGCATCTTGCTCCTCACGCCGAACTCGTAGCCGCGCGCCGTCGGCAGGGCCGTCTTGGTGTCGTCGCTGATCACGGCCCGGGCGTCGTTGCTGTGGAAGCCGGTGCCGAAGTTCGCGAAGAGCTCCGTCTGGTACCAGGGGCCGAGGATCAGGTTGGCCTTCACGTTCGGGCGCGCCTGGGTGACGCTGCCGTTCAAGTCACTGTTTCCCGTGTTCACCGTCGAGTGCACGCGGTAGTTGAAGATGTCGCCCCGGGCACCGGTGACCAAGCGCAGCCAGGGGAGCGGAACGAGGTCGAGCTTCACGAAGGGCGAGTACGATTGCTCGACGACGTCGACGTCCTGGGTCCGCGCCGTCTGATACCGCTGGACGGAATTGGCGAGGACGACGCGCGGGGTGTCGATGCGGTACTGGAAGCCGCCGGTGCTGGTGAGGCTCACCCCGAACGGCTGGCTCTTGTGCTGGTACTGGGCGTCGAGGCCCGCCAGATAGCGGCGGTCGCGCTGGGTGATCTCGTCGCCGTTCGCGGGGTCGTTGAGAAAGAACGTGAAGTTGTTGAAGAGGTCGAGCGAGTAGTACGTCGCGTACGCGCGGACCGTGACGAGCTGGACGTCGTCGGGTCGCCAGCTCCAGTCGATGTTGAGGTTCGCCCGCTGGGTCCGGCCGCCCTCGTTGGGATCGATGGAGCCCAAGCGCGTGATGAGTCCCTCGCGCACCGCGCGCACCGGGACCTCACCCGACGAGTGCCACGCGGCCCAGTAGTACGAGATCCACGCGCCGAGGTCCATCCCCTCGGCGAGCGAGGCCTTCGCCTTCGCCAGGACGTTGACCCGCTCGTAGCCGTTCGGATGCTCGAAGGCGCCGTCGTTCCGGTAGTACTCGAGCGCGACGAGGCTCTTGAGCGCGTCGCGGGTCGGGGAGATCAGCGCCAGGTAGCGCTGGGTGTTGAAGCTCCCACCGGCGGCCTCGGCGTAGTTCTCTTCGACGAAGTCACGCAGGACGAAGTTCACGGCGCCCGCGGTGTCGAAGTCTCCGAACTCGACGAAGTAGGGCCCCTTGAAGCCCTCGACGCGTTTGACCGTCTCGGGGATCAGAAAGTGGAGGTCGGCGTAGCCCTGGCCGTGGGCGTGGCTGCGGAGGTTGACCGGAAGCCCGTCCACGAAGAGCGCGACGTCGGTGCCGTGATCGGCGTCGAAGCCGCGAAGGAAATACTGCTCCGCCTTGCCCCCGCCCTGATGCTGGCTGATGATGAATCCGGGGATGAGGCGCGCGATGTCGGCCGGCCGCCCCTGAGGCCGCAGCTCGAAGTCGCTCCCGGGAATGAAGACCTCCGAGGACGAGGAGACCGGCGGCGGCGCCGTCACCACGACCGGCGGCAGCGTCGCCTCCTCCGGGCGGGGCTCGACTTCTTGGGCTCGGGGCGGCGGCGCTTCCTGAGCCCGGGGCGGAGGCTCCTGACCTTCCGCGGCGGAGGCCACGAGGACGCCGCCGAGCAGGACGCCGCCGGCGATGAAGCTCCGGCGGGCCGAGTTCGACCCTCGTATGAACATCGGAGAAAAGGTAATATCACACCGACGGCCGTCGATCCAGTACATTTCGGTGCCATGAGAGAGGAACGCGCCGTCCGCTTCACCGTCTCGCTGCCGGCCCGGCTCATGCGGACGCTGGATCGCCTGCGCGCCGGGCGCCGCTACGGCAACCGCAGTGAGTTCGTGCGCGATCTGCTCCGGGGCGAGCTCGTCAAGGAAGAGTGGGCGGCGCTGCCGGGCGAGACGGTGGGCGTGTTGACCCTCGTCTACGACCACGAGACCCACGCGCTCGCGGACAAGCTCACGGACATCCAGCACCACGGCTACCGCTCGATCACGGCGAGCCTGCACGTCCATCTCGACGAGCACTCCTGCCTCGAGGTCATTGCGCTCCGGGGCTCGGCTCGTCGGATTCGCACGATCGCCAACCAGCTTCTCTCCGTGAAGGGCGTTCGCTACGGACAGCTCGTGCCGGCTACTCGCGGCAAGCGCCTGACCTAGCCCTCCGACCCCCGCCCCGCCCGGCCGATATCGCGTTAGCTCGACCACGGCTTGACCGACGCGAATCGGCGGCGCATCATTCGTCGCTTAACCGTAGAGAGCAGGCGGCAAACTGCGCGGGCGCTCGAGACCGCGTCCCTGGAGGAATCTGCGTGAGGTGGAAGGTGCGGGTGTGCTCGTCGGGGGACGAGCTGCGGGGGGCGTTGGGTCCGATCTGGCACTACTTCGGCCGCTCGACGCCGACTGAGGATCAGTTTGAGCGTCTCGCGAGTGTCCTGCCCGCGGAGCGCGTGCACGCCGCCTGGGACGGCGGCCGGGCGGTGGGCGGCGCCGGGGCGTTCCCGTTCACCCTGACCGTGCCCGGCGGACGTGTCAGCGCCGCGGGCGTCACCGTCGTCGGTGTCCTGCCGAGCCATCGACGGCGCGGTGTGCTGCGGTCGATGATGCGGGCGCAGCTCGACGCCTGCCGCGACAACGGCGAGCCGGTCGCCTATCTGTGGGCCACCGAAGACACCATCTACGGGCGCTTCGGCTACGGCATCGCCTCGCTCACGACGGAGATCGATCTCCCCCGCGAGCGGTCGGCCTACTACGCGCCCTTCGAGCCCTTCGGGGCGACGCGGCTCGTGCCGCTCGGAGAGGCCGAGCCTCTCGTGGCGCCGGTATGGGAGCGCGTAGCGGCCGTCACCCCCGGCATGTTCGCGCGGACCTCCGCGTGGTGGCAGGCGCGCGCGCTGGCCGATCCCGATTGGCGGCGGCGCGGTGGCGGCGAGCTCCAGTGCGTCGTCCTCGAAGCCCGGGGCCGGTCGGCGGCGTACGCGCTCTACCGTCTCAACCTGGCGTTCGACCGCGGCGTGCAGACCGGCTCGGTCGAGGTCGTCGAGGCGATGGGCGACTCTCCCGACGCGACGCGCGCGATCTGGCGTTTCCTTCTCGATATCGACTGGATGGCGCGCCTGAAGGCGTGGCTCTTGCCGGTCGACCACCCGCTTCTGCTCCTGGTCGCCGAGCCGCGTCGGCTCCGCGTGAGCGTCCGCGACGGGCTCTGGGTTCGGCTCGTGGATGTCGGGGCCGCGCTGGCGGCGCGCTCCTACGCGGCACCGGGCTCCGTCGTGATCGAGGTCGCCGACGGGTTCTGCCCCTGGAACCAGGGTCGCTGGCGCGTGGGCGCCGGCGGCGTCGAGCGGACGGACGATCCATCGGAGCTCTCGTGCGACGTGATGGCCCTCGGGTCCGTATACCTGGGCGGGTTCACCTGGGCGCAGCTGGGACGGGCGCTGCGGGTCGCGGAGCTACGGCCGGGGGCGCTCGCGCGCGCCGACGCGCTGTTCCGCGCCGAGGCCGCTCCCTGGTGCCCGGAAATCTTCTGACGCACGCGCGAGCGCACGCCCGACGGCGCCGCGATCTCAGCGCATGGTGTTGGGCAGCCAGAGGACGATCTGGGGGAAGATCATGATGAGGATCGTGGTCAGAACGAGGGCGATCATCAGGATGCTCGTTCCCGTGTAGACCTTCACGAGGCTCACGTTGGCGCTCGAGCTGACGACGAACGCGATCATGCCCACCGGGGGAAACACGAGCCCCATCGACACCATCAGCATCGACATGACGCCGAACCAGATCGGGTCGAAGCCGAGCGAGACGATCAGGGGAAACGTCAGCTGCAGCGTCAGCAGCAACAGCGGCAGCTCGTCCATGAACATGCTCACGACGAAGTAGGCGACGACGATTCCAGACATGACGACCCAGCGGTTGAGGTCCAGCGCGGCGACGACGGCCACGACGTGCTGGGGGATCTGGCTCATCGCCATGTAGTAGCCGAAGATGGTCGCGCCGATGAGGATCATGAAGATCAGTCCCGACGTCTTGATGGTCTGCCGGATCGCCTCCGTGGCCCCAGCCCAGGACAGACGCTTGAGCGCGACGCCGATGGCGGCCGCCAGGAAGGCTCCGAGGGCGCCGACCTCGGTCGGCGTCGCCGCTCCCGTGTAGAGCAACGCCACCACCAGGACGATCAGCAGCAGGCTCGACCAGATGCGCCGGAGGCCCGCCCAGCGCTCGGATCTCGAGACCACGTAGGTCTGCGGCGCGTGGGCGGGGCGGACGCGGACCCAGACGATGATGGCGAGGATCAGGAAGATCCCCACGATGATCCCGGGGATCACGCCCGCGATGAGCAGCTTGCCGATCGAGGTCTGGGTGGTGATGCCGTAGATCACCATGCCGACGCTCGGCGGGATGAGGATGTCCAGGGTCGCGCCGATCCCGATCGCGCCCGCGGCCAGCTCGTCCGAGTACCCGTGCCGGCGCATCTCCGGCATGGCGATGCTCGACATCACGGCCGCCGCCGCCAGGCTCGCCCCGGACATCGCGCCGAAGACGCCGCAGGCGAAGACCGTGGCGATGGCGAGGCCGCCCTTGACGCGCGAGAGCCACTGCGCGCCGGCCGTGTAGAGATCGCGGGCGAGGCCTCCGGAGGCGGAGAAGTAGGCCATGAGGATGAACATCGGGATCGTGGTCAACACGTATTCGGCCGCCGTGCTGAACGGCGTGGTCCCGAGAATCCGGGACACCACGTTCCAGTCGCCGCCGAGCATATAGATGCCGACGATGCCCGCCACCGCCAGCGAGAACGCGATCGGCAACCCCAGGAGCAACGAGACCACCATCACCAGGAACGGGACGTAGGCCACGGGCTAGCCGTCCCTGAAGAGGCTGGAGCGTCCCCGACGCACGTCGGGGAGGTCGACCAGCATCATGAGGGTGGTGACGAACAACCCGATGGCGACGAGCAGATGCGCGGGCCACATCGGCAGGTCGAGAGTCACGAACGTCGTCCGGGTCCGGAGCACGTGGCGCGCCTGCTGGAAGGTGGCGAAGACCAGCGCCGCGCAGTAGAGGATGGAGACGATCTGGACGAGATGGTCGACGAGGAGCCGCGCTCGACGGCCGAACCGCTCCACGAGGAACGTCACCCGGATGTTCGCGCCCTGCCGGTAGGCATACGGCATGGCCAGGAAGACCGCGGCGATCATCAGGTAGTTCGTGGTGAGCTCGTAGGCCGCGAGGATCGGCCGATTGAAAAGATAGCGCCCGCCCGCATCGGCCGTCGTGAGGAGCATCATGGCGAAGGTGGCGACGGCGGCCACCAGCGTCAACACCCGCTCACAGCGGTCGAGCCACCTGCGCATGGTCAGGATGAGGGCGTCCCGTTCGCCGCCTACGGATCGTACTTCTTGATGGCCTCCCGAAGGTCGTTCAGGAGCTGCTTGCCGGGCAGCCCCTTGGCTTCCTTGTCCTTCACCCAATCCTCCTCGAGGGGCTTGAGCTTGGCCGCCCAGCGCTGGCGCTCCTCCTGGGGCACGGTGTAGATGGTCGCCCCGGCCTTCTTGGCCGCCGCGATTCCTTCGAGCTCGTTCTTGTCCCAGACGGCGCCGTTGAATTCCGCGCCCCAGGCGCCGCTCAGGTCGTCGATGACCTTGCGGAGGTCCGGAGGCAGGCTGTCGTACTTCTTCTGGTTCATCAGCGTGAACAACGGGGACGCGTAGAGGCCGACGGCCGCGTGGTACTTGAGCACCTCGGCGAGCTTGAAGGACCAGATCGCCTCCCACGGGAAGATGGTGCCGTCCACCGTGCCCCGCTCGAGCGCCGTATAGGTGTCGGGGGCGGGGATGCTCACCGGAACCGCGCCGAGGGTCTTGACCATGGTGGTGAGCATGGGCGTCGCCGCGCGGATCTTGAGACCGTTCAGGTCCTCGAGCACCTTGACGTGCTTCTTGGCCATGTGGAAGTGGCCGGGCGGATGCACCCAGATCCAGAGCACCTTCATCCCGGCGAACTCCGTCTTGAAGTACTTGTCGTAGAGCGACCACACGGCCAGGCTCCCGCCCTTGCCGGACTTGAACAGGAGCGGGAGCTCGGCGACCGAGATGAGCGGAAACCGACCGGGCGTCATCCCCGGCGAGGCGAAGCCCATGTCGGCGATCCCGCTCGTGACGAGATCGACGTGGTCGGCGGGCTTGCCGAGCGTGCTACCCGGGTAGATCGTCACCTTGAGCCGGCCACCGCTCTTCTCCTCGATCATCTTGGCCCAGGGCACCATGACGCCGGAGTGATGGCCGTGGGCGATGCCGACCCAGCTCGAGAACCTCAGCTCGATCGGCTTGTCCTGCGCGGCGACGCGGCCGAACGAAAAAGAGGCGAGCGCCAGCGCCAGGGCCAGGACCATCCATCGATGTCTCATCTCGAGGTCCTCCGCGGTCTGGATTCGGCGCTTGAGAGTACCAGAAGTCGATCGGGGCGCGTGTCTCGATCGAGGAAGTAGTTGATCCACGAGCTCGTCTCGCGGAGCCGTCGGTCGGGCGCCGGGACGTAGATCTTCAGCTCCTCGAGCCCGCCCGACGCCTTGGCGCGGTCATAGACCGCGACCCAGATGCACGGCTTGTCGGGGACGACCTCGCAGCGGCCCTGATCCGTGCCCCCGCAGGGCCCGTTGCGCAGCTGCTTGGGGCACGTCTGCGGGCACACGTACTCGAGGTGTCCGAGGACGCAGTTGCCACAGGCCTGGCATCCGAAGAGCGGCTTCTTGACGGCGAGCTCTACCCGCTCGAGGAGCGCCCGCGCCGGCCGGCAGCGATCGATCCACGCGCACACGCGCGCGAGCGCGCGGCGCAGGGGCGAGTCGCGGCTGACCGGGAAGGCGCGCCCGAGCCGGTCGAGGAGGCGCGGCAGGACGTCTCGTCGCGGCCGGGCCGTTGGTTTGCGAGGGGTGGCGAGATAGAACCCCCCGGCGGCGCCGTAGCGGAGCTCGGCCGCCAGCCCTTCCCAGTCGGGCGCCAGCTCCTCGGCGCGCCGAATGATCCACGCGATGTGGGCCGCGTCGTGGGTGCCGCCGATGTAGGCCCCGGCATAGCCGAGACCGCGCAGGGCGGCCACCGTCCGGGCCGCCCGCTCGAGGCGGGCCCGGCGCCCGCCGTCCTTCGCCTGGCTCTCGGCTCGCACGGCGGCGAGGAGCTCGGGCGAGACCCAGCAGCCCGGCGGTCGGCCGGTCGCCATCCGCTCCGCCGTCTTCGGACCGAGGACGTAGACGTTGCCGAGCAGCGGGGTGCGGAGCCCCCGCGCGTCGAGGTAGCGCTTCAGCTCCTCGAACTTCAGCGTGTCCCAGCCGACCTGCGTGACGGCGACGTCGGCGCCGGCCGCGATCTTCTTCTCGAGCTTGACGTACTGGTACACACAGTCGGCCTCGGTGTACTTGAAGGGCGAGACCGCCACCGCGACGTGGAACGCGACCCCGCCGCGGCGCCGCTCGTCGATGAGCCGGACGAGCTGAACGGAGTCGAGGTCGAACACCGGCGGCTGGTCGCCCGCGCCCGGATAGTCGCCGGTCAGCGCGAAGACGTTCTCGAGCGAGAGTGCCTGCAGGTCGTCCAGGCTCTTGGAGAGCCCGCCGCGGTCCTGGCTCACGCACGTCAGATGGATGTTGGGCGTCAGTCCTCGCGCGCGCGCCGCCGCGGCGACGCGCAGCGGATCGTGGCCCATCGCGCCGCCCGCGTAGCTGGTGACGCTGCCCGCGACCACCGCCGGAATCCGGGCCAGCCCCGACGCGGTCTCGAGCAGGCGCGCCTCGCGGGTCAGCGCGGAGGCGACGAGCTCCACGACGTAGCAGAACCGGCCCGTGGCCAGCGCCTCCCGCAGCGGGTTGGTCACCCCGCGAGCTCCCGGCGAACGAGCTGCGCGCCCTCGACCATCGCGCCCAGCTTGCCGAAGGCGACCTCGCGGGGCAGGTGCAGGAGGCCGCAGTCCGGATTGACGGACAGCCGCTCCGCCGGAAGGATCGCCAGGGCCTCCCGGATCCGCTCGGCGACGACGGCGGGCGTCTCGACATCGTGCGTCTTCACGTCGACGACCCCCAGGCCGAGCGTGAACGGCGCGTCGAACTCCTCGAAGAGCCGGAGGTCCTCGCTGCCCCGGCGCGCGAACTCGAGCGTGATCTGGTGGATGCGGGTCTCGAGGATCGCCGGGAAGAGGTAGCGGTAGCTGCCCTCCCACGACGGCTTGCCGTAGCGGTTGCCGTAGCACACGTGGAGGCTCAGCCGCGCGTCGACCCCCTCGACGAGGGTGTTGATCGCGCGCACGCCCCACGGCAGGTCCTCGGGAAAGCCCGAATAGTAGGGCTCGTCGATCTGGATCTGCTCGGCGCCCGCGCGAACCAGCTCGCGCAGCTCGAGGTTCATGATCCGCGCGATCTCGACCGCGAACGCCTCCTCCGTCGGGTAGTACTGGTTGCGGATCCGCTTGACCAGCGAATGGGGCCCGGTGACGGAGACCTTCGTCTGCCGGTCCGTGAAACGACGGAGGAAACGGAAGTGCTCGACGAGACCGAGCGGCCCCATCGGCATGCGGCCGCGCACGACGCTGTCGTAGAAGTCGTAGTACGAGGTCTTGGAGCTGCGATCGATCTCGACGCCCGGGAGCCGCATCGCGAAGTAGTCGATCATGTTGTCGCGCCGGAGCTCGCCGTCGGAGACGACGTCGAGCCCGGCGACCTCCTGGTCCTTGATCGCCGCCTTCACGGCCGCGTCGTGCATCTCGTCGAGGTCGTGGGCGGTGATCCGCCGGCGGAGGAACTCGTTCTTCGCGCGCTCGAGCCAGCCGGGCATCGAGTAGCTGCCGACGACGGCGGTGGGAAGGTATCGCCCTGCCATGATCTCCCTCATTCCCGGAGTGTCGTGTAGAGGATGCTCGTGCGCGAGCCCGCGCGATAGCGAAAGGGCGCGAAGTGCACGTCGTAGCCGGCCCGCGCGCCGACCGCGCGCAGGAGGGCGCCGTTGACCCAGTTCACGACGGAGCCGTCCAGCTTGCCCGGCCCGCGGAATCCCTGACGGTACTCGTCCATCGCGGCGACGAAGATGTCCTGCACCTGGAGATAGCCCCGCGGGTGCAGGAGAGGGACGGTGTTCACGAAGCTCTCCACGGCCCCGCGCGAGATGTGGAAGCGGACGTCCGCCGGCGCGGCCGCGAGCAGCTCGTCGAGATCGTCGCCGTGCAGGCCGGGCGGCAGGGGCACGTCGGCGGCGCCCTCGAGGCGGCGGAGGCGTTCCTCCAGGCAGAGCCCGTCCCAGACCGCGCGCCAGAAGGCGACGCCTCGCGCGCGATCACCGAAGAGGTCGGGCCCCGTCTCGAGCAGACGGGCGACGGTCGCCCGCTGCTCGGACGGGCCGACGCCGGAGGTCCTCGCCACCGCGGCCGCCGCCGCCGCCGGCAGATACGCGCGCGTCTCCAGGAGGTAGAGCTGGCCGTCCCGCCGGACGAGCTCGTCCACCGGCAGGTTGTCGTAGACGTTCGTGAGATGGACGTAGAGGATCTTGTAGCGCAGGAAGGACAGCGCGCGGAGCGGGTTGAGCGCGTCGGTGGCGATCATGCTCACCACGTCGCGGTGCGCGTCGACCGCGCTCATCGCCCGATCGAGCGCGGGCAGGGAGTAGTCCGCGAGCAAGAAGCGCAGCCGCGGGTAGAAGCCCGTCGCCCGCGCCTCGTCGATGGCCTTGAAGCGATCGAGCCAGAGCCCGGCGCGTGTGCCGGTGCCGACGCCGATCTCGAGCGCGAAAATCTCCGGCGGCAACTGGCCCCGCTTGTCGAGCTCGACCAGGAGCGTCCAGAAGTCGGCGACCGCGTCGGCCACGGCGGCGGGATCGTTGGCGTCCGATCGCCCGCTCGGCAGCGCCGCCTCGAACCCCCGGCCGGCCACCCGCTCCCAGTCGGCGAGACGCTGCCAGAAGAGCCGGTTGAACTGCCAGATCAAGCTCGCGCCGAGCGGTGCCCAGTCTTCGAGGCCGACGCGGCCGTCGGCCTCGCGCGTGTCGACGCCGAGGGATGCGACCGCGGCACCGAGATCGGCGATCAGGCGCTCGGGCCTCGCCCGGCGGACGTCGATCGCGAGCTCCGCGAGCGCCATCCGCTCGCCGCGCGCGTCCGCGGCGTGACGGACCGTGACCGGCTCGCGGAAGTTGGCCTTGTACTGGAGCCAGTCGAGGTGCAGGCGAAGGCGAGGCAGCAACTCCGGGTCGATCCGGCCCTGATCCAGCAGCGCGAAGAGCGCCGCGACGACCTCGCCGGCTCCGGTGTCGCCGGGCTTGGGTAGGAAGTTGAGGTGGATGATCATGAGGGCGGCGCGCGATCAGCGCTTGACCTCGACCTTCGCGCCGGGAACGAGCCGCGGCTGTCCATCGGTCACGACGCTCTCGCCGGCCTGGAGCCCCTTGGCGATGATCGCGTCGTTGCCCATCGTGCGCGCGACGGTCACCGGCCGGGCCTCGACGGAGGAGTCGCCCTTCACCACGAACACATAGGAGCCCTGCTGGCCGGTCTGCACGGCCTGGGCCGGGATCACCAGCGCGTCGGGCTCGACGGTGAGCGTGAGCGTGGCGTTCGCGAACTGGCCCGGCCAGAGGCGGCGGCCGGCGTTGGCGAAGGTCGCCTTGAGGCGGATCGTTCCAGTCGTGGCGTCGACGGTGTTGTCGACGAAGGTGACGACACCCTGCTCGGGGTTCCGCTCGCCGGCCGGGACGACGTCCACCGTCAGCGTCCCATCCGCCATGAAGCGCTTGATCGCGGGCAGCTGCTGCTGGGGCACCGTGAAGGACACGTAGATCGGCTGCACCTGGTTGATCACGAGCAGCGTCGAGTCGTTCTGCCCGTTCGCCCGCACCACGTTGCCTTCGTGCAGCATGAGACTGCCCGCCCGCCCGTCGAGCGGCGAGCGGATGCTCGCGTACTCGAGCTGGAGCTTCGCGTTCTGCACGGCGGCCTCATCGGCGCGCACGGTCTCCTCGGCGCTCTTGATCGCGGCTCGGTCGGACTGGACGGTCTCCTCGGCGCTTTTCAGATCGGCCTGGTCGGCCTGGATCGTCGCGGCGAGCGCCTCCGCGTTCGTCTTGAGCTGGTCGTATTGCTCCTGGGCGATCAGCTCGCGCTTCAGGAGATCCCCATAGCGGCTCACCTGCACGTTGGCGTTCTTCGCCTGGGCTTCGTCCCTCGCGATGGCGGCGCGCGCCTGGCTGATCCGCGCCGTGTCCCGCTCGAGCACGGCCCGGGCCTGCTGGATCTGGACTCGGTCCTTGGCAAGATTCGCCTCGGCCTGTGCCAGGGCCGCCTGGAGCGGGCGCGGATCGATCGTGAAGAGGAGGTCGCCCTTCCGGACGTCCTGGCCTTCCTTGAAGTGGACCCGGAGCAGCTCGCCGCCCACCTGGGCCCTCACCGAGACGGTGGAGGACGCCTCGACGGTGCCGATGGCCTGGATCTGGAGCGGGACGCTCTTCTGCTCCACCGCGGCGACGGCGACGGGCACGGGCGGACGGCGCTGCGTCTGCTTCGACTCGGCCTTGTCGCCGGTGCACGCGGCGCTCGCCAGGGCGACGGCGGCGACGCCGATCGCGGTGCCGAGGCCCGCGCGCCACCTTCGACGGCGTGAGCTGCGGCGCGACTCCATCACGACCACCCCCTGGCTCAATTGTGCACGCCGAGCCGGCGTTTTGCGAAAGGCACGGCGCGCGGGCGACTGAGCGCCGCGCGCAGGCGGTCGAGATAGAGGTAGACGACCGGAGTCGTATAGAGGGTCAGGAGCTGCGACATGATGAGGCCGCCCACGATGGTGATGCCGAGCGGCCGTCGCAGCTCCGCGCCGACGCCGGTGCCGAGGGCGAGCGGGAGGCCGCCGAGGAGCGCCGCCATGGTCGTCATCATGATCGGCCGGAAGCGCAGCAGGCACGCCTGGAAGATGGCCTCCCTGGGCGTCTTGCCCTCGCGGCGCTCGGCGTCGAGGGCGAAGTCGATCATCATGATGGCGTTCTTCTTCACGAGGCCGATCAACAGGATGATGCCGATCAGCGCGATGATGTTCAGGTCGCCGCCGACGAGCAGAAGGGCCAGGATCGCCCCCACACCCGCGGACGGCAGCGTCGAGAGGATCGTGATGGGGTGGACGTAGCTCTCGTAGAGGACGCCGAGGACGATGTAGACGCTGACGAGGGCCGCGAGGATCAGCACGGGCTGGTTGGCGAGCGAGGCCTGGAAGGCCTGGGCGGTGCCCTGGAAGCTCGCCCGGACCGAGGCCGGCATGCTGACCTGACGCTCGGCGGCCTCGATCGAGCCGACAGCATCGCCGAGCGCCACGCCCGGCGCGAGGTTGAAGGAGAGCGTGACGGAAGGGAAGAACCCCTGGTGGCTGACGGCCAGCGGCGTGGTCGAGGGCGCGAAGCGGATGAGCGCGCTCAGCGGCACCTGGTTGCCGGAGGCGGACTTCACGTAGATCGACTTCAGCGCGTCGGGATTCTGCTGGAAGCGGGGCGCGACCTCGAGAACCACGTGGTACTGGTTGAGCGGGGTGAAGATCGTCGAGACCTGCCGCTGGCCGAACGCGTCGTAGAGCGTGTCGTCGATGGCCTGCGGCAGGATGTTGAGCCGCGACGCGGTGTCGCGGTCGATCAGCAGCGAGGCCTGGAGGCCGCGGTTCTGCTGGTCGGTCGCCACGTCGCGCAGCCCCGGCAGACTCCGGAGCTTGGCCAGCATCTGCGGCGCGAAGGCGTTCAGCTCGGCGAGGTCGGTGCTCTGCAGGGTGTACTGATACTGCGCGTTGCTCTGCCGCCCCCCGATCCGGAGGTCCTGCACCGCCTGCAGGAACAGCGTGGCGCCCGGCACGTGCGCGAGCTTGCCGCGCAGTCGTTCGATCACCTGGTCGGCGGCGACCCCGCGCTCGCCGAGCGGCTTGAGCGAGACGAACATGCGCCCGGTGTTCGTGGTGTTGCTGCTGCCGCCGCCGCCCGTGAAGGCGACGACGTTGGCGACCGCCGGATCGGCCTGCACGGTGCGGACGAACTCGGCCATCTTTTCGCGCATGGCGGGGGACGAGATGTCCTGCTCGGCCTGGATGCTGCCGTTGAGTCGACCGGCGTCCTGCTGGGGGAAGAAGCCCTTCGGCACGATCATGAACAGATAGACGTTCAGGCCGATCGTGCCGAGAGTGACGGCGAGGACCAGCGGCTGGTGGCGCAGCACCCAGCCGAGGGTGCGCTCGTAGAAGCGGTGGAGCCCGCCGAACGCCCTCTCGCCGACGAGGTACAGGCGCCCGTGGCGGACCTCTCGCGCGGGCTTCAGGAACTGCGCGCACATCATCGGCGTCGTGCTCAGCGACACCAGGAGCGAGACCATGATGGCCAGTGTGAGCGTCACCGCGAACTCGCGGAAGAGCCGGCCGACGAGGCCGCCCATCAGCAAGATCGGGATGAAAACCGCGACGAGCGAGATGCTCATCGACAGCACCGTGAAGCCGATCTCCCGCGCGCCCTTGAGCGCCGCCGCCACCGGCGAGTCGCCCGCCTCGAGATAGCGCGTGATGTTCTCGAGCACGACGATGGCGTCGTCGACCACGAAGCCCGTCGAGATCGTGAGGGCCATCAGCGAGAGATTGTCCAGGCTGTAGCCGAGCAGGTACATCCCGCCGAACGTGCCGAGCAGCGAGAGCGGCACCGCCACGCTCGGGATGATCGTCGCCCACGCGTTGCGCAGGAACACGAACACGACCAGCACGACGAGCGCGATGGAGAGGAGGAGGGTGAGCTGGATGTCCCGGAACGAGGCGCGGATGGTCGTGGTGCGGTCCAGAACGACCGCGATGTCAATGGCCGGTGGGATCGACGCGTGCAGGGTCGGCAGCAGGGCCACCACCCGGTCGACGGTCTCGATGATGTTGGCACCCGGCTGCCGGAACAGCACGAGCAGGACGGCGCGGCGGCCGTTGGCCAGGCCGCCGGTGCGGATGTCCTCGACCGAGCTCACCACCTCGCCGATGTCGCCGAGCCTGACCGGCGCGCCGTTCTTGTAGGCGACGATCACGGGCCGGTACTGGTCGGCGTCGAAGAGCTGGTCGGTCGCGGCGATGGCCCACGCGGTCGATCCGTCGGCCACCTCGCCCTTCGGCGTATTGGCGTTCACCGACTGCAGCGCCAGGCGGACCTGATCGAGCCCGATCCCGAGCTGGCTCAGGCGGTTGGGGTCGATCTGGACGCGGACCGCCGGCTTGGCGCCGCCGCCGACGAAGACCTGGCCGACCCCGTCCACCTGCGAGATCTTCTGCGCCAGGATCGAGTCCGCCGCGTCGTAGAGGCGACCGACGGGCAGCGTCTCCGACGTCAGGGCGAGAATCATGATCGGGGCGTCCGCCGGGTTCACCTTGCGATAGGTCGGATTGTTGGGCATCCCCGACGGCAGCTGGCCGCGCGCGGCGTTGATCGCGGCCTGCACGTCCCGGGCGGCGGCGTCGATGGACCGGTTGAGGTCGAACTGGAGCACGATGGTGCTGGACCCCAGCACGCTCGTCGACGTCATCTCCGACACGCCGGCGATCTTGCCGAACATGCGCTCGAGCGGCGTCGCCACCGAGGACGCCATGGTCTCGGGGCTGGCGCCCGGGAGCACCGCTTGCACCTGGATGACCGGGAACTCGACCTGCGGCAGCGACGCCACCGGCAGCATCCGGTAGGCGACGATGCCCGCCAGGAGCAGTGCCACGCTGAGGAGCGAGGTGCCGATCCGCCGCCGGATGAAGGGCTCGGAGACGTTCACTCGGCGACGACCTCCGCCGGACTCGGCTGGGCCGCGGCCGCGCGCCCGAACCGCCTCGCGAGCCGCTCGAACCAGAGATAGACGACCGGCGTCGTGTAGAGGGTGAGGAGCTGCGAGAGGATGAGCCCGCCGACGATCGTGATGCCGAGGGGACGGCGCAGCTCCGAGCCGGTGCCGCCCCCGAGGGCCAGCGGCAGGCCGCCCAGCAGGGCCGCCATCGTCGTCATCATGATCGGCCGGAACCGCAGGAGGCACGCCTGATAGATGGCGGCCGCCGGCGTCTTGCCCTCCTCGCGCAGGGCGTCCAGCGCGAAGTCGATCATCATGATCGCGTTCTTCTTGACGATGCCGATCAGGAGAATGATGCCGATGAGCGCGATGACGTCCAGATGCGCGCGAAAGAGCTGGAGCGCCAGGATGGCCCCGACGCCGGCGGAGGGCAGCGTCGACAGGATGGTGATCGGGTGGATGTAGCTCTCGTAGAGCACGCCCAGCACGATGTAGACGGTGACGATGGCGGCGAGGATCAGCAGCGGCTCGTTGGCGAGCGAGGCCTGGAAGGCCTGGGCCGTCCCCTGGAAACTGGCGCGAATGGACGGCGGCAGGCCGATCTGCCGCTCGACCGCCTTGATGGCGTCGACCGCGTGGCCGAGCGCCGCGCCGGGCGCCAGGTTGAACGACACCGTGACGGCCGGGAACTGCCCCTGGTGGTTGACGGCGAGCGGGATCTTCCCCGGCGCGTAGGAGGTGAAGGCACTGAGCGGGACCTGCGCGCCGGAGGGCGACTTCACGTAGATGAACTTGAGGGCCTCGGGGCTCTGCTGGAAACGCGGCGCCACCTCGAGGATGACGTGGTACTGGTTGAGCTGCGTGAAGATCGTCGAGACCTGGCGCTGCCCGAACGCGTCGTAGAGGGTGTCGTCGATGGCCTGCGGCTGGATCCCGAGCCGGGAGGCGACGTCGCGGTCGATCACGAGGGAGGCCTGGAGCCCGCCGGTCTGCTGATCGCTGGCCACGTCGGCCAGCTCCGGCAGCGTCTTGAGCCTGGCGAGGAGCCGCGGCGCCCAGTCGGCCAGCTCCTTCGCGTCGGCGTCCTCGAGGGAGTACTGATACTGCGTGCGGCTGACCCGATCCTCGACCGTGAGGTCCTGCACCGGCTGCATGTAGAGCGTGATGTCGTCGACGGCCTCGAGCGCCGGCTGCAGCCGCCGGATGATCGTGGAGGCGTCGGCGCTCCGGTCGTCGCGGGGCTTGAGGTTGATCTGGATCCGGCCGCTGTTCGGCGTCATGTTGACGCCGTCGACGCCGATGAAGGACGAGAGGCTCTCCACGTCGCGGTCTCGAAGGATGACGCGCGTCAGCGCCTGCTGACGCTCCGCCATCGCCGTGAACGACACCGTCTCGGGCGCCTCCGAGAGCCCGAGGATGACGCCGGTGTCCTGGATCGGGAAGAACCCCTTCGGCACGACGACGTAGAGCGCGATCGTCAGCACCAGGGTCGCGACGGTGACGATCAGCGTCGCCGTCTGGTGGCGCAGCACCCAGCGCAGCGTGGTTCCGTAGCGCTCGATCACCCGGTCGAACCCGCGCTCGGTCAGCCGGTAGAATCGCGTCTGCGTCGAGCCGTGCGGCCGCAAGAGCTTCGCGCACATCATCGGGGTCAGCGTGAGCGAGACGACGGCGGAGACGAGGATGGTGACGCTGAGGGTGATCGCGAACTCGCGGAAGAGCCGGCCCACGATGTCGCCCATGAAGAGGAGCGGGATCAGGACGGCGATCAGCGAGACCGTCAGCGAGACGATCGTGAAGCCGATCTGCTCGGAGCCCTTGAGCGCCGCCTGGAGCGGCGACTCGCCCGCCTCGATGTACCGCGCGATGTTCTCGATCATGACGATGGCGTCGTCGACCACGAACCCGGTCGAGATGGTCAGCGCCATCAGCGAGAGGTTGTCGAGACTGTAGCCCAGCAGGTACATGACGCCGAACGTCCCGACGATCGAGATGGGCACGGCCACGCTGGGGATGATCGTCGCCGCGATGGATCGCAGGAAGAGGAACATCACCATGACGACCAGCGCGACCGTGAGCACCAGCGTGAACTCGACGTCCTTGACCGAGGCGCGGATGGTGGTGGTGCGGTCGGTCAGCGTGGTGATGTCGATCGACGACGGCAGCGAGGCCTTGAGCTGCGGCAGCAGCCGCTTGATGCGGTCGACGACCGCGATGATGTTGGCTCCGGGCTGGCGCTGGATGTTCACGATGACCGCGGGCTTGTCGTTCATCCACGCCGCCTGCTTGACGTTCTCCACGCCGTCGATCACCTCGGCGACGTCCGAGAGGCGGACGGGGGCGCCGTTCCTGTACGCGACGACGATCGGCTTGTACTCCTCGCTCGAGAAGAGCTGATCGTTGGCGCCGATCGTGAACGACTGTCGCGGGCCCTCGAGGTTGCCCTTCGCCTGGTTCACGTTGGCCTGGGCGAGGACCGCGCGCAGGTCCTCGAGGCTCAGGCCGTAGGAGGCGAGCGCCGACGGATCGGCCTGGACCCGGACGGCCGGCCGCTGGCCGCCGCTGATCGAGACGAGCCCGACGCCCGGGAGCTGCGAGATCTTCTGGGCCAGGTTGGTATCGGCGAGGTCCTCGACGCGGCTGAGCGGCAGCGTGCTGGAGGTGAGCGCCAGGGTCAGGATCGGCGTGTCCGCCGGGTTGACCTTGCTGTACACGGGTGGCGTGGGCAGGTTGGGCGGCAGGTAGCTGGCCGCGGCGTTGATGGCGGCCTGGACCTGTTGCTCGGCCACGTCGATCTGGTACTCCAGCGTGAACTGGAGCGTGATCAGCGAGGCCCCCAGGGAGCTGGTCGACGTCATCTGCTTGAGGCCCGGGAGCTGGCCAAACTGGCGCTCCAGGGGCGACGTCACCGAGGAGGCCATGACGTCGGGGCTGGCACCCGGGTAGAACGTGAGGATCTGGATCGTCGGGTAGTCCACCTGGGGCAGGGCGGAGATCGGCAGCTGCAAATAGGCGACGATTCCGGCAAGGAGCATCCCCGCCGTCAGGAGGGCGGTCGCGACCGGGCGGAGGATGAAGGTCCGGGAGGGATTCACGGCGTGGCCATCGGCGGACAGAGCCTCCTCCCCATGGCAGTAGCTTCGCACAGTATCTGACGTGCGCTGTAGCGGCGCCGTTGACAGGGCGTATCATTATTCAGGTACTTAGGTCGAACGCGTGGAGGCTACGACATGAGCAAGGGCAAGGTGAAGCCGGTTCCCCAGGGATATCACAGCACTACTCCGTATCTGATCGTCGACGGCGCGGCCAAGGCCATAGACTTCTACAAGCGGGTCTTCGGCGCCACCGAGCGAATGCGGATGCCGAGCCCCGGCGGCAAGGTAGGCCATGCCGAGATCAGCATCGGCGATTCGGTGATCATGCTGGCCGACGAGCATCCGGATATGGGGGCGCGTGGCCCGCGGGCGTTCGGCGGCTCGGCCGTGAGCCTCATGCTCTACGTCGAGGACGTCGACGCCACCGTGAAGACGGCCTTGGCGGAGGGAGCCAAGCTCGTCCATCAAATCGAGGACAAGTTCTACGGTGATCGAACCGGGACCATCGACGACCCGTTCGGGCACCGCTGGCACGTCGGGACGCACACGGAGGACGTGCCTGCCGACGAGATGAAGCGTCGCGCCGCCGCCATGGCCAAGGCCGGCTGATCTACTGGTAGACGATGACGCTCCGCTTGACCTCGCCCTGCAGCATGAGGTCGAAGGCGTGGTTGAGCTCGCCGAGCGGCAGGCGCCGGCTGATCAGCTCCTCGATCCGGTACTTGCCGCTCATGTAGAGATCGATCAGCATCGGCACGTCCGTCCGCTGGTGCCCGACCGGATCCTCCTGCGAGGCGTCCACGACGTGGGTCGCGCCGAACTCCTCGGCCCAGGCGAGCTTCTGCTTCACGACGTCGACCGCGATGATCTTCCCGGCGCCCACCAGACGCGCGGCCTGGACCGTGTTGAGCCCGACCCCGCCGCAACCCCAGACGGCCACGCTCGCCCCGGGCGGCACCTTGGCGCGGTTGAAGACCGGGCCCGCGCCGGCCAGCACCCCGCAGCTCACGAGGCACACGACGTCGAGCGGCGCGTCCTTCCGGATGGGGATGACGCTTTCCTCCGGGAGCACCGAGTGGGTCGCG
>DASPZZ010000347.1:0-13087 GCA_035635995.1 Binatia bacterium | reverse complement strand
AGCCGATACACGTCGACCTCAACGGACTTTCCTTTGACAAGTACGGCCGGCAGCTGGACGAGGTCGAACTGGCCGTCGAGGAGGCGGCGCGTCGCCCCGCTCACCAGGATGTCGGAGCCGAGCTCTTTGTTGAGGCCCTGGATTCTCGACGCGAGGTTGACCGGATCCCCGACGAGAGCGTACGAGTGCCGCTCCGAGCTCCCGATGTTCCCGGCGAGCACCGACCCCGTGTGGATCCCGATGCCGTGGCGGAGCGGGACCTTCCCGGCCCGCGCGCGCTCGGCGTTCCACGCCGTCAGGCGTCGGCGCATCTCGAGCGCGGCCCGCACCGCCATCTCCGCGTGCGCGGGGTACGCGACCGGTGCGCCGAACGCCGCCTCGATCTCGTCGCCGATGAACTGCAGCACGAGTCCGCGGTGCTCCCGGATGGCGCGGTCCATCTCCGTGAAGTACGCGTTGAGGTCACGCACCACCTCACGGGGGCTCGTCGCCTCCACCCACGGCGTGAAATCGCGGAGATCCGCGAACAGCACGGTGACCTCCTGCGCCTGGCCCTCGAGCGAGATCCGGCCGGCCAGGATCTCGTCGCGGATCTCGCGGCTCACGTACTTCCCGAACGTCTCCTTCAGGAACTCGCGCTCCTTGAGCCCGTGCACCATGTGATTGAAGCCCTCGGCCGCCGCGCCGATCTCGTCGTTGGTCACGACCGGACAGCGCGTGTCGAGGTTGCCACGCTCGACCTCGCGCATGGCGCTCTGCACTTCGCGGAGCGGGGTCGCCACGCTGGCGGCGACGAAGAGCGCCAGTCCGACCGCCACGAAGATGCCGACGACCGCGATGAAGATGGTCGAGACCAGCAGAGTCTGGACGACCTGGGCGGCGGCGGCCGAATCCATGCCGGGCAGCGACTCGGCGCGCCGGTAGGACATCACGCCGAGGACCGCGAGCGGCAGGACGCCCACCAGGAGGAAGATCACCAGGAGCCGAGTCCGCACGCGCAGGCGGAACGCCCCCGGCACGGCGCTCAGGTCGCCCTCGGGAAAGAACTTCGGCAGCTCCTTGCGCCAGAGGTGCTCGGTCACGAAGAAGGTGAGGGCGGTCGTCGCCGTGCCCGCGACGAACGTGATGCCGAAGATCGAGCGGAGCCCGCGCTCCACCGTGAACGTGCCGAGCATGAGCGGCCGGATCACGCCGAAGAGCAGGCCGGCGAGCGCCCAGGCGCAGAAGATGATGCCGGCGAGCGCATACGGGAGCAGCAGCGCGCGCCGCCGCGCTTCCACGGACGTCGGCCACCGGCCGGCGACCGGGTTGAGCCCGCGCGTCCAGCGGTCGGCCCAGACCGACACGATCACGGCCAGGAGGCTGAAGCCGACGATGAAGAATCCGATCGCCCCCGAGAGCCCGCCCGCACGCGCGGGCATCATGGAGTCGACGAAGTTGAAGTACGTGAACGACACGAGGGCGCCGATCAAGTTGGCGGGCGTGAGGACCGCCATGTGCAGCCACTTCGTCCACCGCTCGTCGCCGCCGCGCATCGTCCTCCGAGTCTACCGAAGTCGATCGTCGGCAGCCGTGGTAGATTCCGGAGCGCCATGATCGGCGCCTCGCCGCGGCGGAAGGAAGACCAGCGCCTCCTGACGGGCGGCGGACGATTCGTCGACGACCTCACGCGCGAAGGCGTGCTGCACCTCGGCGTCGTGCGGAGCGCCGAGGCCCACGCGCGCCTGACGAAGGTCGCCACGGAGGCCGCGCGCGCCCTGCCCGGCGTGGTCCTGGCCTGGAGCGCCGCGGACCTCGGTGAGATCGCGCCGCTCATGCCGACGGCCTACGGCGGCGGCCAGAAGGGCCGGCCCTGGGCCCAGCCCGTCCTCGCGCGCGAGGTCGTCCGCTGCGTCGGCGAGCCCGTCGCCGTCGTCGTGGCCGAGAGCCGCTCCCAGCTCGCCGACGCCCTCGACGCGGTGACCGTGTCGTACGAGCGGCTGCCGGCCCTGGCGACCGCCGAGGCGGCGCTGGTTTCAACGACGCACCTGCACGAGGGCTGGCCGGACAACATCGCGATCGTGGCGCGGGGTGCCGTCGGCGACGCCGAGCGCGCGCTGGCGACCGCGCACCTCGTCGTCCAGGAGCGGCTGCGGCACCCGCGGCTCAGCGCCGTGCCGATCGAGACGCGCGGCGTGTTCGCGTACCGCGACCGCGCCTCCGGCGCGCTCGTCGTGTCGTCATCGACCCAGAGCCCGTATACGCTGCGCGACGTCGTCGCCGCGGCGCTCGGGCTGCCGGTCGAAGACGTGCGGGTCGTGGTGCCCGACGTCGGCGGCGGCTTCGGCCCGAAAGGGCCGATCTATCCCGAAGAGATCCTGGTCGCGGCCGCGGCGCATCGGCTCGGACGGCCGGTCAAATGGGTGGAGAGCCGCCGCGAGAATCTCGCGTGCATGGGCCACGACCGCGAGCAGGCGCACGACGCCCGCATCGGGTTCGCGCGCGACGGCGCCATCGTCGCCGTCGACGCGACGTTCGTCGCCGACGTCGGGGCCTACCCGCTCCAGGGCGATGGGCTCACCGCGAACACGGTCAACCACCTGCCGGGACCGTACCGGGTGCCGCACTACCGCAATGCCGGCACGAGCGTGGTCACCACCAAGGCGTTGAACGCGGCGTACCGTGCGGCCGGGCGTCCCGAGGCGGTGTTCGTGATGGAGCGTCTCATGGACATCGGCGCGCGCCGGCTCGGCCTCGATCCGGCCGAGATCCGCCGGCGCAACTTCGTGCGCCCCGCCGAGATGCCCTACCGCCCGGGGCTGACGTACAAGGACGGCGTGTCGGTCACCTACGACCCGGGCGATTTCCCCGCGGCCTTCGAGCGCGCGCTGGCGCTGCTTCCCTACGACGAGTGGCGACGACGGCAGAAAGCGCGGGCCGGCACCGCGCGCCGCATCGGCGTCGGTCTCGCGTGCTACGCGCAGGGCACGGGGCTCGGCCCGTACGAGGGCGCGACGGTCCGGGTGGACCCGAGCGGCAAGGTCTACGTCTACATCGGCGTGACGGCCCAGGGGCAGGGCCACGCGACGACGCTCGCTCAGATCGCCGCCGCCGAGCTCGGGGCCGCCTGGGACGACGTCCACGTCGCCGCGGGCGACACGGCCCTCTTCCCGTTCGGCATGGGCACAGGCGGCAGCCGCGTCGCCGCCAACTCGGGGCCCGCCGTCGCGCAGACCGCGCGCGCGGTCCGCGAGCGCGCCGCGCGCGTCGCCGCCGAGCTGCTCGAGTGCGCGCCCGAAGACGTGCGCATCGAGCAGAGCCGCGTGCACGTCGTCGGGATGCCGGACCGGACCGTGAGCCTGGGTCGCGTCGCTCACGCCGCGGTGAAGTCGAAGGCGCTCAAGGCGACCGGCGAGCCCGGGCTCCACGCGTGCACCTACTTCTATCCCGACACCGTCACCTGGGCATTCGGCACCCACGCCGCCGCGGTCGAGGTGGACGTGGAGACGTGCGAGATCCGCCTGCTCGCGTACGCGATCGTTCACGATCCGGGACGCGCGATCAATCCCACGATCGTCGAAGGCCAGCTCCAGGGCGGCGCCGCCCAGGGCATCGGCGCCGGGCTCATGGAAGAAGTGGTGTACGACGGCGCCGGCCAGCTCCTGACCGGCAGCCTGATGGACTACGCGATCCCGAAGGCCGACCAGCTTCCCGCGCTCACGGTGGCGCTCGACGAGCATCCGTCGACCATCAACGCGCTCGGCATCAAGGGCGTGGGCGAGAGCGGCGCCATCCCCGGCGCGGCGGCGATCGCGAACGCCGTCGAGGACGCGGTCGCCGATCTCGGCGCGCTCATCCGCGAAGTGCCGGTGACCCCGGCGCGCCTGTTCGCCCTCCTCGCTCGATAGCCACTCTTTATAGCCGCGCCTCGGCCGGCGGGGCCCCAGCCCCGCGTCGGCCTGCGGCGCGCACCACCGCCCTCCGGACCAGGCGTCAAATTTCGAGGCGCGCGCGTGCCACCGTGGCAGGGCCAGCGGGGTCCCAGCCGCGGTGAAAGCCGTGAGATTTCAAACATCTTGGTTGGCAGCGCCCTTGCGTACTGGAATCTCGGCGCCATAACGGCCGAAGAGCGTCCACGCAAACATGCTCGGAGGTGCAAAGTTGGCCAGCTTTGGCAAGGATCCAGCCAACAACCAGGAAGCGGCGATCGTCGATTCGCTCATCCGAAAGCTGCGGCCCTTCGATAGCTCGTTCGTGTCGGCGCGGGCATCGACCGTGGGCGCACGACCACCGGCGCGAATGCGGCCGATCCGGGCGCCGATGTCCCCGGTGGCCGTCTGGTCCAGCGTGGGCCTGGGCGTCCTCCTCGGGGCCGCGTTGCCCCAGTGGCCGTACGCGCGCGCCTGCGGCTGGTGGTTGCTCCTCTACATGACCGCGGTCGGGATCGTCGTCGTGGCCGGCATCTGGGGCGCCCGAATCTCCTGGAGAAGTCGGCTCGGCTTCGCCCACTTCATCGCGCTGTGCACGATCATCTGGGGCCTCGCCCTCACGGCGCACGAGGTCCTGCCGCGCGTCGGGTACGCGAAGGTCCGGGCTGCCTGGCGGTGCCACGACGGCAACGCGGCGGCGCCGAGCGCGACCACGCTCTCGGCCTTGAAGGCACGCGTCGACACCGGCATGACCGGCCTCGGGCGGTAGCGCCCGGCTCTCGCCCCGCCTGGGCGGCGCTCACTCTCGCGTTCTCGGATCGAGAGCGTCGCGCACCGCATCGCCGACGAAGCTCAATCCCACCACGGTCACGAACAACGCCCCACCCGGCCCGAAGACGATCCAGGGCGCCTGCTGGAGGTAGCCGCGGCCGGCGTTGATCATGCTGCCCCAGGAGGCCTGCGGCGGCTGGATGCCGAGCCCCAGGAACGAGAGCGACGCCTCGGCGAGGATGGCGAACGCCACGCTCAACGACGCCTGGACGATGATCGGGTTGATGGCGTTGGGCACCACGTGCCGCCACGCGATCCGCCAACCGGGCGCGCCCAGCGCCCGCGCCGCGTCCACGTAGTCGCGCGCGGTGATGGTGAGCACCTGGCCCCGCATGAGCCGGGCGAACGTCGGCGTGTAGACGACGCCGAGCGCCACGAGCACGCCGGTGAGGCCGGCGCCCAGCACGGCGCCGAGCGCCAGGGCCAGCACCAGCGGGGGAAACGAGAGCACCGCGTCCATCAGCCGCATCACGAGCCCGTCGACGCGCCCGCCGCAGTAGCCGGCCAGGATCCCGAGCAGGCTGCCCGCGAGCACCGCGAGCGCGACCGAGACGAGCCCGGCCACCAGGGAGACGCGGGTGCCCCAGATCACTCGCGAGAGGACATCGCGGCCCACGTTGTCCGTACCCAGGAGGTGGGGCCGGCCCGGCCGGGCCAGGGTGTCGCCGAGGTCCTGGGCGAGCGGATCGTAGGGCGCCAGGAGCGGAGCCGCGAGCGCGACCAGCACCGCCAGCAGCGTGACCGCCGCGCCGAGCGGCGCCAGCCGGGCGCGCGCCGCACGCCGCAGGACCTTCCAGCGCCGCGCGCGGACCGGCTCCGCCGCCGGACGCGGAAGGCCGGCGGCGCCTTCAGCGAGATCGGATCCGGGGATCGATCCAGCCATAGAGGACGTCGACGATCAGGTTGCTCACGATGAACCCGAGGGCGATCAACAGCACGACGCCCTGCACGAGCGGGTAGTCCCGCGCGAAGACCGCGTCGACCACGAGGCGGCCGACGCCGGGCAGCGCGAAGACGTACTCCGTGATCACGGCGCCGCCGATCAGCGTTCCGAGCTGGAGGCCGAGCACGGTGACGACGGGAATCAGCGCGTTCTTGAGGACGTGGCTCCAGATGACCCGCCACTCCGACAGCCCCTTGGCGCGGGCCGTGCGCACGTAGTCCTCGGCCAGGGCTTCGAGCAGGCTCGAGCGCAGCGTGCGCGTGACCACCGCCGCCAGCGCCAGCCCCAGCGTGACGGCCGGCAGCGCCAGCGACCGCAGGCCGTTCCACGGCTCCTCCAGCGGGTCCGTGTACCCGGAGATCGGCAGCCAGCGCAGCGTCACGCCGAAAAAGAAGATGAGGAGCAGGGCGAGCAGGAAGTTCGGCATGCAGATGCCGAACAGCGCGAACGTCGCGCCGGCGCGATCGATCGTCGTGTTGCGGCGGACCGCGGACACGATCCCGACCGGGAAGGCGACGACCAGCGAGATGGCCATCGCGCAGAGCGCCAGCTCGAGGCTCGGCCGGAGGCGGCGGCTCACGTTCTCGATGACGGGCTCGCCGTTGCGGATCGAGCGCCCGAGATCGCCTCTCAGCAGGCGGCCCATCCAGGCCGCGTACTGCTCGTGGAGGGGCCGGTCGAGCCCGAGCTCGCGCCGGAGGTGCTCCTTCACCGTGGCGTCGACCGACTCCGCCATCATGACGTCGATCGGATCGCCCGGCGTCAGGTGGAGCAGCAGGAACACGCCGGCGGTGACGAGGAGCAGCACCGGAACGGTCGCGCCCAGCCGGCGCAGGACGAGACGACCCATCACGCGGCGGGCGCCGGTCCGCGAGACCTTACTGCAGCCACACGTCCTTGAACCGCATCATCCCGTCGGGAATCGGCTCGTAGCCCTGGACCTTCGGGCTGAAGGCCTTGGGCTCGATGGGATGGATGATGAAGACCATCGGCAGCTCGTCCTGGAGGATCTTCGTCAGGTCGCTGAAGAGCTTCTTGCGCTCGGCCTGGCTGGACACCTCGCGGCTCCGGTCGAGCAGGGCGTCGATCTGGGGATTCGAGATGCCCGACCAGTTGAGCGAGGTGCCCTGGGTGGTCTTGTAGAACTGGTAGGTGTTACCGTCCGGGTCCGGACGGCCGCTCCACTGATAGCTGATCATCTCGAAGTTCTTGTTGTTGCCGTCGGAGATCAGCGTGGCGGAGTCGACCAGCTTGATCTTCATGGTGATGGCGGCCTCGCGCAGCTGGGCCTGGATCACCTCGGCCTCCTGGACGTTGATCGGGATGTTGTTGGTCGTCATGGTGAAGGCGAAGCCGCCGGGCTGGCCGCCCTCGGCCAGCTTGGCCTTCGCGCGGGCCAGATCACGCTTGATCGCCGGGATGGTCCTGTCGTACGCCCAGCTCGTGGGTGGAATCGGGCCGTTGGCCGGCACGCCCACGTTCAGCCACACGCCCTTGACGATCTGGTCGAGGTCCAGCGAGTAGGCCACCGCCTGCCTGAGAGCCTTGGTCGCGAAGGGCGGCCGCGCGTGGTTGAGCTGGTACGCGAAGTCGGCCAGCGACGGCACGTCGACCACGACCACGTTGCGGTCGGCCCTGACGGCCGCGACGTCGCGCGGCTGGACGTAGTCCATCACGTCGATCTCGCCGGTCTGGAGGCTCTGCAGCTTGACCGTGTCGTCCGGGATCGGGCGGTAGCGGATCCGGTCGAGATACGGGCCGCCCTGCTTGTTCCAGTAGCTCTCGTTGCGCTTGATCAGGAGATGGGCGTCCCTCACCCACTCGACGAACTCGAAGGGCCCGGTGCCCGCCCCCTTGGCGTTGCGCTCGAGCTCGGAGCCGCGCTCTTGCGCGACTTTGGGCGAGACCATCATGCCCGCGCGATCGGTCAGGGTGGCCAGGAGCGCCGCGTCCGGCCGCTTCAGATTGAGCTTGATCGTGTAGGCGTCGACCACGTCGACCGAGTCGATGCTGGCGACCTCGCCCTTGCGGACGGACTTCGGCTCCGTCTTCATGCGATTGAAGTTGAAGCGGGCGGCCTCGGCGTTGAAGTCGGTTCCGTCGTGAAACTTCACGCCCCGCCGAAGCTTGAAGATGACCGTCCGGGGATCCGGCTGCTGCCAGGACTCGGCCAGGCCGGGCTTGATCCCGAGCTTGACGTCGAGCGTCACCAGCGGCTCGTAGATGTTGTGGTAGACCTGCCGGTCGATCTTGCTGCCCGAGAAGTGCGGGTCCATGGTGGCCGCCTCGATGTAGAAGCCGACCCGGAGCGTGCCGCCCTTCTTGGGCGCGTCCGCGCCGGCCGCCGATCTCGGATCGAAGGACGCCATCGGGACGCCGGAGGCGACCGCGCACAGCAGGAGAAAGTCCCGGCGCGACATCGTGGCCATCGCGTTTCCTCCGAGAGTCGAGAGTTGCCGTGAGGCGCGAACGAGTATACCCTGCCGGCCGTCCACGGAAACGCCGGCACACGGGAGGGCGGACATGAAGCTCGGGATCTGCTTGCCGCACTATGGCCGTCCGATCGAGGTCGGACGGATGCTCGAGGTCGCGCGTCGCGCCGAAGAGCGCGGGCTGGACTCGGTCTGGGTCACGGATCACGTCATCGTGCCCCAGCAGGCCAACGTCATCTACCGCGAGGACATGCTGGACCCGCTGGCGGTCCTGCCGTGGCTCGCCGGGGTGACGAATCGGATCGCGCTGGGCACGAGCGTCGTGATCCTTCCCTATCGCTCCCCGATCCCAGTCGCGAAGCTCTTGGCCAGCGTCGATGTCCTGTCGGGCGGCCGTCTGATCGTGGGCGCGGCGATCGGCTGGCTCGAGGGCGAGTTCGAGGCCCTCGGCGTGCCGTTCAAAGAGCGCGCGAGCCGGAGCGACGAGGCCCTCGAGCTCCTGCGCGCCCTCTGGACGCAGGAGCATCCCAAGATCCAGACGAAGCGGCACCGCGTGCAGGACGTCGTCTTCTCGCCGATGCCGCTGCAGAAGCCGCGTCCGCCGCTCTACGTGGGCGGCAGCAGCGAAGCCGCGTTCCGCCGGGTCGCCCGGCTGGGCGACGGCTGGCACGCGAGCGCGACGAATCACGACGCGTTCCGGCAGGGCGCCGAGACGGTCGGGCGCTTCTGGAAAGAGGCCGGCCGCGAGGGCGCTCCGTTCCTGTCGCTCCGGATTCCGATCCTGATCGACGGCGTCCATCGCCCGGCGGTGGACATGGGCCTCATCCGCGGCCGCCACACCCTCAACGGCTCGGTGAAGCAGGTCGCCGACGAGCTGCGCGGCTTCCGGGATCTCGGCTGCGGTCACGTCGCGCTGGAGGTCTCGTACTCGACGTTTCCGGCGATCCTCGAGACCATCGACCTGATCGCCGACACGGTGCGGCCGCGGCTGGCGGACTGAGGGCGACGCGTCGCCTACCGGCCGACGCCGGCCGTCTCGTCGACGTTGGCGTCCTCGCGGAAGTGCGGCATGACCTCCTCGGCGAAGAGCTGCATCATCTCGAGCGTCTGCTCGTGGCTGGGGCCGGTCATCCCCGAGCAGAGAATCCCCGCCTTCAGCTCGTCGGAGAAGACCCGGAGCTTGTCGCGCACGGTGGCCGGGCTGCCGTAGACGAGATAGCCCTCCCGGTCCGCCTCCTCGAATTCGAGCTCGCTCGGCAGCTTGGGCGGGTTCGCCAGCAGGCGTCGGAGCGACGTCTCCGTCATGTAGCCGGGCGGCCGCCAGAAGGGCGGGTGCATGCGAAGGCCCACGTTGAACACCCACATGACGTGCTTGCGCGCGATCTCGCGCGCCTTCGCGTCGGTCTCGGCGACGACGACCGGAACATTGACGGTGAGCTGGTAGCGGCTGGCCGTGTAGCCGTTGCGCTCGCAGGCCTCGCGGTATTCCCCGTAGATCTGGGCGATCCGCTTGATCGGCGTGAAGACCATGAGATACGGGAAGCGGCGCTGGGCCGCCCACTCGACCGTCTCGCTCGAGCCCTGGGAGGGACACCAGACCGGCGGGTGCGGCTTCTGGATCGGCCGGGGCCACGGATTCACGTAGGGATAGCGATAGTGCCGGCCGTCGAAGGGGAACGGGCCTTCCTCGGTCCACGATCGCAAGATGAGCTCCGCCGCCTCGTAGAAGCGCTCCCGCGAATGGGTCGGGTTGACGGCGGTCGAGAAGTACTCCGCGCTGATGCCGCGGACGAACCCCGAGATGATGCGGCCGCCCGAGACGACGTCGAGCATCGCGATCTCCTCGGCGATGCGCAGGGGGTTCTCGCGGAGCGGCAGCCCGTTGCCGAGGATCGCGATCTTCGCCCTGGAAGTCCGGCGCACCAGCATCGCCGCCATCACGTTGGGGCTCGGCATCGTGCCGTAGCAGTTCTGGTGATGCTCGTTGACGCAGAGACCGTCCCAGCCGAGCCGCTCCGCCTGCTCGAGCTGGTCGAGGTACTGATTGTAGAGCGTGTGGCCGACGGCGGGATCGTAGTGGCGGTTCGAGAGCGTCACCCACGACGACGGCGCGTCGTGGTCCATGATGTAGGGCATCAAGTGGAAGTAGTAGAACTTCACCGCACCCCCTCCCGGAGGCGACAGAACTCGCTGACGGCCTCCGCCACCGCGTCGGGCTCCTCGAGGTGCGGCACGTGGCCGGAGGCGTTGAACACGTGCAGGCGCGCCCCCAGGATCTCCCGGGCCCACGTCTCGCCGCACGGTACCAGCGGCGCCAGCCGGTCGTGGGCGCCCCAGCAGAGAAGGGTGGGCGCGGTGATACGCCCGAGCCGGCGACGGAGGAGCGGATCGTAGAGATACGGATTCCAGCTCACTCGCGCGAGGGCGGTCCCCTGACGGTACTGGAGCGCCAGCGTCTCGATCGACTGGTCGGGCGGCGCCAGGGCGAGCGCCGCTATCGGGTTGTGGAAGACGGTCGCCACGATCTCGGGAATGTCCATCCCGAACAGGAACGGATAGATCCAGCCGTCGACCCGGATGCCGACCGGGTCGATCAGCACCAGCGAGGCCAGTCGATGCGACGCCATCGTCGCGATCTCGGCGGCGATCCAGCCCCCGAAGGAGGCGCCGACCAGGTGCGCATGCTCGAGGCCGAGCCGATCGAGCAGATCGAGATAGTGGAAGGCCAGGTCCGAGATGTGCTCGATCCACTCCGCGGCCGGCGAGCCGCCGTGGCCGGGATGGCTCGGGAAGACCACGCTGAAGTCCTCGGCGAGGCGCTCCTGGAACGGAAGCCAGCGGCCGGCGCCGCCGGCGCCGTGCAGGAACAGGAGCGGCGGTCCGGTCCCCGCCTCGAGCATCTGGACCGGGGTCCCGCGGACCGACAGCGCGCGCGGCGTCGGCATCTCAGCCGATGAAGAGCCCGCCGTTGGGCGAGAGCCACTGCCCGGTGAAGAACGAGCTGTCGTCGGCCGCGAGGAAGAGCGCCGTGGCGGCGACCTCCCGCGGGTCGCCGGTGCGCCCGAGCGGCGTGCGGGCGATCACCGCCGCCCGGATGAGCGGCGACATCGGCTCGGTCATCGGCGTGTCGATGTAGCCCGGGCAGATCGCATTCACCCGGATCCCGCGGGAGGCGACGTCCCGCGCCACCGCGCGGGTGAAGGCGAGGATGCCGCCCTTGGCCGCGCTGTAGTGCGGGGCCGCCTCGAGCCCGCCGAGCGCGGCGACGCTCGAGAGGTTGATGATCGCGCCCCGGTTCTGCCGGCTCATCAGCCGGAGCGCCTCGCGCGTGCAGAAGAACGTCCCGTCGAGGTGCACGGCCAGCATCCGTCGCCACGACTCGTCGGAGAGATTCTGGGTGATGTCGAGATGCGTCTGGATGCCCTGGCCGCTCACGGCCTCCATGATCACCGCCTCGGCCTTCCGGCCGATCGCCGCGCGGTCGTCGCCGGGGGCGAAGGCGATGCCGGCGTTGTTCACCAGGATGTCGAGCCCGCCGAGCTCGCGCTCGATCGTCGCGAACATCGCCTTCACCTGGGCGCTGTCGGCGACGTCGGCCTGGATCGCGCGCCCGCCCGCCGGGCCCTTCAGCTCCGACACGGTCTGCTCGGCCGTCTCGAGACGCAGCTCGTTGACGACGACGTGCGCGCCCTCCTCGGCGAAGCGGAGGGCGATCGCGCGACCGAGCCCCGAGCCTCCACCGGTCACCAGCGCGAAGCGATCTTTGAGCTTCATGGGCAACTCACCCTAAGGCCCAAGCCGACACGCGGTCAAGGACTCGCGACGCGGCCCCTTGACGAAGCGGCGTCCGCCGCATAGCGTCGCACGACAGGATGCCCAGCTACTCGCTCGTCTGCTCGTTCATGGCCGAGCGCACGAAGTGCCCGGCGCCGGGCTTCGCGGGCGGCGATGACGGCGGGCTGGGCGCCGTGCAGATCAACGGGCGCTCGATCGACAACCGCCGCCAGCACGTGCTCAAGCGCGGCGGTGGCGGCTATGGCCCGGCGGCGCTACGCGATTCCGTTCTCGTCCAGCGTGATCGCGCTCTCGGCTATGCGTAGTTGACCCGCGAACACTCGCGAGTCCCGATGTCACGACTTCTCGGGCTGCTTGTAGCGATGGTGCGGCGCTTCCAGCGCGCTCGAAATGCGCGGCGATCGATGCCTGACACACAAATCGAGCCCACTCAGCCCAGCGGACCCGAGGATCTACCCCCGGTGACCAGAGCTTGATTCGTGGCGCCGGCACAGCTGGCGCTCAAGCCGGCGTCGGTGCCGGTGGTCAGGCCTTCCGGAAGCGGTGAACTCCTTCGGCGTCGACGACGCGTACGGCGCGTCCCTCGTCCTCGAGGAAGCGCAGATGCGCGAGCGCCTCGCCTACGGCGAAGCTCAGTTGGTGGCTATCGAGCTCGCGCCGGAAGAGCACCGGCACCAGCTCCGCCGCGGTGCGGGGCTCGACGAGCGCGTCGAGAGCCTCGTTGAGCCGCGCGGCGTGATGGTCGCGCAGATAGCCGAGACGCGCGTGGAGACCGCGGAACGGTAAGCCGTGCGAGGGCAGCACCAGCGTGTCCGACGCCATCGGCTGAAAGCGGTCGAGCGAGTCGAGATACAGGCGGAGCGGATTGAGCCAGGGCTGCTCGGACCAGACGCTGACGTTGGTCGTGATCTTCGGAAGCACCTGATCGCCGGCGATCAGCACGCGACCGGCCTCGTCCCACAGGCAGGCGTGCTCGGGCGCGTGACCGAGCGCGATCAGCACGCGGAAGGTGCGACTTCCGATGGTGATCGAATCGCCTTCGCGGATGCGCCGGAACTCGGTCGCCACCTCGGGCACGAGGCTCGGATAGTGATCGCCCCGGCGCCCGAGCTGCACCAGGGCTTCGGGACCGCACCCGTGGCGCCGGAAGTGGGCCAGACGCGGCTCGAGGTCGGCCG
>DASPZZ010000346.1:0-4887 GCA_035635995.1 Binatia bacterium | reverse complement strand
GACCAGCCGATGACGGATCCTTCTCGCGCGCTCGCGATCTTGCGCGTGTTTGCCGCGAGGGCGGGCGCCGAGCTGGCCCGCCTGCGGGCTGACGAGCGCCTCCGGGCGGCACTCGCCGAAGTCGAGATGTTGAGGAACCGTCTCCAGGCCGAGAACGTGTACCTTCAGGACGAGATCCACTCCGAGCACAACGTCGACGATATGGTCGGGTCGAGCCCGGCGCTCCTCGAGGTGCTAGGCAAGACCGAGCAGGTGGCCTCCACGGACTCGACAGTGCTCGTGTACGGCGAGACCGGCACTGGCAAGGAGCTCATCGCGCGCGCGATCCACAAGCGAAGCCCGCGCCGCGAGCGTCCCCTCGTGAAGGTGAACTCCAGCGCCATCTCGGCCGGCCTGGTGGAGAGCGAGCTGTTCGGTCACGTGAAGGGCGCGTTCACCGGCGCCATCGAGAAGCGCATCGGTCGCTTTGCGCTCGCTGACCACGGCACGATCTTCCTCGACGAAGTCGGCGAGCTCCCACTCGAGACGCAGGTCAAGCTGCTCCGTGTCCTCCAGGAGCAGGAGTTCGAGCCGGTGGGTAGCAATCAGACCGTCCGCGTGGACGTGCGGGTGATCGCCGCGACCAATCGTGACCTGCAGGAGGCCGTGCGCGCCGGGCGGTTCCGCGCGGACCTTTTCTACCGCCTGAACGTGTTCCCGCTGCGGGTGCCGCCGCTGCGCGAGCGGGCATCGGATATCCCACAGCTCGCGATGTTCTTTCTCTCGCGCTTCGCCAAGCGGTTCGGCCGCCAGGTCGACACGATCGCCTCCGAGACGATGGACCGGCTCGCGAGCTATCCGTGGCCGGGCAACATCCGGGAGTTGCAGAACGTGATCGAGCGGGCCGTCGTGCTCTCGCGGGGTCCGGCCCTGGAGTTGGACAAGGATCTCCTTCCCGGTACGGCCGGTCGCGGGCCCGAACCGGGCGTTGAGGACCACGCGGAGCGCGGCGGGCCTGTCGCCAAGTCCGCCGCTTCGGGGCTCGCCGCCGCCCTGGAGGAGACCGAGCGGACTCACATCGTGGCCGCGCTGGAGAGGGCCGACGGGGTCATCGAAGGGCCCAGGGGAGCGGCGAAGATTCTCGAGATGCATCCCAACACCCTGCGCAGCCGGATGGAGAAGCTCGGGATCAGGCGCTCGGGCCCCCGAGCTTCGTAGTCGCCCCCGCTCGTTCGTGGCGCCCCCACCGATTTTCGTGGCGCGCCGGATCTCCTTCTTCCGGTCGCAGCATTGAAGGTATCGAATTTTCAGGACTTTCCATACCAACATCGCGAGCTGAGACGCCTAGCACGGGGCTTGCTCTAGTCGAGAGGCGTGCTCAGGATCGAGCTCCTCGACCGGAAGGACGGCACGGCGACTCTCGAGCTCGCCGGCCGGGTCGTCGGCCCTTGGGTGGACGAGCTGAGCCGCTCCTGCGAGCGGATCCTGGGTGTCGGCGGCACGCTGAGCGTCGATCTCGGTGGGGTCTCGTTCGTCGACCGCGACGGCGTGGAATTCCTGCGGCGACTGAGAGCGCGGGCCGTGGCGCTCGTCAACTGCTCGCCGTTCGTGGCCGAGCAGCTCAAGGGTTGACGATGGGCCAGGCGATCGACTCGGCCGCCGCGGATTTCGATCTCCTCGCCTCGTTGCGCTGCGGCGAGGTGGGTGCCCTCGCGGCGCTCGCGGAGCGGTACGGTCCGACGATCTATCGACTGGCGTTCGGCGTCACGCGGAATCAGGCCGACGCCGAGGAGGTTCTGCAGGACGTGCTTCTCACGCTGGCCCGCAAGAGCGCATCGTTCGAAGGGCGATCCGCCCTCGGGAGCTGGATCTACCGCATCGCCACCAACGCGGCGCTGAACAAGCGCCGCGGCAAGCGCCTCGAGCTCGAGACGTCCCTCGAGGAGCTCCTGCCGACCTTCCAGGCGGACGGCCATCGAGCCGGCGATCGCACGTACATCCTTGCCGACTGGTCACAGAACCCCGAGGAAGAGCTCCTCTGCGACGAGCGGCGCCGCGTGCTCGAACGGGCGATCGACAGCCTGCCGGACAACTACCGTGCGGTGCTCATTTTGCGGGACGTCGAGGAGCTCACGAACGAGGAGGTCGCTGCCCTCCTCGACGAGTCGGTCTCGTCGGTGAAGTCGCGGTTGCATCGAGCCCGCATGGTCCTGCGCGAAGAGCTCACGCGGGTTTTCGCCGGCTCCCCAGCCTCTTCCTGGAGAATCGTCACATCCGCCACCAGTGTCCCAGAGGCAGGAGGAACCCAGCGATGATCACCAGCCATGCGCCGATGCTCGACCTCGCCGGCTCGATTCTCTACCTCGCGGCGCTCTTCGCCGATCAGCCGCGCTCGATCGATCATTACATCGATTACTTCGGGGGCGGGACCGAGCGCCCTGGGCGATCCGAACCGGCCCTGGCGATGCGCCCTGGCCATCTGGGCACGCCCGCCGCGGCCGCGGGAATCGGAACCGATCGGCGACAGAGGCACCTGACCGCTCTAAGGCGTGAAGCGGCGAGCTGAAGTTTCCCGAACCTACAAACTATCTGAGAGCGCGGTCGCGCCGGCGATCACGATCGCGTCGTAACTTGCGAGATGTCTTCGCTGACCCCCGATTGCCCCGATCACCTTGCTCGTCCTCGAACTCCCTCTTAGGCCGCTGGTAGATCGCAGTCTGCGCCTTGCCGATGCCGACATTGACGCTCGCCACCTGCGTGTCGTTGGAGCAGGATGAGGTGTAGGGGACCGGCGGATCCCGACGAGCGGGAGCGTTCCCGCGAATCCGGACCCGCCCCCTCAGTGTCTCAGGGAGTATGGCGGAACGTCACGCGATCGGCCGTGTTCTCGCCCGGCGCTCGACGTCGCTCGCGCCGCGGGTTGTCATCGTGGGTGGAGGGTTCGCCGGCGTCACGACCGCCGTCGAGCTGGCGAAGCGGTGTGCGGGCGCCCTGCCCGTCCATATCACCCTCATCAGCGACCGAAACTTTTTCCTCTTCACACCGATGCTCGCCGAGGCGGCGACCGGCGCGGTCGAGGCGCGGCACGTCGTCTACCCGGTCCGTCCCCTCTGCGGCGCGTGGGGCATAGAGTTCGGCGAGATGTTTGTCGAAGCCATTGATCTCGGGCGTCACAAGCTGGTCGCGCGCCACAGCCGGTCCTCGCTCCGGCAGGAGGTTCAGTACGATCGGCTGATCCTGGCGCTGGGCGCGCGCCCCAACGTCGCGGTGGTGCCGGGAGTCGCCGAGCACGCGCTCACGTTCAAGGCCGCCGGCGACGCGGTCCAGATCCGGAATCACGTCATCGACCTGTTCGAGGCCGCCGCGCTGACCGAGGACCCGTGGACGCGCCGAAAGCTGCTCACTTTCGTCGTCGTCGGTGCCGGACACGCCGGCACCGAGCTGATGGCGGCGCTCGAAGAGCTGACGCGGGGAATCCTGATTCGCCACTACCCTTCGCTTGCCGCGGACATGGTCCGCCTCGTGCTGGTGGGAAGCGCGATTCTTCCACAGACGGCGACGAACCTGGCCGCGTACACCAAGGAGCAGCTCCTCCGGCGCGGGATCGAAATCGAGACCTCGCGCGCCACGAGGGTGTCGCCCGAGGGCCTGTCGCTCGCCGACGGCCGCCTCATCCCGAGCCAGTGCGTGATCTGGACGGCCGGCAACCGCGTCAACGAGGTCGTCGGCGATCTCGCCCTGCCCAAGGCGCGCGACGGCCGACTAACGGTCAACGAGTTCTTCGAGGTGGAGAGTGCGCCTGGAGTGTACGCGCTCGGCGACAATGCTGCGCAGCGTGATCCCCACTCGAAGGAGCTCTACCCGGCGACCGCCCAAGTGGCACTCCGCCAGGGTCGCGCGCTCGCGGAGCAGCTCGTCGCGGAACTCACCGGGCGCGCGCGACGACCGTTCGACTTCCGGCTGCTCGGCGAGATGGTGCCGTTGAGCCGCCGCACCGCCGTCGCCGATCTCCGCGGGATCAAGCTCACCGGCTTTCCGGCGTGGTTCCTGTGGAAAACCGTGTACATGCTCAAGCTGCCGACGCTCGCGTCTCGCTTCCGCGTGGTGCTCGACTGGACGGTCGAGTTGTTCTTCGAGCGTGACGTCTCTGAGTTGAGAGTGGACAGCGAGCATGCTGCATGACGCGAGGATGTCCATGACGAATCTTCCAATCTGGCGCCGGCTCGCCTGGCGACTCGGGGCGAGCTTCCTCCTCCTCACGGCAATCGCGGTTCTGCTCAGCGGCTTTCTCCAGTATCGAGCGCAGGAGCAGTGGCTGCGCCAGTCGCTCGGCTCGCTGCTGCTGAACATCGCTCGCACCGGGGCCCTCCTGGTAGACGGCGATCTGCACCAGGCGGTCGTCGCAGCCGCGCGGAGCGACACGCCCGACTACGCGAGGCTCCGGCGTGAGCTCGTGCGCATCCAGGAGACGAATCGACTGGGTGATGCCGTCTACACGCTCACCGATGTCCGGGGGGCCACCGCCCGCTTCGCAGTCATCAGTAACGGTCTGGCGCCTGTAGGTCTCGAGTATCGGCTGGCCCCCGAGATCCAGCCGATTCTGCGCCGGGTCCTGACGGAGGGCGTCCCAGCCTACACCGGCATCTACGTGAGCTCGTCGGGCACCTGGATCACGGCCTTCGCCCCGGTCAAGAACTCGGCCGGCCAGACCGTCGCCGCGTTGGACGTGGACTTCCGGGTCGATGTCTACCTCGGCGAGCTCGCCGCCGTCCGCAGGCGGTTTTACCTGCACTCGCTGGCCGGAGCCGTGCTCGCGCTCATCGCTGGCGTTCTGCTGGCGCGGCAGATCACGCGGCCCGTCGTTCAGCTCTCGGGCCTGGCCCGCAGCATCGTCGAGGGGCACTTCTC
>DASPZZ010000345.1:0-3158 GCA_035635995.1 Binatia bacterium | reverse complement strand
TCGGAGATCGCGCCGAGCGAGATGGTGCCCATCGACACCGGCGAGGCGCTCGCCGAGCTCAAAGCCGGCCGGATCGACGCGATGTTCTACGTGGCCGGCTATCCCGTGAAGCTCCTCAAGGAGGACGTCACGGACAAGGACGGGCTCGTCCTGATCCCGATCATGAACAAGAGCGTCCTCGAGTTCTACCCGCAAGCCGAGATTCCGGCGGGGACCTACCCGTGGCAGACGGGTGCGATCAGCACGGCGGCGGTCAAGGCGGTGCTCGTGTCGTTCGATTTCCGCCGCCGGGATTGCGACAACGTCGGCCGCTTCGCGCAGATCCTGTCGCGGGGGCTCGACTCCCTGCAGAAGAACGGCCACGCCAAGTGGAAGGTGGTCGACCTGAACTACCCCCTCCGGGGCTGGGAGCAGTACGACTGCGTCCGGAAGTTCCTCGGCAAGGCCGCGCCCGCGACGGGCGCCCCGGCGCCGCGCACTACCCAGAATCCGGTCTTCGACGCGATCAAGGGAGCGCTCGACCAGTAGGGGGCGCGCTCGCACGCCTCTCGTCGCCGCGCCTGACCCACCCGGGTCAGGCGACGACGAGGTGCAGCAGCATCCAGGTGGCGGCGGCCACGATCGCCGAGGCGGGGATCGTGAGGATCCAGGCCCAGAGGATCTTGCCCGCCACGCCCCAGCGGACGGCCGAGAGACGGTGGATCGCGCCCACGCCCATGATCGACCCGCTGATCGTCTGCGTCGTGCTCACCGGGATGCCCGCGAACGCGGTGCCGATCAGCGTGAGCGCGCCCGCGGTCTCCGCGCAGAAGCCGCCCACCGGCCGGAGCTTCGTGATCCGCATCCCCATGGTCTTCACGATGCGCCAGCCGCCGGCCATCGTCCCCAGACCGAGGGCGGCGTGCGCCGAAAGGATGACCCAGAAGGGCACGTAGAACTCGGGCCCGAGGTGGCCGGTGGTGAAGAGGAGCACCGCGATGATCCCCATCGTCTTCTGGGCGTCGTTGGTGCCGTGCCCCAGGCTGTAGGCGGCCGCCGACAGGAGCTGGCCGCGACGGAAGACCTTGTCCACCCGGCCGGGGGTCTGGTTCTTGAAGACGTTGATCACCAGCACCATCATGATGAAGCCGACGACCAGGCCGATCAGCGGCGCGAGGATCATGAACGCGCCGATCTTGACGAGCCCGGCCGGGACGAGCGAGCCGAACCCGGCCTTGACGACGGCGGCGCCGGCGAAGCCGCCGATCAGCGCGTGCGAGGAGCTCGTCGGCAGTCCCCAGACCCACGTGATCAGGTCCCACACGATCGCGCCGAAAAGCCCCGCCAGGATCACCCACTGATCCACCACCGCCGTGTCGACGACGCCCTTCCCCACCGTCTGTGCCACGCTCACGCCGAAGCCGAAGGCGGCGACGAAGTTGAAGAACGCCGCCCAGACGACGGCCTGCAGCGGCGTCAGCACGCGGGTCGACACGACGGTGGCGATGGAGTTGGCGGCGTCGTGAAAGCCGTTGATGAAGTCGAAGACGAGCGCGACGAAGATGATGACGACGACGGCGGTGAGCACCGATCAGCCCGGGATCACGCCATCTTGAGGATGATCCCCTCGATCACGTTGGCGACGTCCTCGCACCGGTCGGTCACGATCTCCATCGTCTCGTAGATCTCTTTCCACTTGATGACCTCGATGGGATCGCTCGCCTCCTCGAACATCTGGGCGAGACTGTCGCGCAGGAGCACGTCGGCGGTGTTCTCGAGGCGGTTCACCTCGACGGTATGCTCGTGGAAGCCGGGATCCATTGTCCGCAGGCACCGGATCGTGCGGTCCATCGCGTGCGTGGTGTGCACGATGACCTCGGCCATCGCCCGGCACGCCGAGGTCGGCTCCTTGATGCGGTAGACGACCAGCCGCTCCGCGGCGGCCTCGATGTAGTCGAGCACGTCGTCGAGACGCGAGGCCAGGTCGTGGATGTCCTCGCGGTCGATCGGCGTGATGAAGGTCGTGTTCAGCTTCTTGATGATCTCGTGCGTCGTGTGGTCGCCCTGGTGCTCGACTTCTTTGATCGCGTGGGCCTTGGCCCGGGCATCGCCGAAGTTGTGGACCATCTCGTGCAGCAACGCGGCGGCCCGGATGATGTGCTGGGACTGCTCTTCGAAGTAGTCGAAGAACCGGACTTCCTTCGGGATCAGGTTGAACATTGACCCGTGCCAGAGTGTAACGGAAACGTCACAATTACGCCACCCCTCTCATCCCTTCCGCAGCGCGAGCGGCGGCAGCCCGAGCAGCGCCCCGCGCCCTATCCGCCAGCAGCCCTCGATCGCATCGATGAGCGCGGGCGCAGTCGGCGCCAGGCAGCGGACGAGCGCCCCGCCGCGCGGGAGTACGGCCACCCCGAGGCTCGCGGCGCCGCCGTCCGCGCCGAGGCGCTCGACGTCGGCCGCGAGGCGGCCTGCGTCGAATGCCCCGATGATCGCGATCGACGCGAAGTACGGATGCGACTCCGCGAAGCCGAGCCCGTCGAAGCCCTGGTGGCCGGCGCGACCCCGCAGGACGAACCGGTCGTGCAGGAGCCACCCGCGCGGGTCGCGGACCGAGACGGCGCTCTCGAGAACGTCGAACCGCCACGCTTCGCCGAGCGCGATCCGGCCGGCGGAGAAGGCGTCGACGAGGATGAGCCCGGCGGTCTCCTCCAGGACGACGTCGATCGTCTGTCGCAAGGCCGAGCCCGCGAACGGGATGGTGTGATCGGGCACCCACTCGACGACGGCGCGCGGCCCGACCGAGAGGCGCACGGCCTGGACGGTCGGCTCGCCCGCGGTGCGGTACACCCGGGTCGCCGAGGGCGTGGTGAGAACCGCGTGGGCTCCGGCCGCCACGTGGACGTCGATCGAGAGTCGGTCGCCGCCGACGAGACCACCCGTCGGATTGAGGATCGACACGATCGCCGCGGGATCGTCGAGTGCGACGGGCGCCAGGACCTGGAGCGGCAGGGTGTAGCGGCAGCCCGCGACGACGGTCGCCGGACCGCGCCGCTCGAAGCGGAGCTTCAAGGCACCGTCCCGGCCGACGCGGGCGGCGTCGAGCGCGGCGCCGGCCGTCACGCCGGCGCCGTGTCGAGCGTCAGCTCGCGCTTGATCCAGGCGACGATCGTCTCGAG
>DASPZZ010000344.1:0-28038 GCA_035635995.1 Binatia bacterium | reverse complement strand
TCTCGAAGATGACGCTGCTTCAGTACGTCGCGCGGCCGCCCGAGAGGTCGTAGACGGCACGCCCGGTGAGCCTCACTGGCTCGCCATCCTCATGCCAGCGCCTGGCTGAGGTCGTCGATCAGGTCGTCCGGGTGCTCCAGGCCGATCGACAGCCGCAGGAGGTTTTCCGGCGTGCGGGTGCCGGCGCCCTCGATCGACGCGCGATGCTCGACGAGGCTCTCCGTCCCGCCGAAGCTCGTCGCCCGCGTGAAGACGCGGAGCTTCGCGGCGACTTCCAGCGCGCGCGCGCCGTCGCCCCTCACCTGCACCGACAGCATCCCACCGAAGGCCGTCATCTGACGGCGGGCGACGTCGTGGGCGGCGTGCGTCGGGAGCCCGGGGTAGTGGACCTTCTCGACGCGCCCGTGGCCGTCGAGGAAGGTTGCGACCCGGAGGGCGTTCTCGGAATGCGCGCGGACCCGGTATGGAAGCGTCCGGAGCCCACGGCGGACGAGCCAGGAGTCGAACGGCGAGGGCACGGCGCCCCCCGACACCTGGACCGCGCGGATCCGTTCGAACAGCTCGTCGCGGCGCCGCGACACGACGGCGCCACCGAGCACGTCGCCGTGGCCGCCCAGGTATTTGGTCGTGGCGTGCAGGACCAGGTCGGCGCCGAGCTGGAGCGGCGACTGGAGCACCGGCGTCGCCGTGGTGTTGTCGCAGACGTAGAGCGCCCCGGCCGCGTGGGCGATCTCGCCGAGCGCCGCGATGTCGGTGATCCTCCACATTGGGTTCGAGGGCGTCTCGACCCAGACGAGCCGTGTGTTCGCCCTGATCGCCGCGCGCGCCGCCGCGATGTCGGTCATGTCGACGAAGGTGGTGACGAGGCCCCAGTGCCGAAAGGTCTCGCGCAGCAGTCGCGAGGTCCCGTGGTAGGCATCGATCGGCGCGACGACGTGATCACCGGGGCTCAGGGACAGCAAGATGGCGGACGTCGCGGCCGAGGCCGACGCGAAGGCGGCGGCCGCCTCGCCCCGCTCGAGGGCGGCCAGACAGTCCTCGAGCGCCTCGCGATTGGGGTTGCTGTTGCGCGCGTAGAGGAATCCGCGCGGGTACGAGCCATCCGGATCCCGCTCGAAGGTCGTGGACGGATGGATCGCGGGCGTCACCGCGCCGGTCCCGGGATCGACGTGCGTGCCGGCGTGGACCGCGATCGTTTCGATCCTCATCTCAGTCGCCTCCTCCCCTGATGACCCTCTGTCCCTTGGGATCGTACGGCGGCTCGCGGCTCACGGTGGCGGCCATCGCGTCGCCGAACACCTCGACCGCGAGGCGGGTGCCGGGCGCGGACGCCGACACGGGCACGTAGCCGTACGCGATGCCGCCGATGATGACGACGCGAGCGGGACTAATCGCGCGTCATCCGGCGGTGAAGCCGCCGTCGACGACCAGCTCCGCGCCCGTCATGAACGAGGACTCGTCGCTCGCCAGGAACAGGGCGACGTAGGCGATCTCGCGGGGCTGCGCGATTCGTCCCAGCGGGATCCCGGTCTCGAACTCCTTGCGGATCGCGTCCGTGAGATAGGGCGCCTGGAGCGGCGTGTCGACGATCCCGGGGTGGATCACGTTGCAGCGGATCTGGTCCCGGGCGAACTGGATCGCCAGCGACTTGGTCAGCGAGATGAGGGCGCCCTTCGCGGCGGTGTACGCGTCCTGGGCTCGCGTGAAGCCGGCGAGGGCGGAGACGGAGCCCATGTTGATGATCGAGCCGCCGCCCGCGCGCCGAAGATGGGGGATGCCGTGCTTTGTGACCCAGAACACCGACTTGAGGTTGATCGCCATGACGCGGTCCCACCAGCGGTCCTCGGTCTCGAGCACGGAGCGGTCGCGATCCTTCCAGAGGACGCCGGCGTTGTTGTGCAGGACGTGGAGCGCGCCGAAGCGCCGCACGCCGTCCTCGACCATCCGCTGCACGTCGGCCTCGAGCGCGACGTCGCCCGTGACCGCGAGCGCCTGACCGCCCGCCTTTTCGACCCGGGCGGCCGTCTCCGCCGCCGCCCCGGCGTCGATGTCGGCGACGACGACCCGGGCGCCCTCTTCGGCGAAGAGCAGGGCCGTCTCGCGTCCCATGCCCATGCCGCCGCCGGTGATGAGCGCGACCTTCCCGGCGAGCCGCCCGCTCATCGCCCGGCCCCGGCCGCGCGCAGCTCGTCGAGGGTCGCCGCGAAGGCGTCGACGACCCCGCGCATGTCGCGGGGGGTGAGCGTTCCCATGTTCGACACGCGGAAGGCGTACTTCCGGATGTCACCCTGCCCAGCGTAGATGATGTAGCCGCGACGCTTCATGGCGTCGTGGAGCGGCTCGTACGCGATGCCCGCCGGGAGCCGGAAGGTCGTGAGGATGCTCGAGCGCGCGGCCTCGGGTACCAGGATCTCGAAGCCGAGCGCGGTCATGCCCCGGCGCAGCACGCGCGCGTTCTCCGCGTACCGGGCGATCCGCTCCGCCACGCCCTCCTTCTCGAGCTCGCGTAGCGCCTGCCGCATCGCGTGCAGCACCTGCACCGCGGGCGTGAAGGGGGTGTTGTCCTGCTCCTGGGTGGCGTAGTGATTGCCGAGGTCGAGATAGACGCTCCGGGGCGGCTTGCCCCGGAGCGCGTCGAGCGCGCTCCGCCGGGCGAGGACGAACGAGACGCCGGGAACGCCCTGCAGGCACTTGTTGGCGCTGGCCATGACGAAGTCGATGCCGTCCTGCGTGACGTCGAGCGGCTCGCCGAACAGCGAGCTCATCGCGTCGACCAGGACGCGCCGCCCTTCCCGCGCGGCGGCGCGCACGATGTCGGCGACCGGGTTGAGGACGCCCGTCGTCGTCTCGTGGTGCACGACCGCGACGTGGGTCAGCGCCGGCTCCGCGCGCAGCGCGGCGCTCACGTCGTCCGGCCGGGCCGGCGTGGTGACGTCGTAGCTGAGCACCCGGGTCGGAATGCCGTGGGCGCGCGCGATCCGCAGGAGGCGGTCGCCGTAGACGCCGTTGTCGACGACCAGGAGCCCGCCCGCCGCCGGCACCACGGAGCACACCGCCGCTTCGACGGCCGCGGTGCCCGAGCCGGTGAAGAGGATCGCGGCGAATCCGTCCCCGCCCTCGGCCAGGCGCACGAGGCGCTCGCGGCAGTCGCGCATCACCTCGAAGAACTCCGGCTCGCGATGGCAGAGGTCGGGCATCACGAGGGCCGCGCGAACTTCTCGGCTCGTGTTCGCCGGGCCCGGGTTCAGCAGGATCCACTCTCGGTCGCTCACCCTCGCTAGATCCTCTCGAAGTTGCGGGCCAGCTCCCAGTCGGTCACGACCTGGTCGAAGGCCTGTTGCTCCAGGCGCGCGGTGTGCAGGTAGTGCTCGACCACGCGGTCGCCGAACGCCGCGCGCGCCACCTTCGAGCGCTCGAGCTCGGCGATCGCCTCGCGGAGCGTCTTGGGCACCTGGGGCAGCGTCGCGTCCTCGTAGGCGTTGCCCTCGTAGAGCTTCGGCGCCTTCAAGCGGCCGGCGATGCCGTGCAGCCCGGCGGCGATCGTGGCCGCAAAGGCCAGATAGGGATTCGCGTCGGCGCCGGGAATCCGGTTCTCGACACGGAAGCCCCCGCCTTCCCCGCAGAGTCGGAAGCCGCACGTGCGGTTGTCCCAGCCGGCCACGATGCGCGTGGGCGCGAACGATCCGGACTGGTAGCGCTTGTAGGAATTCACACCCGGAGCGTAGAAGTAGGCGAACTCGCGCGCCATCCCCATCTGGCCCGCCAGCCACTGACCGAAGAGCGGCGTGCTCGTCGTACGGGCGCCCCGGCCGGCGCCCGCGAACAGCGGCTTGCGGCCGGTCTTGTCCCAGAGCGAGGAGTGCAGGTGGAAGGAGGAGCCCGCGGCCGCCATGTCGTACTTGGCCATGAAGGTGACGGCGGACCCGTGGAGGTGCGCGATCTCCTTCGCGCCGTGCTTGTAGAGCGCGGTGCGGTCGGCCATCTCGAGCGCCTCCGCGTAGCGGAGGTTGATCTCCTCCTGCCCGCGCCCCCACTCGCCCTTCGAGGTCTCGACCGGGACGTCCGCGCCCTCCATGCCGTTGCGGATCGCACGGATCAGCGGCTCTTCCTTCGAGGTCTGCAGGATGTGGTAGTCCTCGAGGTAGCCCGACACCGGCGTGAGATCGTGGTGGCGCTTTCGGCGCGCCTCCTCGAACGACTCCTTGAAGCAGTAGAGCTCGAGCTCGGCCGCGGTCTTGACGACGTAGCCCAGCGACGCCGCGCGCTCGAGCTGGCGCTTGAGAATCCACCGGGGCGCCTCTTCGATCCGCTCGCCCTCCTCGGTGTAGACGTCGCAGAAGACGAGCGCGGTCTTCGGCAGCCACGGGATGAGCCGCAGCGTCGTCAGGTCCGGGACCATCTTCATGTCCCCGTACCCGCGCTCCCACGAGGTGAGCTTGAACCCGGGGAGCGGCTCCATCTCCATGTCGACGGTGAAGAGATAGATGCAGGCGTGGGCGCCGTCGTCGACGACGTGATCGAGGAAGTAGCTGCCCACGACGCGCTTGCCCATCAGCCGGCCGAACGTGTCGGGGAAGACGGTCAGCACGGTGTCGACGTCGCCCTTCTCGATGAGCTGCTCGAGTTGCTTGCGATCGAGCCGTCCCGGCATCACGCGGATAGTAGCGTACCCGCCGGGCCTGTGTCATCCTGCCGCCGTGCCGGCGTCGCCGCAGCGCACGATCGTCGCGTGGACGCTGTACGACTTCGCCAACTCCGCGTTCGCGGCGATCGTTCTCTCGACCGTCTACCCCGCGTACTACGCGAACCTGGTCGTCGGCAACGCCACCGGGCACGGAGATTTCCTCTGGGGCGCGGCGATCTCCACCGCCATGGTCATCGGCGCGATCACGTCACCCCTGCTCGGCGGCATCGCCGATCATGCCGGCGCGCGCAAGCGCTTCTTCGTCGGCTTCACGGTGGTCTGCATCGTCACGACCGCGCTCATGGCGACGGTGCGCCCGGGGATGGTCATTTGGGGCTGGGTGCTCGCCGTCGTCGGTGTCGTCACGTACGAGTCGGCGGTCGTCTACTACAACTCCTATCTCCCGCGCATCGCGCGACCCGAGCAGCTCGGCCGGGTCTCGGCGGCGGGGTTCGCCGTCGGCTACGCCGGGTCGCTCGTCGCGTTCCTGGCCGCGTATCCGTTCGCGGCCGCCGAAGCGTTCTGGGGCTGCTTTCTCTCGGCCGCGGTGCTCTTCGCCGCGACCTCGCTACCGTCGTTCATCGTCCTTCCGGCCGACGAGCGCCACGCGATGCCGATCCGCGTCGCCGCCGCGCGCGGCGCGCGCCTCACCCTCGCCACCCTGCGCGAAATCCTGACCGCGCCCGAACGGGCGCAGATGCGCCGTTTTCTCGCCTCGTACCTGATCTACGAGGACGGGGTGAACACGGTCGTGACCTTCGCGGGCGTCTTCGCCGCCAAGACCCTCGGCTTCTCGTTCAAGGAGATCATCATCCTGTTCATGCTGGTCCAGATCTCCGCCCTCGTGGGCTCGGCCGCCTGGGCGCGGCCGACCGACCTGCGCGGCCCCAAGTTCGTCGTCCGGGTGACGCTCGTGCAGTGGGCGGTGGTCACCGTGCTCGCCTTCCTGGTGCAGGCCAAGTGGCATTTCTGGGTGGTCGCGATCCTCGCCGGATCCGGGCTCGGCGCCGTCCAGGCGGCGAGCCGGACCTTCATGGCGACGCTCGTGCCGGCCGAGCGCGAGGCCGAGTTCTTCGGCTTCTACTCCCTGGTCGGCAAGACGGGGGCGGTGCTCGGGCCGGTGGTCTTCGGCGCCGTGTCGTGGCTCCTCTCCGGCAATCAGCGCGTGGCCATCGTCGCCGTCGGCCTCTTCTTCATCGTCGGCCTGGTGCTCCTCGGCCGCGTGAGCGCCGGCGGCCCGACTGTTGATCCTCAACGGTCCCTCAGCCTGACGTCCTCGTAGGGGCCGCTCCAGAGGTACCTGCCGATGAGCCCCAGCGCCGGCTCGGCCACCCGGGGGCCATATCCGTGCAGGCTGACGATGTCCCAGATGGGCGCGAACATCGCCCGCTCGTGCATGAGCTGCTGGATCCTCTGCAGCGTCGCCTCACGTCGCTTTCGATCGCGCTCCGCCGCCTGCTCCTGGATGAGCCCCTCGATGTCGGTGTAGCTGCCGTACGTGTAGAGACCGCCGGCCGCCACGAACGCGTCGATGCGTGTCGCCGCGTTGCCGTACGTCGCGCTCGCCACGTACACGAGCGGCCGGAGCTTCTTCTCCCGGAGCTGGGTGAAGTACGCGGCGCGCTCGAGGCTGCGAATCTTCATGCGAATCCCGACCGCCGCGAGATAGCTGGCGATGGCTTCCGTCTGATCGGCGAAGCCGGTGTCCGTCCAGAACTCTCCCTCGAAGCCCAGCGGGTACCCGGCCTCTGTCAGCAGTTGCTTGGCCTTCCGCGGGTCGTAGGGGTATGGCGGGGTCGGCCAGGCGAACTCGAAGTCGCGCGGGATGATGCTGCCTGTCATCCGCGAGAACCCGAGGGTCAGCGACTGGTTGATGGCCTGGCGGTCGATCGCGTGGTTGACGGCCAGACGCACCCGACGGTCGGCCCAGAGCGACTTCGGATCCCACTGGTCGGTGAAGAGCAGCCATTGCTCCCCGTAGAACTGGACCGGTTTCAGCGTGAGACCCGGCGTACGCCGCACGTCCTCGGCGGCGGGGCCGCGGAAGACGTAGCCGACGTCGGCTTCCCCGCGCTTGAGCATCGCCAGCCGCGTGACCTCGTCGGGCACAGACTTGAGCACGAGGCGCTTGACGCTCGGGCTCTTCCGCCAGTACTGCTCGTATGCGTCCAGCACGAGCTCGACGCCAGGCGTGAACGAGACGAACCGGTACGGTCCGGCGCCCACCGGGGCTCTCTTGAAGCCGTCGTCGCCGACCTTCTCGACGTACTTCCGCGGGACGATCCACGCCGCGCCGGTCGCAGGCGTCGCATAGAAGATGAGGAAGTCGGGCCACGGCTGCTTGAGCAGGAAGCGTATGCGGTGCGGGTCGACGACCTGGACCTGCCCCACCCGTTCCTTCAACACCTTCGCCGAAACGCCGCGGTAGCGCTCGAAGGAGAACTTCACGTCGTCGGCCGTCATCAGATCGCCGTTGTGGAAGCGGATGCCCTGACGCAGCACGAACTCGTACGTGAGCCCGTCCGGCGAAGCGCTCCACGACTCCGCCAGGCTCGGCGCCATGGCGTTGCCGGGCATCGGCTTCACGAGCGCATCGTGGAGCGCGTAATAAACCGCGAAGGGGATGAGGAGACCGGTCGCCTCGGCCGGATCGAACCACGCCGGCGGCAGCGACACCCCGATGGCCCACGTGACCTGGCCCGCCGGCGCCTCCGCGGGCGCCGGGGGCGCGGCGGCGATGACGGCGACGAGTAGCGCGACGAGCGCGACCGAGACCGGACCCCGCGAATACTTCATGGAAGCCTCCTCGCAGCGCCCGGTGAGGCTCCGATACGTCTCTGAGTGTTCGACCGCTACCGATCGAGCCACACGTCCCATACGTCAATGGATCACGACGAGCGGGATCATCAGCACCATGAGGGCGAGGCAGGCGATGCCGACGACGCGGCGACCGGACGATATCGGCGACAGGTCGTCGAGGGGCGGACTGTGATGAAAGCCGACGAGCAACGAGATGAGGCCCGCCCAGACGAACCAGTTCAGCGAAGACCCCAGGGCCACCACCATGTCGCCGCCCGACACCCGCAGGGTCCAGAGAAATGATCCGACCCCGAGGAGGAGCAGGCCCACGACGGTCGCTTTGCCGATGGCGCGGTGGTGCCGGCCGAACAGCGCGTAGGCGATCCGCCCCCCGTCGAGCTGGCCCACCGGGAAGAGGTTCAAGGCCGTGACGAGGAATCCAGCCCACGCCGCGTCGGCCATCGGATGCGTGAACAGCATGTATCCCGGCGGGATCGCGCCGAAGCGCAGATACGAAAGCGCGTACGTGAGCAGCGAATGGCCGAACGCGAGAGACCCCTCGGGCGGCGCCGGCACGACCGTGGACCACGCGAAACCCAGCAGGCTCGCCGGAAACGCGATGGCCAGTCCCGCCAGCGGGCCCGCCGCGGCGATGTCGAACAGCGAGTTGCGATCGCGGGCCGGCGAGCGCATGAGGATGATGGCCCCGAGCGTCCCGAACAGAAAGGGCGCGGGGATGAAGTACGGCAGGCTCACCGTCGCGCGGTAGTAGCGGGCCGTGAAGTAGTGGCCGAGCTCGTGCACGCCCAGAATCGCCATCAGCGTGAACGCGAACGGCACACCGGCCAGGAACCGGGCGGCCGACGGAGACGAGCGCAACGCGTCGAAGGTCGGGGACCCCGCGAACGAGAGCCCGGCGACCAGCGTCGACAGGATCGTCAGAAAGAACAACAGCACGTTCACGCCGACTCGCCAGGACGCGACGGGCTCGACGAGCGGCCACGCCTGGACGGCGACGACGCCCGCCTCCTCGCGCAGGAACGGTGTGTAGCCGAGCGGCCGGAAGCGCTCGAGGAGCACGTCGAGTGCACGCGCGGGCGTGGTCATGAGGACGCCGCGGAACACGAAGATGCCGCCCCGAATCTGCCGGTCGCGCACGACCAGGATGTCCTCGACGTTCCGGCGTAGTTGATCCTCGGTGACGAGCATCTCCTCCGGCGGAGGCGGAGGCGGAGCCGGCAGACGGCGTGCGCGAATCGGCCACCAGCGCATGGCTTCAGGCTACCACGCGGCCAGACGGCCGATCACGTCCCGCACCGCGCCGAGCCCGGCCTCGCGATAGATCGCGCCGAGCACGGCCTCGAGCGCGGTGGCCAGGATCGATTCGCGCGTCCGGCCGCCCGACTGGTCTTCGCCGCGGCCCAGGCGCAGCAGCGGGCCCAGCGCGAGCTCCACGGCCCACCGCGCCAGGCGCGCGCCCGCGACCAGCTCGGCGCGCCGCGGCGTGAGGACGCCGACCGGCGCCGCCGGGTCGGCCGCGGCGACGTGCTCGGCGACGACCAGGGCGAGCGCCGCGTCGCCGAGGAACGCGAGCCGCTCGTGATCCGCCGCCGGCGGGTGCTCGTTGGCGTACGAGGTGTGAGTGAGCGCCTGCTCGAGGAGGAGCGGGTCGCGGAACCGGTAGCCGAGCCGCCGCTCGAGCTCGGTGACGCGGAGCGAGTCCACCTACCGGAGGAACGTGCGGAAAGCCAGCGTGGCGTTCGTGCCGCCGAAACCGAAGGCGTTCGAGAGCGCCACCTCGACGTCCTGCTTGCGCGCCTGGTTGGGAATGTAGTCGAGGTCGCAGTCGGGATCGGGCGTCTCGTAGTTGATGGTCGGCGGCAGCAACCCGTGGTGGAGCGCCAGCGCGGTCGCGATCGCCTCGACGCCACCGGCGGCGCCCAGCATGTGCCCCGTCATCGACTTGGTCGAGGAGACGGCCAGGCGCCGCGCGTGGTCGCCGAAGACCCGCTTGATCGCGAGCGTCTCGAACTTGTCGTTGTACAGCGTCGACGTCCCGTGGGCGTTGATGTAGCCGACGGCGGAGACGTCGAGCCCGGCATCATGGAGCGCGGCGGCCATCGCCCGCGCCGCGCCGTCGCCCTCCGGATCGGGCGCCGTCATGTGGTGGGCGTCCCCGGTCATCCCGTAGCCTATGATCTCGGCGTAGATACGCGCGTCACGCGAGAGCGCGTGGTCGAGCGACTCGAGAACCACGACGCCGGCGCCCTCGCCGCACACGAAGCCGTCGCGGTTGGCGTCGAACGGCCGCATGGCCTTCGCCGGCTCGTCGTTGCGGGTGGACATCGCCTTCATCGAGCAGAAGCCGGCGATCGTGAGCGGAACGACGATGGCCTCCGCGCCCCCCGCGATCATCACGTCGGCGTCGCCGCGCTGGATGATCTTGAAGGAGTCGCCGATGGCGTGGTTCCCGGTGGCGCACGCGGTGACCACGGAGGAGTTCGGTCCCTTGGCGCCGAAGCGCATCGACACCAGCCCGGACGCCATGTTCACGATCATCATCGGAATGAAGAAGGGCGAGACCCGGTCGGGGCCCTTCTCGAGGAGAATCCGGTGCGTCTCGAGGAGCGTCGTGATCCCGCCGATGCCCGAGCCGATCAGGACGCCGAACCGCGCGCCGTCGACCTTGCCGGTATCGAGCGCGGCGTCCTGGACGGCCAGGGCCGCAGCCGCCACCGCGTACAGGAGATAGGGGTCGAGCCGCCGCGCTTCCTTCTTGTCCACGAAGTTCAGCGGGTCGAAGTTCCGCACCTCGCCGGCGATGCGGGTCGGATAGTCGGTGGCGTCGAACTTCGTGATCGGCCCCACGCCCGAACGGCCCTGCGTGAGGGCGGACCAGAATTCATCCGCCGTGTTGCCCACCGGCGTGAGGGCCCCGAGCCCCGTCACGACGACCCTGCGCTCGCTCACCGTCTACGAGTTGTCCTTGATGTACTGGACCGCGTCGCCGACGGTCACGATCTTCTCGGCGTCCTCGTCGGGGATCTGGATGTCGAAGTGCTCCTCGAGGGCCATTACGAGCTCCACCGTGTCCAGGGAGTCGGCCCCCAGGTCCTCGATGAACTTCGCCGCGGGGGTGACGTCGTCTTCCTCCACCCCGAGCTGCTCGACGATGATGTCCTTCACCTTCTCATCCACTGACTTCGCCATGAACCCGTCACCTCCACGGAAAAGGATGAGTTACATATATAGGCCGCCGTTGACGTGGAAGACCTGGCCCGTCACGTAGGTCGACCCGTCTCCGGCGAGGAATCGTACCATCTCGGCCACTTCGCGGGCGGTTCCGATGCGCTTGAGCGGCACCTGGGCGAGCAGGGCGTCGCGGGCGGCCGGCGGCAGTGTCGCGGTCATGTCCGTCTCGATCAACCCCGGGGCCACGGCATTCACCAGAATGGACCAGTGCGCCAGCTCGCGCGCCGCCGCCTTCGTGAACCCGATGAGCCCGGCCTTCGCCGCGGAGTAGTTCACCTGACCGGCATTGCCCATCGCGCCGGCGGTCGACGTGATGTTGATGATGCGCCCACCGTTCTTCTGTCTGACCAGCGCCTTGCTCACCGCGCGCGTCATCAGGAATGCGCCGCGGAGGTTCACCTCGATCACGCGATCCCAGTCCTCGTCCTTCATGCGGACGAGCAACTCGTCGTGCGTGATGCCGGCATTGTTGACGAGGACGTCCACGCGTCCAAAGTGCTGTCGCGCCGCGTTCACGAGCCGCTCACAATCCTCGCGGCTCGCGACATCGGCGGCGACACCGAGCGCCGCCCGGCCCTGCGCTTCCAGGTCGCGCACGGTGCGTTGCAAACGGTCGCCGTCGCGCCCCGAGACTACCACGGCCGCGCCGTCCTCGGCCAGCCGCGCCCCGATCTCGGCGCCGATCCCGCGGCTTCCGCCGGTGACGATCGCGACCTTGCCGTCGAGCGGGCCCTTCATCGACTCGCCTCGGTCCCGCCCCCGACGGCCCCGAGCACGCGCTCGAGGCCGGCCGGATCCTCGATCGAGTGTCCCCGCGCGCCGTCGACGATGCGCCGGAGCAGACCCGAGAGCACCCGTCCGGGGCCGACCTCGACGAACGCCGTCGCGCCCTCCGCGGCCAGCCGGAGCACGCACTCCGTCCACCGGACCGGGCTGGCGACCTGGCGCAGCAGGAAGGGCCGCACGTCCTCCGCCTTGCGGGTGACCCCGGCGTCGACGTTGCGGACCACCGGCACGGCGGGATCGGCGACCTGAGCCGCGTCGAGCTCGCGCGCGAGCTTGCCGCCGGCCGGCGTCATGAGCGAGCAATGGAAGGGCGCGCTCACCGGGAGCATCACACTCATCTTCCCGCCCCGCTCGGTGGCGAGCGCCACGGCACGCTCGACGGCGGCCCGGTGGCCGGCGATGACGATCTGGAGCGCCGAGTTCACGTTCGCGATCTCGACCACCTCGCCCCGGGCGGCTTCGGCGCACACCTGCTCGACCGCCCCCAGCTCGATGCCCATGATCGCCGCCATCGCGCCGGTCCCGACGGGCACCGCGTCCTGCATGAACTCGCCCCGCTTGCGCACGATCCGTACCGCGTCGGAGAAGCGGAGCGCGCCCGCGACGACCAGCGCGGTGTACTCGCCGAGGCTGTGGCCGGCCGTCAGCGCGGGCCGTAGGCCGCGCTCGGCGCAGGCAGCGACCGCCGCCACCGATGTGGTGAGGACCGCGGGCTGCGTGTTCGCGGTGAGCGCCAGTTCCGCCTCGGGCCCCTCGAACACGAGCCGGGCGAGGTCGAATCCGAGCGCGGCGTTCGCCTCCTCGAAGACGGCCTTGGCGCCGGGGGAGGACTCGTAGAAGCCCTTGCCCATCCCGACCGCCTGCGAGCCCTGGCCGGGGAAGAGAAACGCGATGGTCATTGTAGCGGGTGCCGTGAGCTGGCCTTGGTCATTGTAACGGGTGACGTGAGGTCGGCTTGGTCATTGTAACGGGTGCCGTGAGGTCGGCTTGCACCGAGGGTGGCCTGAGATAGAAGCGGGTGGCTCCGACACGGCCGATCTCACCCGATGCGCTTCAGATGTGAGTGGCTCCGCTCGCCCCGTCAACCCTTCAACTCTCACCCGATCGATCGGCTTCACCAGCGCATCAGGGCAGCTCCCCAGGCGAAGCCGCCCCCGAGTGCGACGATGAGCACGAGGTCGCCACGCTTCAGTCGGCCGCCGGCGATAGCCTCTTCGAGCGCGACGTACACCGACGCGGCGCCGGTGTTGCCGTAGCGGTCGACGTTGACGAACACGCGCTCCATCGGCAGGGCGACCCGTTTGGCGGCGGCCTCGATGATCCTGAGATTCGCCTGGTGCGGGATGAACAGGTTCACGTCGGCCGCCGTGAATCCGTTGCGCGCCAGGATCCGCTCGGCGCAATCGACGAACAGGCGCACGGCGACCTTGAAGACCTCGTTGCCCTTCATCTTCGCGTAGTGCATCCGCGCCTCGACGGTCTCCTTGGTCGCGGGATGGCGCGAGCCGCCCCCCGGCATGTAGAGCAGGTCCCAGTACTGGCCGTCGGAGTAGAGATCGAAGTCGATGATCCCGCGCTCGTCGTCGGACGGCTCGAGCACCGCCGCCCCTGCCGCGTCGGCGAGGAGCACGCACGTGCCCCGATCGGTGAAGTCGGTGATCCGCGAGAGGGTCTCGGCGCCGATGCAGAGCACCCGCCGGTACTTTCCGGTCTGGATGAACTGAGAGCCGATCGACAGGCTGTAGATCGAGCCCGCGCATGCCGCGAGCATGTCCACGGAGCCGGCGCGCCGGCAGCCGAGGCGGTGCTGGACGATGTTGCCGACCGTCGGGAAGATCATGTCCGGGGAGGTCGTCCCGACCGCGATGAACTCGACGTCTTCCGGCAGCAGGTTGGCTCGCTCGAGCGCCTGTTGCGCCGCGCGCACGGCCAGGTCGGACGTCGCCTCGTTCTCATCGACGATGCGGCGCTCGCGGATGCCGGTCCGCTGCACGATCCACTCGTCGTTCGTCTCGACCATCTTCTCGAGATCGGCGTTCGTCAGGATCCGTTTGGGGAGGAACGCGCCGACTCCTGTGATCCTCGCTCGCGTCATTCACGTCCCCCCTCTCGGCCGCCGCGCGCCACCTCGGCCTCCAGCGCGGCCTTGATGTGCTCGTTGAGCCCGGCGCTGGCCCACTCCTGCGCCACCCGCACCGCGTTCTTGATGGCCTTCACCGGCGATGCACCGTGACAGATGATGGCGGCGCCGTCAATGCCGAGCATCGGGGCGCCGCCCATCTCGGTATAGTCGATGCGGCGACGAAATCGCTCGAAGGCCGGCATCGCGAGCTTCGCGCCGATCTTCGACCGCGTGTCCCGCATGAGCTCTTCCTTGATCATGGCGCCCAGCATCTCGGCGAGGCTCTCGGAGATCTTCAGCGCGACGTTGCCGGTGAAGCCGTCGGTGACGATGACGTCGCATCGGCCGTTGTAGATGTCGCGCCCCTCCACGTTGCCCACGAAGTTCAGCGACGACTCGCGGAGCTGCTCGTACGCCTCCTTCGTGAGCTCGTTCCCCTTGCCCTCTTCCTCGCCGACCGACAGGAGCCCGACGCGCGGGCTGTCGAGCCCGAGGATGTCGCGTGCGTAGACGTGGCCCATGACGGCGAACTGTAGGAGGTGCATGGCCTTCGGATCGACGTTCGCACCGGCGTCGATCAGAATCGTGAATTTGCGGAGATTCGGCAGGACCGCCGCGATCGCCGGCCGATCCACGCCGGGCAGGACCCCGATGACGAACATCGCGATGGCCATCGCGGCCCCGGTGTTGCCGGCCGAGATGAGGGCGGAGGCTTGACCTTCCTTGACGAGCTCGGCGGCGACCCGCAGCGACGAGTCACGCTTGCGGCGGAGCGCCTGCGACGGGCTCTCCGCCATCCCGACGACCTGCGAGGCATGGCGGATCTCGAGCGCCAGGTTCTGGGCCTCGAGCCGGACGACCTCACGGTCGATCGCCGCCCGGTCGCCCACGAGAATGATGGACGCGCCGAACTCCCGAACGGCGGCCACCGCGCCCTCGACCACGACTCGGGGACCGTAGTCGCCTCCCATCGCGTCCACGGCGACCTTCATGCGGGACGGCGCGCCGTCTCCGTTGGCCATCTTCATGTTGTCGGCGGCGTGGAGATCGGCTAGGTCCCTTCGACGGCGACGATCTCTCGGCCCTTGTAGTACCCGCAGTGCGGACAGACGCGATGCGGCAGCTTGGCCTCGCGGCATTGCGGGCACACCGAGCGCGTCGGGGCGGCCAGCTTGTAGTGCGTGCGGCGTTTTCGTCCTCGCGTCTTGGAGTGGCGTCGTTTCGGCAGAGGCATGCGGTTTCTCCTAGTGCGGCAGCCGCGCGGCCAGGTCCTTGAGGGCGGCCAGACGCGGGTCCGGCGGGCGTTCTGGGCACGCGCACGGGGCCACGTTCCGGTTCACGCCGCAGACCCGACAGAGCCCACGGCACCCTTCGCGGCACAGCGGCTTCATGGGTAACGCGAGCGTCGTCTCGGCCTCGATCAGTCCGCCGATGTCGACCTCGCCGTTGTTATAAAAGTCCACGTCCAGATCGTCAGGCGCGAGCTCGACGGTGTCGGCGGTGGTCGGGCGAGGCACCAGCCGCACATCGACAGGGGCCGTGACCTCGGCCGGCGAGGGCTCGAGGCAGCGCCCGCAGGCCTGCGAGACGCTCGCCCGGAGCTCGCCCGTCACGAGGACGTCGACACCGTCCCGTTCCAGGCGGAGATTCACGTCGAGCAGTCGCCACGCCGGGTCGCGATAGACCGACCCCAGCGCGGCCGCCTCGGTCACCGTCAACCCCTCACTCGGTATATCTGGAACTCGAACGATCATGACCCCTAACTCTTCGTCAACAAACGATTTTTCACTCAAGCCGGGTCAGTATATCGGCCGTGGCGGCCGCAAGTCAAGGCATTTGACCTGTCCGGGGCGGGATTTGACCCGTCAGGAGGCCTCTGTTAGGCTTCGACCATGTCAAACATGTTTAAGACCGGGCTACTGTTGGCCGTCCTGACAGTGATGCTCGTTTTGCTGGGAGGCGCGCTCGGGGGCCGCCAGGGAATGTTCATCGCGTTCTTCCTCGCCCTGGTCATGAACTTCGTGAGCTACTGGTTCTCCGACAAGATCGTCCTCGCCGCGTATGGGGCCCAACCGGTCGATGAGGCCGCCGCACCCCGGCTCTACGCGATCGTCCACCGGCTCACCACGCGCGCCGGTATCCCGATGCCGCGGGTCTACTTGATCCCCAGCGAGACCCCGAACGCGTTCGCCACCGGCCGCAACCCCGAGCACGCGGTCGTGGCCGTCACCGAGGGCATCTTGCGGATCCTCGACGAGGAAGAGCTCGAAGGCGTTCTGGCGCACGAGCTCTCGCACGTGAAGAACCGCGACATGCTCATCTCGACCGTCGCCGCGACCCTCGCCGGCGCCATCACCTACCTCGCGCACATGGCCCAGTGGGCCGCGATGTTCGGGGGGCGCAGCCGGGACGACGAAGAGGGCGGGTCGAACCCGATCGCGATGATCTTCCTGGCGATCCTGGCGCCGATCGCCGCCCTGCTCGTTCAGATGGCCGTCTCGCGCTCCCGCGAGTTCCAGGCGGACGCCACCGGGGCGCGCGTGGCCGGGCGCCCGTGGGGCCTCATGAAGGCGCTCGAGAAGCTCCAGATGGCGAACCAGGCGATGCCCATGCCGAACGCGACGCCGGCGACCGCCCATCTGTTCATCGTGAATCCGCTGAGCGGCCAGACGCTGATGCGACTCTTCTCGACCCACCCGCCCCTCGAGGAGCGGATCGCCCGCCTGCGGGCGATGCGACTCTAGCCCGCATTACTCACGAACCGCACCGCGCCGTCGGACGGGTGGCACCAGGGTGTCCCCGGCCCGCCGGGCGGAAGTGGGACTCCCGAGTCCCGCCCGCAGCTCGAAGAGCTGCGTTCGGGCGAGTGGGTGACGGAGCTCGGCGGGCCGGGGATGCGGGCTAGTCCACCCTCGAGCGTCGTGAGCGCGCAGGCCGGGATCCTAGATCTCGGCGATCCGGTCAGGCCTTCTCCACCATGTAGACGTGCGGCAGCATGTCGACATAAATGTTGCCCTCGACGACGGTCTCGCCCAGCCTGTTCTTCTCCAGCCCGCGCACCGTCGGCTTGGCCGCGCACCACCGCGCGACCCAGGCCACGGGAACGTAGCCTGCGTCGGTCTGCATGATCTCTTCGGCCTTGGCGTAGTTAGCGAGACGCTTCTTGGCGTCCCGGGTATCACGCCCGGCCTCGAGCTCCTTGTCGAAGGCGTCGTTGACCCAAGCCTGGCGCCGACCTTCCGTCTTCTTGCCATAGAACGTGTCGAAGTACTCGTTGTGCGGATCCGGGTAGTCCATGAACCAGCGGATCCAGACGAACTGGTAATCGTTCTTCCACAAACCGGCGCGGAAGACGCGCTGCTCCAGCACTTCGAGCTCCGTCTTCATGTTGAGGTGCTCGAGCAGGACGGCCTGGACGGCCTCCGCCAGCGGCTTGGACCCGAGGCCCTCTTCGCGCATGGTGAGGGTGATCCGCGGCCAGTTGCGACCGCCCTCGAAGGGCGTGCCCTTGAGCTGCGCCATCGCTGCCTTGGGATCGAAGCGCTGGATGTCGCGAATCTTCTTGTCGTCCACTGCCCCTGGGAAGCCGGTCGGGATCATGGAGTGGGCCGGGATGGCGAAGCCGTCGGCGACCTTCACCACGCTCTCCCGGTCGATGGCGTGCCCGACCGCTCGGCGCACTTTCACGTTGTCGAAGGGCGGCTTCGTCGCCTGAGGGATCAGGTACCAGGTTCCCGGGAACGGATAGCGGAACACCTGCGCCTTGGTCCGGGGATCGTCGCGCAGCCGCCTGAGGTCGCCCGGCTGAAGCGGCGAGATGTCGAGCTCGCTGTTCTCGTATGGTAGAGCCCCCGACTGCACCGGGACGATCGGGATGGTGGCCTTGTCGAGGGTCACATCCCTCGCGTCGAAAAAGTGCTTGTTCTTGCGGAGGACCATGACCTTGTTGTGCTCCCAGGCCTCGAGAACAAAGGGTCCGTTGCAGACGATGTTCGCGGCCTCCGTCCACTTGTCGCCGTGCTTCTCGACCGAGGCGCGGTGCGCCGGGAACGCGGCGAGATATGCGGAGAGCACCGGGAAGTAGCCGCGCGGTCCTTCGAGCGTCACCTCGAGCGTCCAGTCGTCCTTGGCCTGCACGCCAACCTGAGAGGCATCCGGCACTTTCCCTTTGTTGAAGGGCTCGGCGCCCTTGATGTCATAGAAGTAGCTCGAGTACGGGTTCTTGCTGGCCGGGTCCATCTGACGTTTCCACGACCACTCGAAGTCGCGCGCCGTGCACGGGTTGCCGTCCGACCACTTGGAGTCCTTGCGGAGCGTGAAGGTCCACACCGAGCCGTCGGCGTTGGACGCCACCTTGGTCGCCACGTAGGGGACGGGCTGGAAGTCCGCGTTGAACTTCATCAGGCCGGCCCAGAGCACGGGCACGCCGGAGCAGTACAGGTCCTTGTTGTAGTCGTGGCTGGACGGGTCGTTCTGCCACCAGCCGCCGCCGCCGAGGCGCACGTGTTGCTCGCGGGCGAGCTTCTCGCCGGGGGCGAGCTTGGGGGCGGCGGCGACCGGACGTGCGTTGAAGCCCGCGGCGCCCAGCGTCGCCAGCCCCGCGGCGACTCGCAAGAAATCGCGCCGCCCCACGCCGACTGCGGCGAGACGCGTGGCGAGAAGCTCCATCTGGCTGTCAGAAATGCGAGGAGTACGCATGAGCGGGTCTCCTTCTATTTCAGTTTGGGGTCCAGCGCATCTCTGACGCCGTCGCCGAAGAACACGAACGAGAGCATGGTAACCGCGATAGCGATCGACGGAAACACACAAAGATGCCAGTACGAACGGATGTACTGCTGGCCCTCGCCCACCATCTGTCCCCATGAAGGCGTCGGCGGATTGATGCCGACACCGATGAACGAGAGCGCCGCTTCCGTGAAGATCGCCTCGGGGATGCCGAACGTCACCGCGACGATGATGGGCGTGAGCGCGTTGGGCATGACGTGGCGCCCGAGCACGCGGCCGAACCCGGCGCCGAGCGCGCGCGCACCGTCGACGAACTCCTTTTCCTTCAGGGCCAGGACCTGCGCGCGCGTCTGCCGGGCGATCCCGACCCAGCCGGTGAGGCCGATCGCGATGAAGATATTCGTGAGCCCGGCGCCCAGCATCGACATGACGAGGATCACGAACAGCAGGCGCGGGAACGCGTACATGACGTCGACGAAGCGGGTGAGGAACAAGTCGGTACGGCCGCCAATGTACCCCGACAGCGCGCCGATCGGCACGCCGATCAGCACGATGACCACCTGAGCGCCGAGCCCGACGAGCATCGACACCCTCGCGCCGTAGATCATCCGGGAGAGCAGGTCGCGGCCGAGCTGATCGGTGCCCAGCGGGTAGGCGCGGGACGGCGCCTCGTTGAGACGGCCGAAGTTCGTCTTGGTGTACGGAAGCGGGGCGAGAAAATCGGCGAAGATCGCGATCAGGCACAGCAGGACGATGACGATTCCGCCGGCCAGCGCCAGCCTGTTGCGCAGCAGCCGGCGCACCCCATCCCGCCACAGGCTCGACGTGCGCGCCTGTGTCCTGTCGACCGGAAGCGCGACGGCGATGGCCGCGGGGGGGCTCAGCTCAGTACCGGATGCGGGGGTCAAGGATGCCATAGAGGAGGTCGACGACGAGATTCATGACCGCCAGAAAGGCGCCGTAGGTCAGCACGACCGCCATGATCATCGGATAGTCACGACCCGTCATCGACAGCACGAAGAAGCGTCCCATCCCCGGCACGCGAAAGATCGATTCGACGAAGAACGACCCGGTGCCGACCGCGGCGAACATCGGGCCGAGCAGCGTCACGACCGGGATGAACGCGTTCTTGAGCGCGTGCTTGAAGATGACGGGGATCTCGCCCAGCCCCTTGGCGCGCGCGGTGAGCGTGTAGTCGGCGCGGATGACCTCCAGCATGCTGGCGCGGGTGAAGCGCGCGATGATCCCCATCGGCGCGAGCGCCAGCGCCACGGTCGGGAGCACCCAGTTCCGCGGCGAGTCCCAGCCGCCGGTCGGGAACAGCGGCAGGACGAACGAGAAGAGGATGATGAGGAAGACCGCCAGGACGAAATTGGGCACGGCGACGCCGATGGTGGCGAGGCTCACGGAGACGTAGTCCCACATCCGATTCTGATAGATCGAGGCGAGGACTCCCAGCGTGAGGCCGCCGACGATCGCGAGCGCCAGCGCCATCGAGCCGAGCAGCAGCGAGATCGGGAACGTCTCGACGAGAATCTCCCGTACGGTGCGCGTCTTGTATACGAAGGAGTTGCCGAAATCGCCGCGCACGGCTTTGCTCACGAAGATCACGAACTGCTCGTGGAGGGGCCGATCGAGGCCGTAGTACTTGGCCAGGTTCTTCTGCGCCTCCGGTGACAGCGGGTTCGCGCCCTCCGACACCGGGTCGAGCGGGCTCCCGGGCGTCGCGTGCATCACCAAAAACGTCACCAGCGCCATGGCCAGCAGCGTCGGCACCAACCACAGCACCCGGGCCAGCGCGAATTGGAACAGCGGAAACCCTCCGGCGGTCGCACGATCGGCTCGATCGCTTCTATTTGGCAGGAGGTCGCCCGACCGAGTCAAGTTCCCCGTTTCCTTGACCGCTTCCCGCCGCTAGGCGAGAATTGACCGGTTTCATGATCCCCGAGCCACTCATCCGAGTGATCGGTCTCCGCAAGACCTTCGGCAACCACCGCGTGCTGGACGGCCTCGAGCTCGAGGTCCGCGCCGGTGAGGCCGTGGCGGTGCTCGGCGCCAACGGGGCCGGCAAGACGACGCTGCTCAAGGTGCTCGCGACCCTCGTGCGCCCGACGCGCGGCACCGCGATCGTCGCGGGGCACGACTGCGCCAAGGACGCCGAGGGCGTCCGCCGCGAGATCGGCCTCGTCGCCCATGGCTCGTACGTGTACGAGGACCTGACCGCCGCCGAGAATCTGACGTTCTGGGCGACCCTCGCCGGGCTGCGCCTCTCGGCCGCCGCGCGGGCCGGAGCGCTGGCGACGGTCGAGCTCGACCGGGCCGCGGACGAGCGGGTCCGCACGTTCTCGGCCGGCATGAAGCGGCGGCTCTGCCTGGCCCGGTTCGTCCTGGCCCGGCCGCGGGTTCTGCTGCTCGACGAGCCGTTCGCCGGACTCGACCAGCGGGCGAAGAAGTGGCTCGAGGAACACCTGGCGTCGTTCAAGACGGGCGGCGGCGCGATTCTCATGACGACGCACAGCTTCGGCCGCGAGCTCGCCGTCGCCGACCGGATCGCCATCCTGGCCGGCGGCGCCATCGCGCTCGACACGGCCCGGGGTGCCCTGTCGGCCGACGACGTGCAGCGGCTCTACGCCCTGCACGCGGAGGACGTATCCTGACCTTCGTGCGGCGGGCGTTCATCGTCGTGTGGAAGGACCTGCTCGTGGAGCGCCGGTCGAAGGAGACGCTCAACGCCCTCTTCTTTTTCGCCCTGCTGCTCCTCTTCATCTTCCAGTTCTCGCTCGGTCCGGACCGCGAGCGATTGGCCGGGACCCTGCCCGGGCTCCTCTGGCTCGCCTTCATCCTGAACGGCCTGCTGGGGCTCGGCCGCACGTTCGTCGTCGAGCGGGAGAACGACTGCTGGGAGGGGCTGCTCCTGTCGCCCGGCGACAAGTCCGCGATCTACGTCGGCAAGCTCGCCGGCAACCTCCTGCTGATGCTCGTCGTCGAGGCGATCCTGCTCGTCCTCTTCACCTTCTTCTTCAACCTCGACCTCGGCGGCGCGCTGCCGGCTCTGGCCGTGGTGATCGGACTCGGCACGGTCGCCTTCGCCGCCGTCGGCACCCTGTTCGCGGCGATGACCGCGCAGGTGCGCGCCCGCGAGCTCCTGTTCCCGGTGCTGCTGCTCCCCGTGCAGGCCCCGGTGCTGCTCGCCACCGTCAAGGCGACGGAAGCCGTGCTGCTCGGCGAGCCCCTCGGAAGCGTCGCCCACTGGCTCAAGCTCCTCGCGGCCGCGGACGTCGTGTACGTTGCCGTCGGGGTGCTCACGTTCGACTTCGTGCTGGAAGGCTAGGCGCGCGTGACCCGCCTGGTCGGTGGCGTGACGCTCGCGGCGCTCGCGGCGGGCCTCGTGATGGGCTTCGGGATCGCCCCGCGCGAGGCCACCCAGGGCAACGTGCAGCGCATCATGTACCTGCACGTGCCGAGCGTCTGGGTCGCCTACCTCGCGTTCGCGGTCGTCCTCGTCGCCTCGATCGCCTACCTGATCCGGCGCGCCGAGGCGGCGGACCGGCTCGCCCACGCCTCGGCCGAGGTGGGCGTCCTCTTCACGGGGCTCACGATCGCCACCGGCTCGATCTGGGGAAAGCCGACGTGGGGCACCTGGTGGACGTGGGACGCGCGGCTCACGAGCGTCGCGATCCTGTTCGTCATGTACCTCGGCTACCTCCTGCTCCGCGGGATGATCGAGGACCGTGAACGCGGCGCGCGGTTCGCCGCGGTGCTCGGCATCGTCGCCGCGTTCAACATTCCCCTGGTGCATTTCTCGGTCTATTGGTGGCGCACGCTGCACCAGCCGCCGTCCTTGATGAAACCCGGGCCCGGGACGATGCCCGGGATCATCGTCACGGCGCTCCTCGTGAACTTCGTGGCGTTCTCGCTCCTCTACGTCTATTTCGTCGCCAGGCGCGCTCGCCTGCTGCGCCGCGAAGCGGAGGCCGCCGGCTGATGCCGGACAACTGGGGCTTCGTCCTCGCGGCCTACGGCCTCGCCGCCGGCGTGCTGCTGGCCTACTGGCGCTTCCTCGCCCGCCGCGAGCGAGACTTGCGCGGCGCCGCTGAACGGAACCGGATTGCACCAGTGTCGGGCCACCCGGGACCCGAGCCGGCTTCAAGGACACCGCGAGCATGAAGGCGCCTCGAACGCAAACGCATCGCACCAGATCGGGCGTGTCGGAGCCACTCGCTCCTCTCTCAGGCCACCTTCGGTCCAAGCCGACCTCGAGGCACCCGCTACAATGAAAAAGCTCATAATCGGCGGCGCCGTCATCGCTGCCGCGCTCGCCTACATGATCTACGCCGGCGTGACCCAGTCGGCCGTCTACTTCGTCACGCCGGCCGAGCTCCGCGCCGCCCCGGTGCCGGGCAAGGCATACCGGCTCGGCGGCATGGTGGTGCCCGGGTCGCTCAAGTGGGAGGCGCGCTCGCTCGATCTGTCGTTCACGCTCTCCGACGGGACCGCCACGGTTCCGGTCCGCCACAAGGGCACGCCGCCGGACTTGTTCGGCGAAGGCAGAGGTGCCGTCCTCGAGGGAAGCTGGACGGCCGATGGCTACTTCAAGGCGACCCTGATCATGGCCAAGCACTCCGAGGAGTACAAGGCGCCCCACGACGGGAGCCAGGCGGGCTACCGAGAGCTGATCAAGACGCTCCGGGGAGAGAACAAATGACCGCAGATCTCGGGTTCGGGATGACGCTCGTCGCGCTCGGCCTGGCCCTGTACGGCGGCGTCGCCTCGGCGGTCGGGGCGCGCACGGGGCGGCCGGCCCTCGTGGAGTCGGCGCAGCACGCGGCGCTCGGCGTGTTCGCGCTCATCACCGCCTGCTTCGCCCTGCTGGCGTACGCGTTCCTCACGTTCGACTTCTCGGTCCGGTATGTCGCCACCAACACCAACCTCGGCACCCCCTTCTACTACCGCATCACCGCGGTGTGGGGCGCGCTCGAGGGCTCCATCATCCTCTGGTCCTGGATGCTCGGACTCTACACGCTGATCCTGATCGTCCGGCACCGCGACAGCGCGCGTGAGCTCTATCCCTGGGCGCTGGCGACGATGCTCGGAATCCTCGCCTTCTTCCTCGTCGTGATGACGGTCGCCGCGCCGCCCTTCCAGCGGCAGGTGCCGGTGCCCGCCGACGGCCGCGGCCTCAACCCGCTGCTCGAGGACACGGGGATGATCACGCACCCCGTCGCGCTCTATCTGGGCTTCACGGGCTTCACCGTGCCCTTCGCCTTCGCGATGGCGGCGCTGATCACCGGCCGCATCGGCGACGCCTGGCTCGTGCTGACGCGACGGTGGACGATCGTCGCCTGGTACTTCCTCTCGCTCGGCCTCCTGATCGGCGGCTGGTGGAGCTATCACGTCCTGGGCTGGGGCGGGTACTGGGCGTGGGATCCGGTCGAGAACGCCGCGTTCATGCCCTGGCTCACCGGCACCGCACTCCTCCACTCGGTCATGATCCAGGAGCGCCGGCGCATGCTCCGCCTCTGGAACATCTCGCTCGTGATCCTGACGTTCGGCCTGACGCTCTTCGGAACGTTCCTCACCCGCTCCGGCGTCATCGCCTCGGTCCATGCCTTCACCCAGGGCTCGATCGGTATCCTGTTCCTGGGCTTCCTCGCCCTCGTGCTGTTGACCGCGCTCGGCCTGGTCGCGTGGCGCTGGGAGGCGCTCCGGTCGCAGGGCGAGCTCGACTCCGTCGTCTCCCGCGAGTCGGCGTTTCTCCTGAACAACGTGCTGCTCATCGCCGCCGCGTTCACCGTCTTCTTCGGCACGGTGTTCCCGCTCCTCTCGGAGGCGGTGCGCGGCGTCAAGGTCAGCGTCGGCGCGCCGTTTTTCAACCAGGTCAACGTGCCGCTGTTCCTGTCACTGGTCTTCCTCATGGGCGTCGGGCCGCTGATCGCCTGGCGGCGCGCGTCCCTGGAGAATCTGACGCGGAATTTTCTCTGGCCGGTCGCGCTCGGCATCGCCGCCGCCGCCGCCGCGTTCGTCCTGGGCGTGCGCTCGCTGCTGGCGGCGGTCACGTTCGCGGCGACGGTGTTCGTCGCGGCCACGATCGCCGTCGACTTCGTCCGGGCGACGCGGGCACGCCTGCGCACGGGCGAGGCGCTCCTGCCGGCCATGGGCGGGCTCCTGCGACGGCACAACCGGCGCTACGGCGGCTTCGTCGTGCACCTGGGCATCCTGTTCATCGTCCTCGGCGTGATGGGCTCGCACGCCTGGTCGGTGCAGACCGAGACCACGCTGAAGCGCGGCGAGACGGCCGAGCTCGCCGGGTACCGCTTTCGATTCGACGGCCTCACCGCGGTCGAGGAGTCGAATCATTTCAAGGTCGTCGGCGCGTTCACCGTCTCGAATGGCCGGGTGCTCGACGTGTTGCGGCCCGCCAAGAAGTTCTATCCCCAGGAGCAGGCCCCCATCGCGTACGTCGACTATCGACTCGGGTTGACGGAGGACATCTACCTCGTCCTCGGCGACTTCACGCGCGACGGCACGCAGGCGACCATCAAGCTCCAGGTCAACCGCCTCGTGAGCTGGATCTGGATCGGCGGAGTCGTGCTCACGCTGGGAGCGCTGCTGGCGATCCTGCCGGAGCGACACAAGATCGCGTGAAGCGGCTCTGGCGCTGGCTCATCCCGCTCGCGGCGCTCCCCGTACTGGCGCTGCTCGCCTACGGGTTCCGCGTGAGTCCGCGCGACATCCCCTCGCCGCTCCTCGGGCGCCCGGCGCCAGGCTGGGCACTCACGACACTCGAGGGCGCGCCGCTCTCGCTCGGGGCGCACCGCGGAAAGGTCGTCGTCCTGAACTTCTGGGCGTCGTGGTGCTATCCGGCCTGCTACGAGGAGGCGCCGGTCCTCGAGCGGAACTGGCGCGGCTACCGGGACCGCGGCGTGGTCGTGGTCGGCGTGGACATCCAGGACAAGCAAGAAGCGGCGGAGAAGTTCGTGCGAGACCTCGGCCTCACCTTTCCCATCGCCCGGGACCTGAAGGGCACGGTGTCGGTGGACTACGGCGTGTACGGCGTGCCCGAGACCTTCTTCCTCGATCGGCAAGGTCGCATCCGGGTCAAGCACGTGGGCGCCGTGACCGACGACGTGTTCCGCGCGACGGTCGACCGGCTCCTCGCCGAGGCGGGCTCCCCGTGAGCCGTGCCCGGGTCCGGTTCGCCGCGTCGCTGCTCTTGCTGGGCGCGACCGTGTCTGCGCTGACCGCTCAGCCCGCGAAGCCGGTGAGCGAGGAGATCGTGCATGAGGTCGCCGCGCAGCTCCGCTGCGTCGTGTGCCAGAATCTCTCCGTCGCGGATTCGCCCTCGGAGATGGCGAGTCAGATGCGCGCGATCATCCGCGAGCGGCTCGCGGCGGGCGAGAGTCCGGCGGACGTGCAGCGATACTTCGTCGACCGCTACGGCGAGTGGATCCTCCTGGCGCCGCCCCGCCGGGGCTTCAACCTCCTCGTGTGGCTCCTTCCCTTCGTCGCGGTCGGCGTCGGGCTCGCGATCACGGCCGCTCTCGTGTGGCGATGGACCCGCCGCCGGCGCGGCGTCCGTCCGCCGCCGCCGGCCGTGGACCCGGCCATGAGCGAGCGGATCCGCCGAGAGGTGCAGAGCGGAAGGTGAAGGTGTGAACGGAGTCCTCGTCGTCTCGCTCGTGGTCGGCGTGCCCGCCCTGGCCTTCGCGCTCTGGCCGCTGTTCGGTCGTGACGCGGGCCGGCGGACCTTTCTCCCGCTACCGGCCGACCGCCGCCAGCAGCTCGGCGAGGAAAAGCGCGCCGCCCTGGCGGCGCTGCGTGAGCTCGACTTCGAGCACGCCGCCGGCCACGTCTCGGACGCCGACTTCGCCGACCTGCGCGCTCGGTACGAGGCCGAGGCGGCGACGATCCTCACGGAGCTCGACCGGCTGGGTCCGGTCGCGCCGGCGCCGGCCAGGGTCGAGACGCGCGAGCCCCGTCGATCGCCGTGGCGGCACCCGATCGCGCTCGGCGCCATCGCGCTGCTGTTGGTGGCGTTCGGCATCGCCGTGGGCGCCGGAATCGTTCGGTACACCGAGCCGGACCCGATGGCCGGCCAGCCTGCCACCGGCTCCCGACCGCTCGCCGTGCTTCCCCAGGAACAGCTCGCCGGGGCGGACCCGCTCGCGGCGACCGGTCCGCGGCGCGCGCTTTCCCCCGAGATGCTTCGAGGCATGCTGCAGGCCGCCCGCGCGAGCCTGGCCCAGGGCCGCTATGGGGAGGCGATCGCGGCGTACCAGGCCGTCCTCAAGCGTGACCCCAACAACGTGGACGCGACGACCCATCTGGGGTTGATTCTCGCGGTCGGCGGGGGCCCCGAGCACGCCGACCGCGCGCTCGAGACCTTCGATCGCGCGCTGGCGATCGATCCGAATTACTTGCCGGCGCTCCTCTACCGAGGACAGGTGCTCTATGAAGCCAAGAAAGACGTGGCCGGCGCCATCCGCTCGTGGGAGAAATTCGCCACGCTGGCGCCGCCGGGCGAAGACCGCGACCGCGTCACGAAAATGCTCCTCGACGCCAAAGCCAAGCGCTGACCCCCCAAGACCCCCGACCGACGCCGCCGAGCACATCGCTGAGGCTGGCGGAGCCGACCGACGCGCCCTGGGGGCGGGGGCCACGCGCCCGGCGAAGTGGGACCCCCGAGTCCCGCCCGCAGCTCGCAGAGCTGCGGACCGCGGGCGAGTGGGTGCGGAGCCGGGCGCGTGGCCCCCGCCCCCAGGGCGCGTCGGTCGGCTCCGCCAGCCTCAGCGCCTCTCAGGAACCTCGAAGGTGCGCTCGTGCTTGAGCGGGACCGCCAGGAGCTCCTTGCCCTGGTACACGATCACCGGCCAGCTCCACCGCACGCTGACGTCGAGCGTGCGCCCTTCGTCGGTCACCGAGATCGCGCGCTCGTCGACACTGATGCCGCTCGCCGCCACCTTCTTGGAGATGTCGTCTCTCACCCGACCGGCGCGCTCCTGGCGCTCGCTCCGCGACGCCCGCTCGGCGACGACCTCTTCGACCGCGCTCGTGATTTCCAGGTAGGACCACACGCCCATCGCGCCGGTGTAGAAGACGTAGACACAGCCGATCGCGACAAAAACCCAGAGGAGGGCCTTCATCCAGTCGCACCGGGAAGATACACCCAGATCTTGGCGGCCGCCGGCAGCCCGAGTGCGATCGTCTGACCGTCGCCCGACGCCGTGATGGTCCCGGCCCAGGGCGCGACCTCGGTGATGCGGAGCCGTCGCCCCGGGCGCACGTCGTTCTTCCAGAGGTGCTCGAGCAGCTTCTTGTCCGCCTCCGCCTCCTCGGTGATGCGCTCGACCACGACGGTCGTCCCTTCCTTCGCCTGCGCGAGCGGAAACGGCTCCACGCGGGGCGGCTTGGCCATCCCGGGGATCGGGTTGCCGTGCGGGCACGTGCTCGGCATGCCGAGGAGCTCGGCCAGGCGGTCCTCCACGCGCGGCGAAAGCGCGTGCTCGAGGCGGTGCGCCTCCTCGTGGGCGTCCGTCCAGTTGAGCCCGAGCGAGTCCGTCAGCCAGCGCTCGAGGAGACGGTGGCGGCGCGCCATGACCTCGGCGATCTGGCGCCCCTTGGTGGACAGCACCAGCTCCTTGCCGCGCCCGATCTTCACGTATCCACCGCG
>DASPZZ010000343.1:0-29597 GCA_035635995.1 Binatia bacterium | reverse complement strand
TGAAGGGCTCGCCTCGCCGCTCGACGCGGCTCGACTCGCACTACCGTCCCCGCAGCCGTTCGATGTCGCGGCGCTCGCGCTTGGTGGGGCGGCCGGCGCCGGGCGTGCGCCAGGGCGGCCGTGCCTGGCGCAGACGCGGGGGCTCGGGGGGCGTCAGGTCTTCATAGAGCCCCCTGGCGGCCTCGGGGGATCCGCGGCGGTCACCGATGGCGGCGACCTTCAGGATGCGACGGCGCCCCCGCGGCAGCGTCACCATGATGAGGTCCCCGGCTCGGACCCGCCTGGCCGGCTTCGCCGCCTCGTCGTTGACGTCCACCTTGCCGCCATCGCAGGACGCGGAGGCCAGGCTCCGCGTCTTGAACACTCGCGCGGCCCAGAGCCACTTGTCAACGCGGATCGAATCGAGAGAGGCCTGCACGCGGAGACGGTATCATAGCGGCAAAGGGGTCCTGGACAATGACACGGGTCGTCGTGCTGGCGTTCTTGCTGCTGCTCACGGTCGCCGCCTGGGGCGCTGACGTCGTCGTCATCGACGACTGGAAGAGTCAGGAACTCGGGGCCAAAGGGATACCCGAAGGCTGGATTGGCGGCCAGACCTGGGGGCTGCCGCAGCACGACATCGTCATCGAGGAGAACGAAGGCCACCGGGTCCTTCACCTCAAGAGCAGGATCGAGAGCTCGACCATCAGGAAAGAGATCAAGGGGAAGGTCAATCTCAAGGAGACGCCGATTCTCGAGTGGACCTGGAAAGTGGTCGTCCTACCCACGAACGGCGACTGCCGGAAGAAGAGCGCCGACGACCAGGCGGCTCAACTCTACGTGGTCTGGCCGCGTTTCCCGGAGGCGGTGCGGTCACAGATCATCGGCTACATCTGGGACACGACCGCGCCGGCCGGCACCGTCGTGAAGAGCGGGAAGACGGGGACCGTCACTTACATCGTGGTGCGCTCCGGCGCGGCCGACCTCGGCAAGTGGCTCACCGAGCGCCGCAACGTCGTCGACGACTACCGGAAGGTCTACGGAAGCCAGCCCGACAATCCCGGCATCATCTCGATCGCGATCGACTCTGACGACACCACCTCGTCGGCGGAATCCTTCTTCGGCCCGATCCTCTTCCGAAAGCCGTGACCCGGCGCGGGGGTCAGCGGAGGTCGCCGACGAGCTGGGGTACCGCCGTCGCCAGCTCGACGGCGGTCGCCTCCGCCGCGACTTCGACTGCGGTCAGGAGCGCGCTGTTCATCACGCTCATGTACCACTGGCCGGCGTCGGACTCCACGAACTGCACGTACTGATCCAGCTCCTCATCCGAGAGGCTACGGTAGGCCAGGAGCATGCTCACCAGACACAGGTGCCTGATCTGCTCGAGCGTGCGGTTCCGGGCCCGCGCGAGCTGCTGGTCGAGCTGAGCGCGGCTCAGTCCGGCCACGGCGGGCACCGCAGGCTGGAAGGCCCGTGTCAGGCTCCGCACGACGGCCAGCGTGACGTCCACCGTCGCCTCCGACGCGCCGCCGCCGGCATCGAGGCGCTCGAGGAGGTCGAGGCGCCGCGATGAGGGGCGACGCTTCTCGAGGTCCGCGACCGCGTCCGGCCCGCCCTCGGCGAGCAACGCGGCCAGCTCCTGCCCGGTGATCCGTCTCCCGAGCGGCGAGTCGTACCAGGCGAGCGCCTTCTCGAGCTTCGCGGACTCGAAGTTCCGCAGGAACTCGAGCCTGATCCGCGCGTAGAGGGTCTCGGGAGCAAAGCGCTCTGACACGATCCGATCGATCGTGACTCTGTCCTGGCCATTCAGCCGGCGGTGGCCGCGCAGGAACTTCGCCCGGACGCCAACCGACAGGCTCTCGAGCTGGACTCTGAGCCCCGAGCGCTCGAGAAGATCGTCCAGAGCCGGCGTCTCGACCGCCGATGCATGATTGGGACGCGCGACAACTCGGGCGTCGCCCTCATGCTGGACCGTGGCCGCCGCGGCTGCTCCGCTCGAGACGAACACCATGCCGAGCACCGCCAGGACCACCGATCCTCGAAGCATCGCCGTCTCCCTCCGGGGGCGCGCTGTACGCCCGCACCAGTGGGAATGTGCATAAGCGATGCCCGAGAAATCTAGATTCTAGTTCACATAGTTACGACGACTTCGGAGTGGTGTACCGGTCAAAAATTGCCCGATGCGAGGGAGATTTGCCCACCCCCGCAGACCAATCTAGCCCGCATTATTCACGAAGATGGCGCCGCGAGCCGGACGGGGCCTGGCACCAAGGTGTCCCCGGCGGGCCGGGGACACCCTGGTGCCACCCGTCCGACGGCGCAGTGCGGTTCGTGAATAATGCGGGCTAGATCGCCAGGGCATACCCGTCGCGGCGCGGATCGGCGCCCGCCATGAGGGCTCCAGATTCGGGATCGCGGACGATGGCCTGGCCTCCCCCGACGATCCAGGACCAGTCGTCGATCGCGTGGACGTCGTGGCCGCGCTCGGCCAGTCCCGAGCGCGTCTCGGCCGAAATGCGCGACTCTGCGTCGATCAACCGATCGCGGTACACGCGAACGCGCGGCGCCTCGATCGCTTCCTGGACGTTCATGCCGAACTCGAGCACGTTGAGGAGCATCTGGGGCGTGGTCTGGAGAATCCCGTACGAGCCGGGCGTGCCGATGGAGACGTTGAAGGCGCCATCCCGGAAGACCTGGGTCGGTGACATCATCGTCCCCGCCTTCCGCCCGGGGCGCAAGACGTTCGGCGACGCGGGGTCGCGATCCATCCACTTGAGGATGTTGTTGAGAACGAGTCCGGTGCCCGGGACGGCAAAGCCCGAGCCGAAGGGCACGCCCAGCGTCTGCGTGACCGAGACCACGGTTCCGCTGGCGTCGGCGCAGGCGAAATGGGTAGTCTGCTCGTTCATGAAGTTCGCGGGATGGCCTTCCCCGATCTGTTCCGGGAGTCTCTGGCGGCTATGACGCTCGCCCTCGCTGACCGCCGCCCGCTTGCCGTCGATGCGCGCGCGCTGGGACGCCGCGTACTTCTTCGACAGCAGACCGCCGATCGGGACGCCGTCGTGGTAGGCGTAGGCGAGTCGGTCGGCGGAGCCGAGCTTCACGGCTTCGATCAAATGATGGAGGTAGTCGACAGAGTTGTGACGGAAGCCCTTGAGGTCGTAGCCCTCGAGGATGTTGAGCGTCTCCAGCATTTGGAAGGCGGAAAACGGCGGCGGCACCGAGAGCACCTGCCAGCCCCGATACGTGATCGCGGCCGGCTCACGCCACTCGGGCGCGAAGCCGGCCAGGTCGTCCTCGCCGAGCCACCCGCCGGCCTCGCGCACGGCCCGGCCGATCGCGCGCGCGATGGGCCCGCGGTAAAATGCGTCGGCGCCGCCCTCGGCCACCTGACGGAGCGTCGAGGCCAGCTCCTTGTAGGTCACGATCCCGCCCGGGCGGGGCCCCCCGTTGCCGAGGTAGAGGCGCTGCGCCTCCCGCGAGCGGGCGAGCGTCGCGCGCGCCGCCTCGAAGAATTCCACGCTCTTGAACGTGAGCGGCACGCCGTTCTCGGCGAGCGAGATCGCCGGCGCCAGCACCCGGCCGCGGTCCATCGAGCCGAAGCGCTCGAGCGCGGCGAGCCAGCCCCCGAGGTTGCCCGGAGTGGCGCACGATTTCGGCCCGCCGGCCAGCTCGTCGTCCGTGCAGCGGGCGGAATCCGCCGCGCCGGGCGCGCGCCCGATGAAGTCGAGCACGTGGCGCTCGCCCGCGCGCCCGCGTGAGATGAGCATGAGGCCGATCCCGCCGGCGCCCGACATGAACGGCTCGACGACGTTCAGCGTCGAGCCGACGGCGACCGCGGCGTCCACGGCGTTGCCGCCGGCCAGGAGCATCTGGATCCCGGCCATCGAGGCGAGCGGGTGCGCCGAGGTGACGACGCCGCGGGTGCCCATGACGCTCGGACGGTAGGCGCTGCGATGTGGTGGCATGTGGTCTCCCCTGTCAGGCCGCGCGCTGCCTCTCGGTCTGCAGGCCGCGGATTTTCGGATCGAGCATGTCCCGCAGGCCGTCGCCAAACATGTTGAGGCCGAAGATTGTCAGCATGATCGCCGCTCCCGGATAGAGCACGAGCCACGGCGCCTGCCGCAGATAGAGCCGCCCGTCCGAGAGGATGTTACCCCAGGACGGCACGAACGGCGGCACGCCGACCCCGAGGAACGACAGCGCGGCCTCGGTCAGGACGGCCGCGGCGAAGACGAAGCTCGCCTGGACGATCACGGGCGAGAGACAGTTCGGCAGGACGTGCCGGCAGATCAGCGCCAGGTCCGAGGCGCCCAGCGCGCGCCCCGCCTCCACGTAGGCCGTCTCCCGGACGACCAGGACGGAGCCCCGGACGACGCGTGCCACGCGCGGCGAGTTCACGACGCCGATCGCCACGATCACGTTGGCCACGCTCGGACCGAGCGAGGCCATGAGCGCGATCGCCAGAATGATCGCGGGAAAGGCCATGAGCCCGTCCATCACGCGCATCACCGCGTTGTCGAGCCGCTGGAAGTAGCCGGCCAGCACGCCGCACACGATCCCGACGACGAACGAGAAGACGACAACCGCGCCGCCCACCAGCAAGGACAGGCGCGCGCCGTAGATCACGCGGCTGAAGACGTCGCGACCGACGTCGTCGGTCCCGAACCAGTTGGTGAAGCTCGGCGGCCTCAGCCGCGCGGCGACGTCCATGTGGCTCGGATTCCCGGCCACGAGGGGCCCGACGAGCCCGAGGACCAGCATCACCGCCAACAGCGCGGCGCCGATCAGCGCGACCTTCCGGCGCGCCAGCAGGACGATCCAGCGTTGACCGTCGAGCCATTCGAGCGCTCGACTCGGCGGTCGCACCGCGTCCACGCGACCCGCGTCGGCTCGCACTACCATTCGACCCGTTGTCTCGACGATCGAATCACTGGTATCTCACCCGCGGGTCGAACCAGAGATACGAGAGGTCCACCGCCAGGTTGATCAGCATGTACACGCCGGCGATGCACAGCACGACGCCCTGGATGACGGGGTAGTCGCGGCGCAGGACGGCGGAGATGATCAGGCGCCCCAGCCCGGGAATGTTGAACACGGTCTCGATGACGACCGCCCCGGAGATCAGGATCGCGAAGCTGATGCCGATGATCGTCACGGTGGGGATCATCGCGTTCTTGAGCGCGTGCTTGTAGACGACCGCGCGCTCGCCGAGCCCCTTGGCCCGGCCGGCGACGATGAACTGCTCGCGCAGGACGTCGAGCATGGCCGACCGGGCGATCCGCGCGATGAGCGCCGACTGCACGAGCCCGAGGGCGAACGCGGGCAGGACGAGCGAGCGGAGCGTCGCGAGCCACCCGTACTCGAGCGGCGAGTAGCCGGCGACGGGAAACCAGCCGAGCCAGACCGAGAAGCAGAGGATCAGCAGCAGCCCGGCCAGGAAATTCGGGATCGAGATTCCGACGAGCGCCATCACCATGAGTGCCTGGTCGGTCGTGGAGTTGTGGAAGCGGGCCGAGACGACGCCCGCCGGGACACCGATCGCGATGGCGATGACGATCGCGAAGCCCGTCAGGAGCAGGGTCGGCTCGACCCGGTCGAGGATCGCCTCGGTCACGGGCTTGCGCAGGAAGATCGACTGCCCGAGGTCGCCCTGGGCCAGCTGGACGTACCAGTGCACGAGCTGCATCGGGAGCGGCGCGTCGAGCCCGAGCTGGCGCTCGATGCGCTGGACGTCGTCCCGCGACGCGTCCGGCCCGGCGATGACCGAGGCCGGGTCGCCCGGGGCCAGGTGGATCAGCACGAAGGCGACCGTGGCCACCACGAGCGCCACCGGCACCAGCGCCAGGAGCCGTCGGACGACGTAGGTCTTCACCATCCGACGGCGCCCCCGCCTACTTCAGCCAGACGTTCCAGAAGTTCGTCTCGTTCGTCGGCCGGAAGCCCTGCAGCTCCCTGCGGTGGGCGACGAGACCGAAGTCGTCGCCGAACTTGACGCGACCGACGTCCTCGTAGAAGACCTGCTGGACCTTCTCCCAGATCGCGCGGCGCTTCTTAGGATCGCTCTCGCGGGCGAGCGCGTCCATCAGCTTCTCTTTCTCCTCGTGGCACCACCAGCCCGGCCAGCTGCAGGCGATCGACGTGGCGAACGCCGGCTCGGGGTTGAAGGTGATGCCCGTCGAGAACACGTCGAATAGCTCGGGCTTGTTGCGGCGCTGGACGAGGGTGGCCCAGTCCACCACCTGCAGGTCGATCTTGAATCCGACCGCCTCGAGCTGCTGCGTGGCGACCAGGGCGTTCTTGTACATCCACTGATACTCCTTGGTCGTGATCCAGCGCACGGGCTGGCCGGTATAGCCCGCCTCCTGCAGGAGCCGCTTCGCCTTGGTCGGATTCTTCTGGTTGTAGAGCTCGCCCCCCACCTTGCTGTACCACTGCGGCTGCTCCGGGAAGGACAGGCCGGGGTCGAGGCGGTAGAACGCCCGGTCGCCGAAGCCGGCCGCCATGATCGGCTCCATGTCGAGCGCGGCCTGGAACGCCTGTCGCAGGCGCTTGTCGGTCATGAGCCCTTGCTTGTGATTGAGCACGGCGGTGGACCACGCCTGGGGCTTGATGATCCCCGGCACGACACCGGGCGTGTTCTTCACGCGTTCGTACATGTCCTGCTGGAGCTGCTGGGCGTAGTGGTATTCACCGGTCTCCACGCCGGCCTGGCGCACGGCGACATCAGGCACCGGAATGAACAGGAGCTCGTCGAAATACGCGGTCCGCTTGCCGCCGAAGCCCTCGGGAGCGTCGGTGCGGCCGACGTAGTCCTTGAACCGTGCCAGCCTCACGTGGCGGTCGGGCTTGTGCTCGACGAAGCGGTAGGGGCCGGTGCCGATGTAGTCCTTCACGGGGTTATCGCCGGCGGCCTCGACGATTTCCTTCGGATAGATGACGGCGCCGTTGTTGGGGCGGGCCAGGCCCATCAAGAGCGCGCCCGAGGTGTCCTTGAGGTACATCGTGACCGTGTGCGGGTCCTTGGCGTCCACGCCCTCCACGTTCCTCCAGAACTGCTTGCCCGGCGTGGCCAACCGCCCCCAGCGCTTCAGTGACGCGACGACATCGTCCGCCGTCAGCGCCTTGCCGTTGTGGAACTTCACGCCGCCGCGGAGCCGGAACGTGTACGTGCGGCCGTTGTCGCTGACGGTGTGACCCTCGACGAGCAGCGGGATCGCGTTGTAGCTCCGGTCGTAGGTGTAGAGCCCCTCGTAGACGTGCCAGGTGATCTGCTGCACGATCGTCGCGGTCGTCGTGTGCAGGTCGAGCGTGGGCGGCTCGCCGATCATCGCAGCCTTGAGCACGCCACCGAACTTCGGCTGCTCCTGCGCGCGCGCCGCGCTCGGTATCAGAACGAGCAGCGCCACGAGAGCGACGACGTCGAGCCGACGAAGAGGACCGTTCATGTCGATGGCTCCTTCCAGTTCGCCTACTCTATAGCATCGGGCGCTCGTTGAGGTGCCGGAGGTGCCATGCGGTCTCGCTTCGTTCGAGGACGGTGAGCGCGCCGTAGTCCTGCCCGATCGCCAGCAGCCGGCCGAGCGGGAGCCCGAGCGCCCGGCAGATGAGGGTACGGTTCGTGCCCCCGTGCGCGACGACGGCGATCGCCCGGCCGGCGTGAGCGCCGACGATCGACTCGAACGCCGGCCACGCGCGGGCCTCGAGGTCCGGCACGCTCTCGCCGTCCGGGAACGGGAACTCGCCCACGCTCGACATCCACTCCGCGAACTTCGCCGGCTCGCGCTCGCGGATCTCCGCGGCGGTGAGCCCGTCCCATCGCCCCATCGCCATCTCGCGGAGCTCCGGCACCACCGTGGGCGCGAGCCCGTGCGGCGCCCCGATGATCTCTCCGGTCCGCCGGGCGCGGGTCAGATCGCTCGCGAATACGGCCGCCAGCTTCACCGACGAGAGCCGGGCGGCTTGCGCGGCGCTCTGGCGCTCGCCCAGCGCCGAGAGCGGCACGTCGAGGTGGCCGATGAATCGCCGCGTCTCGGCGAGCACGACTTCGCCGTGACGGAAGAGATAGATCAGCGTCCCAGGTGCGACCACGCCGACACGGTGAGGAGCCCGGCCAGCTCCGCCACCTCGATCGCGGCGCCCAGGACGTCGCCGGTGATTCCGGAGACGCGCGCGGCGAAGAACCGCGTGACGACCAGCGCGCTCACGACGGAGACCGCCAGGACCAGGACGCCGACCGCGCGCAGCGCCGCCACGGCGACGATCAGCGCGATCGCCAGAGCGATCGGCGCCGCCCGGCCGCCGACCCCCGCGCCGAACGCGGCGCCGAGGCCTCCGGGCTTCGCCGCCGAGAACAGGCGCACGAGGAGCGGCGGCGTGGCGCGCGCGATCGCCGGCACGACGAGAAGCGCCTGACCGCGGACGCCCGGCGGCAGCTCGGCGACGGCCGTGATCTCCAGGAGCAGCAAGAGAATGAGGCCGATCGCGCCGAAGGCGCCGATGCGGCTGTCGCCCATGATGGCGAGCCGGTGCTCGGCGTCGCGCCCGGCCAGACCGTCGAGGCAATCGGCGAGCCCGTCGAGGTGGAGTCCGCCGGTCAGGAGCTTCCAGACGGTCACGGTGAGCAGCCCGGCTAGAAGCAAGGGGAACAGCACCTCGGTGACGCGTTCCGTGGCGAAGAGCACCGCGCCGATCGCGAGGCCGATTACCGGAAACCAGGCCGCGGCGCGGCCGAGGGCGTCGGGGCGGCCCGGCGCCGGCCCGGGCAGGGGCACGATCGTCAGGTAGCGGGCGGCGACGACGAGGCCCGTCACGCCGCGATGCTAGCACGTTCTTCTTGACGCGCCCGCCGCCCGGAGGCGACAATTCCTAGTCAGAAGCAAGCTCACCCGTAGCGTGGAAAAGGCCCCTCATGAGCGTGACCAGCGTGGCCCAGAAGTGGGTGTCCGAGGCCGCCGGCCTGACCCAGCCGTCGCGCGTCGTCTGGTGCGACGGCTCCAAGGTCGAGTACGACGGCCTGATCGAAGCGATGCTGCAGGACGGCACGCTGCTGCCGCTGAATCCGAGAACCTACCCGAACTGCTACCTGCACCGGAGCCACCCGTCGGACGTCGCGCGCACGGAGCAGCTCACGTTCATCTGTACCCGCGAGAAGGACTCCGCCGGCCCCACGAACAACTGGATCGCGCCGATCGAAGCCAAGTCGACGGCCGGCGCCCTGTTTCGCGGGAGCATGCGGGGCCGAACGATGTACGTGATCCCGTACCTCATGGGTCCGGCCGGCTCGCCGATGAGCCGGGTCGGGCTGATGGTCACCGACAGCGCCTACGTGGTCGCGAGCATGCACATCATGACGCGCGTGGGGCAGGTGGCGATCCAGCACATGCGGCGGGACGACGATTTCATCGCGGGGCTCCACTCGATGGGCGACCTCTCGCCTGACCGGCGTCTGATCCTGCACTTCCCCGAGGAGAACCTGATCTGGAGCGTGGGATCCGGGTACGGCGGCAACGCGCTCCTCGGCAAGAAGTGCCATGCCCTCCGCATCGCGTCCTGGCAGGCCCACCAGGAGGGCTGGCTCGCCGAGCACATGCTGATCATCGGCGTGGAGGATCCCGAGGGCCGCGTCACCTATCTGGCGGCCGCGATGCCGAGCGCGTCGGGCAAGACGAACCTCGCGATGGCGGTGTCGCAGCTACCGGGCTGGCGCGTCTGGACGCTCGGCGACGACATCGCGTGGATGTGGGTCGACGCCAACGGCCAGCTCCGCGCCGTCAATCCCGAGCGGGGCTTCTTCGGCGTCGCGCCCAACACGAGCCCCAAGACGAACCCGAACGCGACCTCGATGGTGCGCTCGAACACGATCTTCACCAACGTGGCCCTGACCGCCTCCGGCGAGCCGTGGTGGCAGGGGCTGACTCCGACCCCGCCCGCCGGGCTCGTCGACTGGCAGGGCCGGTCGTGGAAGCCGGGCGAGGGCGCGGCTGCCCATCCCAACTCGCGCTTCACGGTGCTCGCCCAGCAATGTCCGTCCATCGCGCCGAACTGGGAGGAGCCCCAGGGGGTGCCGATCGCCGGCGTCATCTTCGGCTCTCGACGCACCCGGGTCATCCCGCTCGTGTTCGAGGCGTTCGACTGGTCGCACGGCGTCTTCCTCGGCTCGGCCATGAGCACCGAGACGACAGCGGCGATCACGGGCAAGGTCGGCGTGGTGCGCCGCGACCCCATGGCCATGATCCCGTTCTGCGGGTACAACATGGCCGACTACTTCGCCCACTGGCTCGCGACCGGGCCCCGCCTGACCACGCCGCCCCGGATCTTCCGCGTGAACTGGTTCCGCCGCGACGCCGACGGCCGCTTCCTCTGGCCGGGTTACGGCGAGAACGTGCGCGTGCTCAAGTGGATGGTCGAGCGGATTCGCGGCACGGCGCGGGCGGAGGAGACCCCGATCGGGTGGGTCCCGGCGCCCGGCGCTCTCGACACCGGCGGACTCGACGTGGCGCCGGCTCAGCTCCGCGAGGCGCTCCGGTGCGACGCCGGCGAGTGGCTGCAGGCGCTCGACGAGCTCGGCGAGTTCTACCAGCAGTTCGGCCCGCGGCTCCCCCAGCCGATCGCCGAGACGCTCGCGAAGACCCGTCGCCGCTTCGGCGGCTGAGCCGGCCGCCCGGCTCGGCTCGATCCCCTAGCCTGGATCATTCATGAACGCGTACAGCGAACCCGGACGGGTGGCGCCGCGGGCCGCGCCCCCGGGACCCGTCCGCCTCTCGCATGACGCGTTCATGAATGATCCGGGCTAGCGCTCGGCGCCGGCGACGAGCCGGATGACTCGACGCACCTCGCCGCGATCGAAGGGCTTGCTCAGTCCCGGAACTCCCGTCTCCTCGAGGAACGCCTGGATCTCCGCGCTCAAGACGTCTCCGGTCATGAGGACGAAGCGCCGGCAGAGCTCCGGGAGCCGCCGCTCCAGCGCGCGATACAGTCCCGGGCCGTCGAGGTACGGCATGCGCACGTCGCTCAGGATCAGATCGTACGAGGTCCGGCGGAGCTGCTCGAGCGCCTGCGTCCCGTCGGCGACGGTGTCCACCGTGTGGTCATCGGCGCCGAGCATCTCGCCGAGCAGCTGGAGCACGAGCGGCTCGTCGTCCACGACGAGGATGCGCTTGCCCTTGACGACCGGCAAAGCCTCCGCCGCGCGCTTGCCGATCGTCGGGGGCGCCACCACGGAAAGCTCGACGCGAAAGATCGCGCCGTGCCCCGGCTCGCTCACGAGGGAAAGCGTTCCGCCGTGCCCCTCGACGATCCCGTGGCAGAGCGAGAGGCCGAGGCCGGTCCCCTGCCCGACCGGCTTCGTCGTGAAGAACGGCTCGAAGATCCTGTCCCGGATCTCGGCGGAGACGCCCGGCCCCGTGTCCTCGACATCGAGGCGGACGCGGCCGCGGGCGGCGTCGGCCCGCGTGCGCAGCGTCAGCCGTCTCGGCGGCGGTGCCTTGCGCAGCTCGTCGCGCGCATTGGTCACGAGATTGACGACGACCTGGTGGAGCTGATGGGGATCCGCCCACAAGACCGGAAGGCCTTCGGCCAGATCCAGGTCTACCTCGATGCTGTCGACGCGGAGGTGGTACGCCAGGAGCTCGGCCGCGTCCCGCGCGATGTCGTTCAGGCGCACCAGCTGGCGCTCGGGCGGGTGCCGGCGGGCCAGCGCCAGGAAGTTGCGCACGATCGAGGCGCAGCGATCGGCGGCGTGAGCGATGTTCTCGGCCCTCACCGCCGAGGGTGAGCCCGCGAGCTCCTGGCGGAGCAGGTTCGCGTAGCCCGTCACGGCCGTCAGGGGATTGTTCAGCTCGTGCGCGACCCCGGCGAGCACCGTCCCCATCGTCGCGAGCTTCTCGGTCTGGTACAGCACCTCGCGCTGACGCCGAAGCTCGGCGTCGATCCGCTTGCGCTCCGTCATGTCGCGGACGATCGCGGACAAGAACTCGACGGCCCCGTCCGCTCGGTGATGGGCGACCGCCACGACCGACACGGGTACCTCGCGCCCGCTGCGAGCCAGCAACACGGCCTCGCCCGTCCAGAGACCGTCGCGCAGCAGGGTTGGCAAGATCTCGTCGTGGACGACCGGGCGCAGCCGTTCGGGCGCCAGGCCCGCGATGGGGTGGCCGAGCGCGTCGTCGGCCGCCAGCCCGAGCAGCGCTTGCCCCGCGCTGTTGAGGTACATCAGGCGGCCGGAGAGATCCGCGATCGCGACCAGGTCGGTGGTCGCTTCCAGGATCGCGGTGAGCCGTTCGCGCGCCTCGAGCTCGAGCCGGAGGCGACGGTAGAGCCGCGCGTTCTCGACGGCGACCGCGGCGTGGTCGGCCAGCGCCAGCAACAGGCGCTCCTCGATGGCGGTGAACTCGCGCGGGCGCGGACTGCCGACCGCCAGGACGGCCACCAGCCCTTCGGGCCCGACGAACGACGCCGCGAGGTTCTGTCCCGCGGCTCCGAAGACCGCCGTCGGGTTTGGCCCACCCGCCTGGGCGAAGAGATGGCGCATGGAGATCCGGCGCTCGAGTGCCAGTCGCTCGGCGAGATTCGGGGTCACCTGGAACCGGAGCGGCTCTACCGCGCGGTCCTCGATCCCCTCCCAGGCGACCGGCCACAGCACACCGGCCTCGAAGAGCCAGAGCACGCTCGCCTCGACCCGGATGAGCTCGCGGGCCGCGCTCACGACGCGGCGGAGGACCTCGTCGAGATCCTTGGTCGTGATGAGCGACTTCGCCAGGTCGTTGAGCACGGCCAGGCCGTCCTTCTCGTCGGCGAGCCGCCGCTGGGCCAGGACGTTCTCGATCGTGGACGGGAGCTTGGCCAGGTATCCCCCGCGCTTGATGAGATAGTCCGCGACCCCGAGCTTGAAGGCCTGCACGGCCGAGTCCTCGTCGCCCTCGCCGGCCATCATCACGACCGGAATGCGGATGCCCTCGGCCTGGAGCTCCTTGAGCACCTCGATCCCCGAGAGATCCGGCATCCGGTTGTCCAGGAGCAGCACGTCGTAGTGGACAGCCTTCAGCCGGGCGAGCGCCTCCCGAGCGAGGGTGACCGTCTCGACGCGCGCGCGTCGGTCGTGCTCGTCGAAGGCCCGGAGCGTGAGCGCCATGTCTTCGGGATGGTGCTCGGCGCAGAGCACGCGGATCGGCGCGCGCCGGAGCTCGCTCGCCGTGCGAAACCAGCGAAACGCGCTCTCGAGCACGACCGGAAGCGTGGCCAGATACTCCGGGCGCTTCACGAGGTAGTCGGTGGCGCCGGCCTTGAGGAGGCGTACCATGAGGTCGGCGTCTCCCGAGCCGGTCACGAGCACGACGGGCACCTCCAGGCCCCTCGACTTGACCGCGTCGAGGAGGTCGAGCCCGGTGCCGTCAGGGAGGCGAGAGTCCGCGAGCATCACGTCCATGTCGCCGATCGTGACGCGCTCGACCGCCTCGGCCACGGTCCCCACGACGGTCAGCTTGATGTGGGGCGCGTGGCGCGCGAGGTGACGCTGGGTCATCTCTTGATCGGCGGGATCGGCCTCGACATAGAGCACGCGGATGGTGTCCATGGCGTTTTCAGCCCTCTCGTCCCGTGAGGGAGTGGGGGACGCTGGCCGCCGAGGCCAGGCGGCTGACCTCGCGGCACACCACGTCCAGGTCCAGTGGCTTGGTGACACACGCGTCCGCCCCGGCGCCGAGCAGGACCGGAACCATCGCCGGATGGCCGGTCACGCCGAGGATCCGGACGTCGCGGGTCTCCGGCATTCGGCGCAGGCACCGGCACGCCTCGATCCCGTCGAGGCCGGGCAACACGACGTCGAGGATGATGAGCCCCGGGCGGAAAGTCCCGACCTTGACGAGCGCCTCGTAGCCGTCCGTCGCCGTCTCGATCGTGAACGGCCCGTCCGCCAGGAGGTCGACCAGCATCTGCACGACGAGCGGCTCGTCGTCCACGAGCAGGAGTCGGGTCCTCGGCTCGGGCCCAACGGGATACACGTGTCGACCCTGCGCGCGCAGGAAGCGCTGGAATTCGTCGAGGTCGATGCGGCGGTGGCCGCCGGGTGTGAGGTGAGCGCCGAGCTCACCGGCCCGTATCCAGCGCCGCAGCGTCGGGATCGAGACCATGCAGTGAGCCGCCGCCTGCCGGGTCGTGAGGTGCGCACGGCGCCAGGCCGGCAGCGGTTTCACTTTTTGCACATTTGATTCCTAGCACGGCGGTTCCGCCAACCCGCACGAAATAGTGCGATCGGGACGACGCAACCCGTCGGTCGCGCGGCGCCGGAGGCTGCAGGCGCGGCGGCGACTCAGACCGGGTAGACGCCGTTCCGTCGCGGCGGGAACTCGTGAGCCTTGGTCTGCGCGTACGCGAGGCGCTTGATCAGCTCGTCACGGAGGGCCCCACCCGGCACGATATCGTCGATCAGCATCTCGGACGCGAGCTTGTACGTGTCCACGTCGCGCGCGTACTCGTCGCGCTTCTGCTTGACCCACGCCGCCCGCTCGCCCTCGGGCAGCTCCATGATCTTGTTGTAGTAGACGGCGTTCACCGCCGGCTCCGGTCCCATGATCGCGATCTGCCCCTGCGGAAGCGAGATCGCGGCGTCGGGCTCGAAGGCGGGACCGCACATCGCGTAGAGGCCGGCGCCGTAGCACTTGCGCACGATCACGGAGATCTTCGGCACGGTGGCCTGCGCGGTCGCGAAGATCATCTTGGCGCCGTGGCGGATGATCCCCTGCTGCTCGACCTTCGTGCCCACCATGAACCCCGCGATGTCGGCGAGGTAGACGAGCGGGATGTTGAAGGCGTTGCAGAGCCAGATGAAGCGCGCCGCCTTGTCGGCGGAGTCGACCATCAGCACGCCGCCCTTGACCTTCGGCTGGTTGGCGACGATCCCGACCGGACGGCCGGCGAGGCGCGCGAAGCCGACGATGACTTCCTGCGCGAACAGGCGCTTGATCTCGAACCACGAGCCGGCGTCGATCAGCCGGTCGATGACCTCGTACATGTCGAAGTACTTCCGCTGGTCGTACGGCACGATCTCGTCGATGGACCGGCCCGCCCTCGGCTCGGCGGCGGGGGACGCGGCCGCCAGCTCGCGGTGCGACTGCGGCATGTAGGTCAAGTACCGGCGGGCCAGGTCGATGGCCTCCTCGTCGGAGGCGGCGAGGACGTCGCCGCAGCCGGAGACCTTGCAGTGCATGAGCGCGCCGCCGAGCTCCTCCAGCGTCGTCTTTTCGCCGATGGCCATCTCGACCATGCGCGGGCTGCCGACGTAGAGGGAGGCCTTGCCCTCGACCATGATCACGACGTCGGTCAGCGCGGGCAGATACGCCGAGCCCGCCGGCGACGGGCCGAAGAGGACGCATACCTGGGGGACCACACCGGAGAGCTGGACCTCGTTGTAGAAGATGCGCCCGGCGTGGAACCGTCCCGGAAAGATCTTGATCTGCTCGGAGATGCGCCCCCCCGCGGCGTCCACCATATAAAGGAGGGGGATCCGCAGCCGGGCGGCCTTCTCCTGGATGCGCACGATCTTCTGGACGGTCTTCTCGCCCCAGGAGCCCGCCTTCACCGTGTAGTCGTTGGCCATGACGCAGACCGGCCGCCCGCCGACCTTCCCGATCCCGGTCACCACGCCGTCGGCCGGGGTGTCGGCCTCGGCCGAGCGAGCGAACAGCCAGTCCTCCTGGAACTCGGAGCCGGGGTCGAGGAGGAGCTCGAGCCGGTCGCGGACGAAGAGCTTGCCCTCCTGGCGGAGCTTGTCCCGATACTTCGTGTGGCCCTGCTCGATCCGAGCGCGTTCCTGGAAGTAGCGCTCCTCGCCTGAGCTCACCGGTGCCTTCCGATCACGGGTTGGGGTTGGTCCAGAGGATGATGATGAGGGTGCCGGACCCGTGACGGGGACCCCCGATCACGGCCGGATTGCCCGACTGCGCCTGGATGCTCGTCGAAACCTCGGCGACGTTGCCACGCGTCAGCCGCACGTTGAAGCTCACCGTGCCGCCGCGCACGCTCTGGGGCGTGACTTCGAGCCGGCGGTCGCCCGGCACCGGCCAACGCTGCGTCGTGCCCACCGGCACCTCGGCGCGATAGCGCTCCAGCGACTCGTAGTGGTTGTAGCGGAAGAGCTGGCGGAGCTTCGGCAGGAAGGCCTCCAGCCGTTCGTCGGGCGGCTCCGGTGCCTTGCTCGAGGCGCTGGGCGGCGGCCCGTCGCTGGCGAGGACGATCCGCGTCCCGAACCTGACGATCGACTGCGCCTCGACGATCGCGGCCACCGCGAGCGCCAGCAGCAGCGCCAGGACCAGGACCAGGAGCGGACCGAGCGCGTCCCGCAGACGTCGGCGCGCGTTGTGCAGCCGCGACATCACGGTCCCCATCGGTATGTTCAACACCTCCGCGATCTCGCGGTACGAGAGCCCCTCGAGATCACTCAACATGATAATGGCCCGGTGCGGCTCCGACAAAGTCGCCAGCGCCTGCCCGATCCGCTCGCGCTCCTCGACCTGCGTGGCGCTGGCGTCGGGCGCGGTCCCCTGGTCCACCAGCGCCCGGTCCCAGTCCTTCTCCTCGACGCGCTCGGTCCCGAACGCGCGGCCGCGCGCCGCGTGCTGCCGGGCGCGGTCCCGGGCGACGTTCATGACGATCCGAAAAAGCCACGTGTAGAACGCGGAGTCGCCCCGGAACGACGGGAGCGCCTGGAAGGCGCGGATGAAGGCGTCCTGGGCGACGTCCCACGCCTCTTCCGGATCGCGCAGAACGTTGTAGGCGAGCCGGTAGACGCGCTGGCGATATTTCTCGACCAGCGGCTCGAACGCCGTCAAGTCGCCGGCGCGGCACCGCCCGATCAGGGCCGCTTCGTCGCTGTCCACCTGGGTTCACTCGATCGCCCCTCCCCCGCCGGCGTTAGACGCCGGGGCGGCGATGGCGATTCACCGTCGTGAAATCGGTCGGCGCGAGACCGACGCCAGCGCGTCGAGGCCGAGCAGGTAGCTCCGCGGGCCGAATCCCGAGATCTGGCCGCGCGCGACGGCGGCGATCACCGAGTGGCGGCGGAATTCCTCGCGCGCGTGCACGTTGGACAGGTGGACCTCGACGACGGGCACCTGGATCCCGGCGACGGCGTCGCGGAGCGCGAGCGAGTAGTGCGTGAACGCCCCGGGGTTGAAGACGACGCCGGCGAACCTCTCGCGCTGCGCCGCCTGGAGCCAGTCGATGAGCTGGCCCTCGTGATTGGACTGGCGGCACTCGACCGTGTCGCCACGGTGGCGCGCATGGTCGCGCAGCATGCGATCGACCTGGGCGAGCGTCACGCGGCCGTACACGCCGGGCTCGCGGGTGCCGAGGAGATTCAGGTTCGGACCGTGCAGCACCAGGACCTTCATGGCGAGAGCGAGCTTAGCATCAGTGGCCGCCGAGCGACGAGACGAGCCAGTCGGCGACCGCGAAGAGCAGGAGCCCCGCGAAGACCGTCCAGCCGAGCGCCGGCCCGCCTTCGCGGTTCACCTCCGGGATCAGATCCGACGCGGCCACGTAGATGGTGACGCCGGCCGAGAGCGCCAGGGCGTAGCCGATGTGGTGCTCGGCCACGAAGCTCGTCGCCACCGCGCCCACGATCGTCAGCACGCCCAGGAGCGCGCCCGCGCCGATCGCCGCCGCGCGCGACTGGCCGCCCGCCAGCATGATCGACGCGATCGTGAAGCCCTCGGGCACCTTGTGGAGGAACACCGCGATGGACAGCAGCGTGCCGAGCCCGGGCCCGATCATGAAGCCGGCGGCGATCGCGACGCCGTCGAAGAGCGTGTGGACGCCGAGACCGAGGAGCGCCAGGTAGCCGGCCGAGGGCCGCAGGAGCGCCTCGGGATGGATCTCCTCGCCGAAGTGGAAGTGGGGCGCCACCGTGTGCTCGAAGAGGTGCACGCCGAAGTAGCCGATCAGGACGAACAGGAACGCGTGCGGCACCTGCGCGCTCTCCGGGAGCATCCGCACGAACGCCGCCGCGAGCATGAACCCCGCCCCGCCGGCGACGAAATAACGCAGCGGCGCCAGGCCCTTCTGGTGCACCGTCGTCACGAGCAGAGCGCCCGCGAGATCCGCGGCCGCCGCGGCGGCCGCGAAGGCCAGGTATGCTAACATGATCGGTGAGCATAGCATGGTCATCACAGGGCTTTTTCGTCGGCTCGGTGAGATCCTGGTCCGCGAACGCCTGACCACCCCCGACGTCGTGGACAGGGCCCTCGAGCGTGCCCGGACCACGGGCGAGCGGGTGGGCGAGGCGCTCGTGTCGCTCGGCGCCGTCAAGGACGACGACGTGCTGCGGGCGCTCGCGCAGCAGCAGAATCTCGCCTATCTCACTCGCGACGAGCTGCCGGTCCCCCTGCCGATCGTCAAGAACCTCTCGCCGAAGTACCTGCGCCAGTACGCGGTCTGTCCCGTGAGCGTCGAAGGCACCGTGTTGACGGTCGCGACGGCGGATCCGTTGAACCCGGTCATCGTCGACGACCTGGCGCAGTCGACCGGCCTCACCGTGAAGGTCGTCGTGAGCTCGGCGGACGCCATCGTCGAGGCGATCGACCGCACCTACGATGGCGTGGCGACGCCGCTGCAGCGCATCGTCGAGGGCATGGAGGACGACCGCGGCCCCGACGGTGACGACGACATCAACCACCTGCGCGACATGGCGTTCGAGGCGCCGGTCGTCCGGCTCGTGAACCTCCTCATCGAGAACGCCATCACCGCCGAGGCCTCGGACATCCACATCGAGCCCTTCGAGGACACGCTCCGGATCCGCTACCGTATCGACGGCATCCTCTTCGATCAGGAGGCGCCGCCGCAGCGTCTGCAGGCCGCGGTGACCTCGCGCGTGAAGCTGATGGCGGAGATGAACATCGCGGAGCGCCGGCTGCCGCAGGACGGACGCATCCGCGTGACCCTGCACAGCCGCCGGGTGGACATCCGCACGTCCACGATCCCCACGGTGCACGGCGAGTCGATCGTCATGCGTCTGCTCGACCGCCAGAGCGTCTTCCTGCCGCTCGAGAAGCTCGGCTTCTCGCCGGGGATGCTCCCGCGCTTCGAGGGGCTGATCCGGAGACCGCACGGCATCCTCCTCGTCACCGGACCGACCGGGTCCGGCAAGACGACGACGCTCTACGCCGGGCTCGACAAGATCAACTCGCCGGACCGCAAGATCATCACCGTCGAGGACCCGGTCGAGTACCAGCTGAAGGGCGTCAACCAGATCGCCGTCAAGCCGAAGATCGGCCTGACCTTCGCCACCGGGCTCCGGCACATCGTCCGCCAGGACCCGGACGTGATCCTGATCGGCGAGATCCGCGACCTCGAGACGGCCGAGATCGCGATCCAGGCCTCGCTCACCGGCCACCTGGTCTTCTCGACGCTGCACACCAACGACGCGCCGGGCGCGATCACGCGTCTGCAAGACATGGGGGTCGAGCCCTATCTGGTGGCCTCGGTGCTGGAAGGTGTCCTCGCCCAGCGGCTCGTCCGGCGCATCTGCGCGACGTGCCGCGTCTCCGACACGCCGTCGCCGGCCGACCTCAGCGCGCTCGGCATCGCCGGCGCGGACGGGACTCGCCTCTACCGCGGCGACGGCTGCGACGAGTGCCGCGGCACGGGCTACCGGGGACGGACGGGGATCTACGAGCTGTTCCCGATCACCGAGGACGCGCGCAGCCTCATCCTGCGCCGAGCGCCGACCCGCGACATCCGGCGCGTGGCGCTCGAGGCCGGCATGGTCACGCTGCGGCTCGACGGCTGGGCCAAGGCGTGCGCGGGCGTCACCACCGTCGAGGAAGTGCTCCGAGTCACGCAGGAAGACGCCTAGTCCGCCATGCCCGTTTTCGTCTATCGGGCGGCCGACCGGCGCGGCCAGACCATCGACGGCGTGATGGAGGCGGCCGACGCGCGCGCCGTCGTCGAGCGACTGCAGCGGGACGCCTACTTTCCCATCCGTGTCGCCCTTCACGCCGAACGGAGGAGCTGGCTTTCCCTCGGCGGCTCGGGGCGGGTCGGCCAGCGCGACCTCCTGGCGTTCACCCAGCAGCTCGCGACGCTCTTCGAAGCGACGCTGCCGCTCGACCGCGCGCTGTCCATCCTCGAAGAGCTGGCGTCGAACGGGCGCATCAAGGCGATCGTCGCCGATCTGCTCGTGAGCGTGCGGGGAGGCTCCTCGCTCAGCGAGGCGCTCAGCAAGCATCATCCCCGGCCGTTCTCGCGGCTCTACATCAACATGATCCGCGCCGGTGAGCGGGGCGGCGTGCTCGAGCTCGCGCTGCGACGGCTCGCCGAGTTCCTGGAGGCGCGGGCCGCCTTCGCCGACGCCGTCGTCACCGCGGTCGCCTACCCCGCGGTGGTCTTCACGTTCGGAATCGGCGCCATCATCTTCCTCATGACGTTCGTGATCCCGCGGTTCGCGACGATCTTCGCCGATCTCGGCCAGGCCATCCCGCTTCCGACCCAGATCCTCCTGTCGGTCAGCGCGGCCTTCCAGTCGTACTGGTGGGTGGGCGTCCTCCTTCTCCTCGCGGCGGTCCTCGCCTGGCGCATGTGGACCGGCAGCCCCCAGGGGCGGCTTCGCTGGGACCAGATGGTGCTCGGCCTCCCGCTGATCGGCCCCCTCGCCATGAAGATCGAGACGGCGCGGTTCGCCCGGACCCTCGGGACCATGCTCAAGAGCGGCGTGCCGGTCATGAGCGCGCTCGCCGTCGTCGGCGACACGATGACGAACCACGCGATCGGGCAGGCGGTGGAGCGGCTCGCCGACGGCGTGAAGCGCGGCGGCACCATCGCGGCGGGCATGCAGGCGCAGGCGCCGTTCCCGTCGCTGGCGATCCACATGGTGCGGGTCGGGGAAGAGACGGGGCGGCTCGAGGACATGCTGCTCAAGGTCGCCGAGACGTTCGAGTCCGACGTCGGCACCGAGCTCAAGCGCGTGCTCCGCCTTCTCGAGCCCGTTATCATCTTCACCATGGGTGTGCTGGTCGCCTTCATCGTCGTCGCGATGATGCTCGCGATCTTCTCCATCAACGATATTCCGCTATGAGCCCGCTTCTTCGTCGCCGAGCGCGGGCGGCGAGGTAGCCGGCTCCTCGATCGGCGTAGGGCGCAGTCCCGTGGCACGCGCCGCTCTGCGCGCCGTGTGCTCGTAGAACAGGGGGGGTTCACGCTGATCGAGTTGCTGGTCGTCATCATCGTGCTCGGGCTCCTGGTGGGGCTCGTCGGCCCGCGCCTCTTCGGCCGGGTCGGCCAGTCCAAGCAAGCCGCGGCGCGGGCGCAGATCGAGCTGCTCGGGGCGGGGCTCGACCAGTACCGTCTCGACGTCGGCTCGTATCCGAACGCCGGCCAGGGTCTCGACGCGCTTCAGCGGAACCCGAACGCGCCCAACTGGAACGGCCCATACCTCAAGAAGGCCGTGCCCAAAGATCCGTGGGGCAACCAGTACAAGTACCGCTGCTGTCCAGGCCAGAACGGCGAGTACGACCTCTGGTCCGAGGGCGCCGACGGGGCGCCGGGCGGCGACGGCGAAAATACAGACATCACCTCATGGGACAGCAGTCAGAAGTAGATGCCCGCGGCTTCACCCTCCTCGAGCTGATCGTCACCCTGCTGGTTGTCACGGTCGCGGTGGGGCTCGTGGCGCCGGCGATCGGGCGCAACACGGAGGCGCTGCGAGCGCGCGCCGAGGTCGCCGGCTTCTCCGCGACGTTCAGGCACGCGCGGGAGCAGGCGATCACGACGCGGCAGCAGTACACCGTCGTCGTCAATCCGGTGAGTCGGCTGATGACGGTCACGGCCGGTGAGGACGAGGTCCGGTGGACGCGCGCCCTTTCGGGCCGCGTGGCGGTCGAAGCGGCACCGCCGGGCACGCTGACGGTCCGCTTCGAGCCGCAGGGGACGTCCAGCGGCGGAGAGTTCCGCCTCACCTCGGGGAAGGTCAGCTATCGCGTCAGCGTCGACGCGGTCACCGGCCGCGTGCGGAACCACCGCGAATGAGCGCGGGCGCGCGCCGCGCCCGGGGCCGCATGCCCTCGCGGTGGCAGGGAGGCTTCACGCTTCTCGAGGTGCTGATCGCGTTCGCGATCCTGAGCGTCGCCGTGGTCGCGCTCATCCAGGGGTTCGCACAAGGCCTGCGTCTCCTGAAGCTCGCCGGCGACCACCAGCAGGCCGTGCTCCTCGCGGACCAGAAGGCCCGCGAGGTGGTCGTTCCGGTCGAGGGGCGCGACCAGGGCAAAGAGGGCAACTTCGACTGGGAGCGCACCGTCACCGTCGTGGCCGCGCCCGACCTCACGCGAACGCCGGCGACCGTGAAGTGGCACGTCTACCAGATCGACGTCAAGGTTCACTGGGGTGACAAGCGCGGAGTCGAGATCGTCACGCTTCGGACGTCCGCCGAAAAGACGCTGCCGGGGAGGCCGTCCCGGTGAGGCGCGGCGAGCGCGGATTCACGCTGCTCGAGCTCTTGCTGGCGCTCGCCATCGTCGGCGCTCTCGTCGTGATCGCGTTCAGCGGCGTCCGGATCGCGCTGGCCGCGTGGCGCCAGGGCGAGGATCGCGCGGAGGCTTACCAGCACATGCGCGGCGTCGCGCTGTCGCTGGCCCGCTCGGTCGGCGGCGCCTATCCGTACAACGCGCCCCGAGGGGATAGCCCGACCGCGGTGTTGCTCTTCAGCGGCACCCCGGCGAGCCTCGAATTCGTGACGCAGGCCGCGCCCTATCCGGCGTCGATTCCCGTCGCGTTCACCGCCGTCGTCCTCGAGCTCGGCACCACCGACGAGCACCGCGGCCTGGTGATCCGTCAGCGCGTGCTGCCGAATCGGAGCCCGTTCACCGACGCCGCGGTCGTGTTCAACGACCCGACCCTGACCGAGCTGTCCTTCAGCTACCTCGACGAAGACGGAAGCTGGCAGGACACGTGGGACGTCGAGATCCAGAAGCGTCTGCCACGCGCCATCCGCATCAGCGTGGGCGGCACGCTCAACGGTCGAGCCCAGGCCCTCTTGCCCCTGACCGTCCCGCTCCGGGTGGGCACCGAGCAATGATGGCCGTGCGAGCCGAAGCGCGCCACGCGGTGAGGCGAGCCCTTCAACGCTTCGTGATCGTGCGAGCCGAAGCGCGCCACGCGGCGAACGAGCGCGGGTTCGCGTTGCTCGTCGTCCTGCTCGTGGTGGCCCTCGTGGCGGTCATCGGCGCCGAGTTCGCGTACTCGATGCGGCTCGAGGCGGCGGCCGTGCGCGCCTACAAGAACGGGATCATCGGCAGCCACCTGGCCGAGACGGCGCTCGAGCAGGCGATCCGCGAGATCGTCGCCGACGCCCCGCTCCTCGCCGAGGAGGAGGACGGTCTTCTGACGTTCTATACCGCCGATCGGCGCCCATTGCCGAGGCTCCGCCGCGCGAAGGCCGAGTTCGGTGGCGGACGGTATTCTTACCGCATCACCGACGAAGAGGCCCGCCTCAACATCAACAACTCGCCGCCCGACCGCATCGACCGTCTGCTGCAGACGCTGGGGCTCGAGAAGGAAGTGCGCGACACCATCGTGGACTCGATCCAGGACTGGCGCGATCCCAACGAGGAACACCGCGCCAACGGCGCCGAGAGCGACGACTACTACCTGAAGCTGCCGGTCCCCTACCGCGCCCGCAACGCGAACATCGAGTCGATCACCGAACTCCTGCAGATCAAAGGCGTCACCCCGGCGATCTACAACGGCACCAAGGACCGCCCGGGCCTCGCCAGCCTCGTGACCGTGCGTGGCTCGGGCCCGGTGAACATGAACACCGCCGGCGCCGCGGTGCTCACCGCGCTCGGGCTCTCGACCGCGGAGATCACGGAGATCGAGCAGTCGCGGCACAACGCCGGGCCCTTCGCGGCCGTGCCGGGGAAATTCGGCGGGAGAAATCTGAGCGTCGCCACGCGGACGTTCCGCGTCGAGGCCGAAGGCATCGTGGACGATCGGGTGGCCGCGCGGCTGACCGCGATCGTCCAGAAGCGGACCGACGTCGAGCCGCCGAGCGTCGCCGTCCTCGAGTGGTCGGGGCTCCGGTGACTACTTCCCCGCGAGCCGCGAGGGGTGTTACCCTACCGTGATGAAATTCGCGCCACTCCGGCTCGCGGTCGTCATGCTCGGCGATCGACTCAGCGTCGCCGCGATCCAGCACGATCGGCTGGAGACGTTCACCATCGACGCCGAAAACCCGGGCGCCGCGCTGCGCGCGGAGCTCGACGCGCGAGGCCTCGCCGCGCGGACGGTGGCGATCGGCCTCTCGCGGTCCGCGGTCACCGTGAAGCCCATCGAGCTCCCGGCCGTGGCCGGCGAGACGCAGGACATGGTGAAGTTCGAGCTCGAGCGGCATCTGCCGATCCCCGCCGACGACGCCGCGTTCGACTTCGCTCTGCTGCCGCCCGAGACCGACCCCGAGGGCACCACGAGCGAAGGCAAGCGCGTGCTGATCGCCGCCGCCGACCGTCGCGTGGTCGACGCCGCGCTGCGCCTTGCCGAGGAGGCCAAGCTGCGGCCCATGTCGATCACGGTGGCCGCGCACGATCTGCTCGCGCTGGTCGAGACGGAACGCCAGCAGCGCGTGGCCTGGCTGCATCGCACCGGAGACACGGCCGACCTCCTCCTGCTCCACGGCCCGACCCTCGTGTTCAGCCGCAGCTTCGCCGCGGTCGACGATGCCACGCTCGTCGCGGAAACGCGGCGGAGCTTCGCCGGCGCCCGCTGGCGCGGATGCGACACGGTCTGGGTGTCGGGTGACGGCGCCGCCGCGGCCGCGCTGCTCGATCTCGGCGTCCCGGTCTCCGACCCGCCCTGGACGTCGCGGGCCCGGCGTCGCCTGGCCGATCTCGCCGAGCCTCGGGGCGCGGTGGAGCTGGCCGTGGCGACGGCCTCGAGCCGGAGGATCCGCTCGCTCGACCTCATCCCGCCGGCGATCAAGCCGCGTCGGTTCACGCGGCAGGAGGTGATGACGGGCGGCGCGCTGGTGGCGACCGTTCTCCTGGCCCTGGCGGCGCTGCTCGTCCCGGGCTTCGTCGAGAACCGCCGACTCGCACGGCTCAACGCGGAGATCGCGCGCATCGACCCCGACGTGCGCGCCGTCGAGCGGGTGGCGCGCGAGCTCGAGCGGAAGCGCCAGCTCCTCGGGACCATCGAGAAGGTCGGCGCGACCGCGCTCCAGCCGCTGCCCGTGCTTCGCGAGCTGACGGAGATCCTTCCGGGCGACGCGTGGGTCACCTATCTCGCGTTCGACCCGAAGGGCGTCGAGCTGACGGGACAGGCCGGAGCGGCGAGCACGCTGATCCCATTGCTGGAGAACTCCGCACGACTCGAGCGCGTCGAGTTCGCGTCGCCCGTGACGCGCGGGCGGGATCGCGAGCAATTCAGGATCCGCGCTGCGTGGGAGGCGCCGGCGCCCGTGCCGCCGCCCCCGACCGCCAACCCGCCCGCGGCGCCGGGCTCCCGGACTCCGGGCGCCGGGAGCGGCACCGCGGCTCCGGCTGAGAGCGCGGCCCAGCCCGCGCGGCCCGGGTTCCCCGCTCGCGCGCCGGGACCGCCGCGCCCATGATCGGGAATCTCTCCGGCCGCGAGCGGGTCGCCGTGGGGCTGGCGCTCGTCTTCGCCGTCGTGCTGGGCGGCTGGCTCCTGGTGGTCGAGCCGATCCTCGAGCACAATCGATCGGCCGCCGAGCTGGTGCCCGCCCGCGAGCAGATGTTGCGCCAGAAGCGCGAGCTGGTCGCCCGCCGCGCCGCCATCGCCGCCGACCTCGAGGCGACGACGGCGCGGTTCGACAAGCTCGCGGAGGGCTTCCTCACGTCGGCCACGCCCGCGGTGGCCGCGTCGGAGCTCCAGAAGATCGTCAAGGACATGGCCGCGCAAGCGAAGACCGAGATCCGCAGCGAGCGGATCCTGCCACCAGCCGACCGCGGCGAGCTCCTGGAGATTCCCGTCGAGATCGCCGTGTCGTGCGAGATCCGGCAGCTCGTGGACCTGCTGTCCCGGCTCGACGGCGCGCCCAAGCTCCTGCCGGTCCAGGACCTCAAGATTCGCGTCGTCAACCTGACGCAGCCGAAGGAGCTCCTCATCACGCTCACGATCTCGGGATTCATCCTGCCCAGCGCGCAAGGCAAGGCCAAGAGCTGAATGCCGAGGCGGCTGCTCGCCGTGAACGTCTTGCTGGCGGGCGTGTCCGTACTGTGCATCGCGCTCATCGTGAAGCAGCTGGCTGCCGTGGGTCCGACCGCGGCGCCGCGCGGCCGGCCCCCGGTCGCGCCGTCCGCCGCGCCGGCGTCCGCGGCGGAGGCACGATTGCCCGGCCAGGCCTATAGCGTCATCGCGACGCGCAATCTGTTCAGCCCCACGCGCACCGAGATGGCCGGGGCCGGCGTGGTGGGCAGCGCGCCGGCCCTCATCGTCAAGCCGAGCCTGCACGGGGTCGTGTTGCGCGACGGCTCGCCGATCGCGTACCTGGAAGATCCGCTGACCAAGCGCATCGCCGGCTACCGGATCGGCGATCCGATCGCCGGCGGCACCGTGCAAACGATCTCGGCCGACGCCGTCGTGATCGCCCGCCCCGACGGCATGGTCGACGTGCGTCTTCGCGACCCGTCGAAGCCGCGCCCGGCGCCCCCGGCCGCCGGGCAACCGGCCGTGCCCGGTCAACCACCATCAATGGGGCAGCCCCAGGTCCCGGGCGCGGTACCGACGCCCGGCCCGATGCAGGCACCGCCGCGCGCCTTCACGCCGCCGGGAGTGCCGGTGCCGCAACCGCTACCGCCGGGGCAGCCCATGTCACCTCCGCCGGCGGTGCAACAGCCGACTCCCGGCCTGCCGAGCCCCCTACCCTTCAGCCGGCCCTCGCCGAGCCTCGGGCGCCGCATGCCTCCGATTCCACAGGATCAGGGCCAACCGCAGCCGGCCCCACAGCCATAGAATGAAGCGCCTCGTCGCCGTCCTCCTGCTGCTCGCTCTCGCGTCCGGGTGCGCTGCGCCGCGCCCACGACCGCGGGCAGCTCCGGAGACGCCCCCGCCCGTCGCGCTGACGCCGCCGCCCCCGACGCCCGAGCCACTCCCGGGGCTGCCGCCGGTGTCCGTGGGTCCGCGCACCGTGCCGCCGCCGGTACCTCCGCCCGAAGCCGCGCCACCGCCGCCTGCCCCACCGCCGCCGACCGCGCCGCCGGTGCCACCCGCTCAGCGCGGGCGGTTCGTCGTCCTCAACTTCGATAACGCGGACGTCGAGACCGTGATCCAGGCGGCGAGCGAGATCATCGGCTTCAACTACGTGCTGGCACCCGACGTCCGCGGCAAGGTCACCGTACAGACGTCCGGCCGCATCGCCCAGGAAGAGGTGTTCGGCGTCCTGCTCGCCATCCTCGAGGTCCATGGCTTCACGGCGGTCAAGGCGGGCAATCTCTACAAGATTCTCCGAATCGAGGGCGCCCGCGAGCGGGCGGTGCCGACGATCGTCGGCCCGGCGCCCGATCCGAACCGCACGACCGACGAGATCATCACGCAGATCGTGCCGGTCAAGTACTCGTCCGTCGCGGACCTCAGCTCGCTGCTCCGCCCGCTCATCTCGACGCGGGGTACGCTGATCGCCCACCGTGAGACCAACGTGCTCATCATCACCGACACGGCCTCGAACGTCACGCGGCTCCTCGACATCATCCGCCTCGTGGACGTGCAAGTGGCGCAGGAGGAGCTGCAGATCATCCCGATCTCGTACGCCGACGCTGCCGAGCTGGCGGTGATCCTGACCCAGCTCTTCGCCAGCGGCCGCATCCGGATGACGGCGCCCGGCACGCCGCCGGCGCCCATGCAGGCGCCGACGCCGGGCGTGCCGGGGCCGCCCGGCGCGCCGGCGGCACCCAGCGGCTCGGCGGAGCGCGCGCCGCTGATCCTCCCGGAGCGCCGCTCGAACTCGCTGATCGTTCACGCCAAGAAGCACGAGGTCGAGACGATCAAGCGGCTGGTCGGGCAGCTCGACGTCAATATCTACGGCGGGCGCCGCGTATTCATCTATTACGCCGAGAACGCCAAGGCGAAGGACCTCGCGGCGACGCTGAACTCGATCTACAGCGCGCGCGACACCGGGCCCGGCCCGTCGTCCGCGACCACGCCGTCCACCACGCCCGGGCGACCGGGAGTGTCGCCGACGCCGCCCCCGCCGGTCTACACGCCGCCGCCGGCCCCGGGCGGCGGCCCGGGCCCGGCGGGTTCGAGCGGCGGCGACGTCCTGGCCGAGGGCCAAGTCCGCTTCATCGCCGACGAAGTCACCAACGCGGTGATCGTCACGACCTTCCCGCGGAGCTGGACGGAGATCGAGAACACGATCAAGCAGCTCGACCGCATGCCGCGCCAGGTGCTGATCGAGGTGCTGGTGGCCGAGATCTCGCTGACCGACGACACGCGGATGGGCATCGACTGGGCCGTGCGGCAGGGTCGCTTCAACTTCGCCAACATCAATACCGGCCCGCTTGGCGGCCTGCCGACCTCGGGGCCTGGCGCGGTTACGCTCCCCACGGGGGTCGGCCCTCCGACCGCCGTCCTCGGGCCGTTCGGCGCGGGGCTCACCGCGTTCACGTTCGCGACGGACCAGTTCATCGCGATGCTCAACGCGCTCGCGAGCGAGAACAAGGTCAACATCGTCTCGAATCCGCACGTGATGACCTCGGAAAACAAGAAGGCGGTCATCAACGTCTCGACCTCCGTGCCCGTCGTCACCAGCCAGACCACCGGCCAGGTGGCCGCGGCGACGACAACCGCGACCACCACGACCACGACGGCCGGGCTCAACCAGACGGTCGAGTATCGTGACGCCGGCGTGATCCTGACGGTGACCCCGCGCATCGGCGAGCAGGGCACGGTCGCCCTCGACGTGAAGCAGGAGGTGAACTCCATCGGCCCGCTTGTGTCGCCGACGAACTCGCCCTCGTTCATCAAGCGCGAGGCGGAGACCTCCGTCGTGCTGCTGAGCCGCCAGACGCTCGTCCTGGGCGGACTCATCCAGGACAAGCTGACCACCGACAACCGGGGGATCCCGCTGCTCAAGGACATCCCCCTCCTCGGCTATCTGTTCAGGTTTACCGAGCGAATCGTCGAGAAGACCGAGCTGCTCCTCCTGATCACGCCGCGCGTGATCGGCACCGCGCTCGACGCTGCCAAGATCACCGACGAGATGCGCCGGGCCACGCCCGAGCTGAACGACGCGCTGAAGCGGGCACCGCGCCAGCCGGCGACCGATCCACAGGGGCCGGGTCGCCGCCCGCCGGCGCCACCGCCCTCGTCGCCTTAAGGCGACGGTCGCTCCCACGCCTTCGCGGCTGCCGCCGCGCGCTCCCGACCGAGATCTCCTGCGGCTCGCGTCGCGTCCGTCTACGGAGACGGAGGCGTCAGGCCCCGGCCGGCGGATCCGCGACGACGCGGCTCACGCGCCCGTGAACTTGGGCGGGCGCTTGTTCGTGTCGAAGCGCTGCATCACGCCCCGGCCGTCGGGGCGCGGCTGCTCCTCGTAGCGACCCCCGGTGTAGTCGCCGACGACGCGTCGCCAGAAGGCTTGGGCCGCGACGTTGCTCGTGAGCTGCGTCACCTCCCACTTG
>DASPZZ010000342.1:0-24645 GCA_035635995.1 Binatia bacterium | reverse complement strand
CTTGCGCGACAGGTCGCCGCGGGCCACCGCGGTGGCCACCTCGGCGATGTTCCGGACCTGTGCGGTCAGGTTGCCCGCCATCGAGTTCACGTTGTCGGTCAGGTCCTTCCACGTCCCGGCCACCCCCGGCACCTGCGCCTGCCCGCCGAGCTTGCCGTCCGTGCCCACCTCCCGCGCCACCCGCGTCACCTCCGCCGCGAACGACCGCAGCTGGTCCACCATCGTGTTGATGGCTTCCTTGAGCTGCAGGATCTCGCCGCGGACGTCGACCGTGATCTTGCGCGACAGGTCACCCCCCGCGATGGCGGTGGTGACCTCGGCGATGTTCCGTACCTGCGCGGTCAGGTTGCCCGCCATCGAGTTCACGTTGTCGGTCAGGTCCTTCCACGTCCCGGCCACCCCCGGCACCTGCGCCTGCCCGCCGAGCTTGCCGTCCGTGCCCACCTCCCGCGCCACCCGCGTCACCTCCCGGGCGAAGACGCCGAGCTGCGCGATCATCGAGTTGACGATCGTGGCCGACCGCAGGAACTCTCCCTGCAGCCGACGGCCCTCCGCGTCCAGCCGCACCGTCTGGGAGAGGTCGCCCTCGGCGACGGCCGCGATGGCGCGGGTGACTTCGGTCGTCGGCCAGATCAGGTCCTCCACGAGGGCGTTGACCGTAGCCTCCATCTCGCCCCACGCCTGGCTCGGGCGGCCGAACGATACGCGCTGTCGGGTCTTGCCCTCTTTCCCGACGGCTCTGCCGAGCCGTTCAAGCTCGTCAGCGATCCGCGCGTTGCTGGATACGATGTCGTTGAATGCGTCGGCGATCTTGCCGCTGAGGCCCGACCACTCCACGGGGAGCCGGACCGAGAAATTGCCATCGCGGACCTGCTGGAGCGCCCGGAGCAGCGTGGGAAGCACGAGCGAGCTATCAACCGAGCCGTCTTGCGGCGTCGGCACGACGAGGGCGCGGCGATTTGCCATTGTCATACCTCTGCGTGGGGCGTGGAGACGAGATCGAGCCAGCCCAGGGCCTGGGCTTTGAGCACGAGCTGGACCGAGTTCTTCGCGCGGGTCTTGCCGAGGAGGATTGCTCGGAAGGTCTCAACAGTCTTGGGGCTGATCTGAAGCCGGCCAGCGATCTCGCGGGAGGTGCAGCCCTCGGCGATCAGCAGGAGGACCTCCCGCTCTCGAGACGTCAATCTTCGGTCCCGCGGCATCGGTGCGCCGGGAGTAGCCACGGCAAGAGCCAGGGCAAGACTCGGGCCGACCGGCGGCTCTTAGCCTGGGGGATGCCTTAAGTAGCTTCCCGTAAAGGACTTCCCCGGCTTGTCGCCTCTGGTTGTCTGGGCCACCGCTCGCGCCAACCAGGCACCGGTTCTGTCATTTCCGAGTCAGATCTGCCTCGTCTTTTGGGACGTCGGGCCCAGGGACGCGCGCGACGCTAGCCCGGGCGGACCATGTCGCCGGGCCGCACCCAGCGGTCGTACTGGTCGGCGGTCACGTAGCCGGAGGCGAGGGCGGCGTCCCGCAGCGTGAGCCCTTCGGCGTGGGCCTTCTTGGCGATCGCGGCCGCGCGGTCGTAGCCGATGTGCGGGGCGAGCGCCGTCACGAGCATGAGCGAGCGCTCGACGAGCTCGGCGATTCTGGACCGGTTCGCCTCGATCCCCTCCACGCAGAACTCGCGGAAGCGCGCGCACGCGTCGCCCAGCAGCCGCACGGAGTGCAGGAAGTCGAAGATCATCACCGGCTTGAAGACGTTCAGCTCGAAGTTGCCCTGCGAGCCCGCCACCGCGATCGTCGTGTCGTTGCCGATCACCTGCACCGCGACCATCGTGACCGCCTCGGCCTGGGTCGGGTTGACCTTGCCCGGCATGATCGAGGAGCCCGGCTCGTTCTCCGGCAGGCGGAGCTCGCCGAGGCCGCTCCGCGGCCCCGAGCCGAGCCAGCGGAGGTCGTTGGCGATCTTCATGAGCGAGCCGGCGAGCGTCCGGAGCGCCCCGCTCGCCATCACGAGGTCGTCGTGCGCGGCCAGCGCGGCGAACTTGTTGGCCGCCGACGTGAACGGGAGGCCCGTCAGCTCGGCCAGCTTGCCGGCGACGGCCTCGCCGAAGCCGGCGGGCGCGTTGAGCCCGGTGCCGACCGCGGTGCCCCCGATCGCGAGGGCCAGGAGCCCGGGGAGCGTCGCCTCGATCCGCGCGATGCCGGCGTCGAGCTGGGCGACGTAGCCCGAGAATTCCTGGCCGAGCGTGAGCGGCACCGCGTCTTGCAGGTGCGTCCGGCCGATCTTCACGATGTCGACGAACTCCCGGGCCTTGGCGGCGAGCGCGTCCCGCAGCGCCCGGACGCTCGGGAGGAGCCGGGACGTGAGCTCGAGCGTGGCCGCGACGTGCATCGCGGTCGGGAACGCGTCGTTCGACGACTGCGACATGTTGACGTGATCGTTGGGATGGACCGGGTCCTTGCTCCCCATCTTGCCGCCCGCCTGCTCGATCGCGCGGTTGGCGATCACCTCGTTCACGTTCATGTTGGTCTGGGTGCCGGAGCCGGTCTGCCAGACCGAGAGCGGGAAGTGCGCGTCGAGCTTGCCCGCGATCACCTCGTCGGCGGCGCGCACGATGAGCTCGGCGCGGCGGGCGTCGAGCCGCCCTATCTCGTGGTTGACCAGGGCCGCCGCCTTCTTGAGGAGCCCGAGCGCGTGGACCACCGGCAGGGGCATGCGGTCCTCGCCGATCGCGAAATGGCGCAGCGAGCGCTCGGTCTGAGCGCCCCAGTACCGGTCGGCGCGCACCTCGATCGGCCCCATGCTGTCGGTCTCGACGCGGGTCGCGCGCTCCGGGTTCGTCATGGCGACCTCCGGTGAGCCCTTAAAACCCAGGTCATTTCCCCCTTGGGGGCCCCTCGAGGCCCCCCATGCAGTCAGTCACAATCACAGAACGTGGTAGCCGTACGCGAGGCCGAACACGATCGAGCCGATGCCGGCGCAGACGGCGAGCGCCTGACGGGCGCGGCGGAAGCGGAGTGCCAGGGCCACGGGATAGGCCATCACGGCGGTCAGCAGGGTCATGCCGATGACCGTCCCGACACCGAAGATCAACAGGTATGCGACGGCGCCCGCGGTCGAGCGCAGCGTCGCCAGCACCAGCAACGAGACGGCGGCGCTGCCCGCCAGCCCGTGCACGGCCCCGACGAGAAGGGCGCGGCCCGCGGGCCAGCCGCTCCGCCACCCGAGCGACGCCAGCCAGCGCGACGGATGGACGTGCGGGTGCTCGTGAGCGTGGTCGGCGCCGTGCACGTGGGGATGGCTGTGGACGACCCCCTGGCCGCCGTGCTCGTGGTCGGCGACGAGGTGCGCGGCGGGCACCGTCGCGAGCCCGCGCGCCGCGTCTCGCAGCCGCAGCACGCCCAGCAGGATCAGCATGCCGGCCACGACCAGCTCGAGCCCGCTGCCGACCGCCGGCGTGATCGTGAGCTTCAACCCGATGATGATGGCGCCGACGATCGTCAGCGTCGTCATGTGGCCCGCGCCCCAGAGGACCCCCACCAGCGCGCCGTCGGTGAAGCGCCGCTCGCGCGTCACGATGGTCGCCACCGCGACCAGGTGGTCCGGGTCCGTCGCGTGCTGGAGACCGAGGATGAATCCCAGGACGATCGCCGAGAGCGCCGGGTCCACTGGCGGCGTCACTCCGACATCTTGAGGAGAAGCCCCGTCCGGCGTGCCCGATGGATCGCCGCCAGGAACGCCCAGTGGGCCAGGCCCGCGTAGAGAACCGACAGCGCGAGCCCGGTCGCGATCGGCGCGCTGAACTCCGACGCGAATCCGTAGTGCGCCCGGTAGGCGTCGAGGAAGTACGTGAGCGGGATCGCCCGTGCGATCGCCGCGATGGGGTCCGGGAGGACCGAGATGGGGTAGTAGATCCCGGCGAGCACGAGCACCATGTTGACGCTCGCCCACGCGAACGCCTCGGCGCGGTTGCCGAAGAGCGTGATGAGGGCGCACACGGAGACGCCGACCACCCAGGCGGTGAGGAAGCAGCCCAGGAGAAACGTCGCGAGCGCGAGCCAGCCGGGCTGGAGCACCTGGAAGCCGAACGCCCAGCGGCCCAGTGCGGCCAGCAGCCCGAACACGGCCAGGCTGCGAACCATCCCGACGACCCAGGAGCCGAGCGTCAGGTGACGAATGCCGATCGGCGCGAGGAACTGGTGCTTCAGCGACTTCGACCAGACGTCGAGCAGGACCGCGTAGGCGACCTCGAGCTGGCAGACGTTGACCACCGAGAGCGCGATCGTGCCGACCAGCACGAACGACGCCTGCGCCTCCGTCAGCTCGAGAAACCGCGACATCAGGCCGATGGAGAGGACGCCGACGATCGGCCAGAAGAGCAGCTCGAAGAAGAAGAACACGTTGCGCGCGCCCATGAGGGCGTTGCGGAGGGTCACCGCCCAGACGGCGAGCAGCTCATTTCGCCAGCTCAACGAAGACCTCCTCCAGCTCCGGCTCGCGCACCTGCACGTTGCGGATGACGACGCCGTCGGCGTACAGCGCGCGGAGCAGCTCCGGCAGGCGCTTCTCGGCCTCGTCCACCGTGCACTCGACCCACCCGTCGACCTCGACGCACCGAAGAACGCCCGGGACGTCGGCGAGCCACGGCACCCGCACCGGGTCCAGCCGGAGCGCGACGACCTCGCCGAGGCGGATCTGGCGCTTGAGCTCCCCGGGCGTGCCCCGGGCGAGGATTCGACCGCCCTTGATGAACGCGATCTCGTCGCAGAGCTCGTCCGCCTCGCGCATGTAGTGGGTCGTCAGCACGATGGTGATGCCCTGCTCGCGCCGGAGCCGGGCGATGTGGGCGCGGACCCGCACCGAGACGTCGGGGTCGAGGCCCAGTGTCGGCTCGTCGAGGAAGAGGAGCTCGGGATCGTTCACGAGCGACTTGGCGAGGGCCACCCGCTGCTTGAGCCCGGTCGACAGATCGCTGTACGGGATCCGGCGGTACGGGCCGAGCTCGCAGAGCTCGATCAGCCCGTCGACGCGGCGGCGGAGCGTCGCGCCGCTGATGCCATAGAGCCGCCCGTAGAACGCGATGATCTCGGCGACGCGGAGGCTCCAGAGGAACGACGGTCGGCCGCTTGCCATGTTGAGCCGGCGCCGCAGCGCGCCCGCCTCGCGGACGACGTCGAGGCCCAGCACCATGACGGTGCCCCGGTCGGGCGTCAGCAGCGTGGCGAGGATCGAGAGCAGCGTCGTCTTCCCGGCGCCGTTGGGGCCGAGGAGGCCGAAGATCGAGCCGCGCTCCACCGCCAGCGAGACTCCACGCAGCGCGGGGGTTTCCCGCCGCCGCGGCCATCCCGAGCGGAATGTCTTCTCGACGTCACGCGCATCGATCGCGAGCATACGCAGGGATGATACCATCCGGGCGATGACGGGCTCCGACGAGTGGCGCTGCGCCGCCGCGACGGTGCCGCCCGGCCACACCGCGACGTTTCGCCTTGAGCGCGCCGGTCGCAGCGTGAGCGGCTTCGTCGTGAATCACGACGGGCACTACCGCGCGTACGTGAATCGCTGCCCGCATGTGGGCACCCCGCTCGACCTGTGGCCCAACGAGTTCTTCACCGAGGACGGTCGCGCGCTGATCTGCTCGACCCACGGCGCCCTCTACGAGCCGACCAGCGGGCTCTGCACGGCCGGCCCGTGCGTCGGTGACCGCCTGACCGTCCTGCCGCTGTCGCTCGACGGCGAGTCGCTCGTGGTGCGATGGCCGCCGGACGCGGAATGACCAGCGGCTGGGGATGAGCGACGTCGCCGAGGTCGAGCAGGCGAACGCGCGCTTCTACCAGGCGTTCGAGACGCTCGACCTCGCGCGGATGGAGCTGGTGTGGTCCCGCGGCGAGCACGTGAAGTGCGTCCACCCGGGCTGGCCCATTCTGGTCGGCTGGGACGCCGTGCGGTCGTCGTGGGAGACGATCTTCGCGAACACCGCCGAGATGCGGTTCACGCTGTCGGACGTCCGCGCCACCGCGACCGGCGATCTCGCCTGGGTGACGTGCACGGAGAACATCTTCTCGGAGGTCCGCGGCCGACTCGCGATCACCACGGTGCTCGCCACCAACCTGTTCGAGCGCGGCCCCGACGGCTGGCGCCTGATCCACCACCACGCCTCCCACGTCCTCGGCGCCCTCCCCGCCGACGACCCCCCGGACACGACCCACTAACGACCATCGCCCGGCGCGTCACGGCAGGCGCGTGTATCTGGCCCGGAGACTGTCGAAGCGGCGCGAGCGCCGCAGCCCGCGCTGGTTCAGCGTGAACCAGAAGAGGACGGCGAGAATTCGTAAGCCGTAGACGACCGAGGCGAAGAAGCTCGCCGACGATGCCTCGGGGAAGTAGCGCGTCGGCACGGCGATCTCGGCGATCCGGAATCGCGCGGCGACGACCTGCGCGATGATTTCCTGGTCGAAGACGAAGCCATCCGAGTTCGCGGGGAAGTTGACCGTTTCGAGCACTTCGCGCGTGAAGGCGCGATAGCCCGTGTGGTACTCCGACAGGGACAGCGCGAACGCGCGGTTCTCCAGCCCCGTGAGGAAGCGATTGGCGAGGTACTTCCACCACGGCATTCCCTGGCCGAGCGCCGAGCCCTCCTTGAGCCGTGAGCCCAGGACCACGTCGGCCTCGCCCCGGACGATCGGCTCGATGATCTGTGGGACGAGCCGAGGATCGTACTGATAGTCGGGATGCACCATGACCACGACGTCGGCGCCGGCCCGCAGCGCCTCCGCGTAGCACGTCTTCTGGTTGGCGCCGTACCCGTAGTTGCGGTTGTGGACGAAGATCTCGAGGCCCAGCTGGCGGGCGACCTCGAGCGTCGCGTCGGTGGAGCCGTCGTCGACGAGGATGACGAGGCTCACGGTGTCCTTCGGCAGCTCCTCGTAGGTCAGGCGGAGCGTCTGCCCGGCGTTGTAGGCGGGCATCACGACGACGACCTTGGACGGGCGGCTCGCGGTGCTCATCGGATCCTCGATCACACCCATCGCTTCATCATCGGACGTCTGGCCCTCGATCGGCAAGATTCGAGTATCGCGCCCTCGTGCTAGGTGACCTTCACGAGCGCTTCGGCCGGCAGGCGCCGCAGGAACTCCGTCAGGGCGCCCTCGAGGTAACCCCGGTCCCGGGACTCGAGCGTCACCTTCACCTTGTACTCGGGATTGGAAAACTCGGGGTACGAGCCCAGGAGCAGCAGCGGGAAGTCCGCTAGCAGTCCGTTCAGATAATCGGCGAGGGTCCCCTCGCCGATGGCGACGAACACGTTTTTCAGATGGATGGGCTGGTCCCGGAACCGCTCGCGGATCGCCTCGAATTTCTGGCGGAAGATCTCGGGCACGCCCGGCAGGATGTAGACGTTCCGCATGAGGACCGTCGGAAAGCGCACCGTCTCGCCGCCGACCAGCTCGGCGCCCTCGGGGATCTCGGCCATCTTGAGGTGCGATTCGTTGAGCCGGTCGCGGAAGTGTCGCTCGAGGATGGCGACCAGCAGCGGGTGGCGCACGACCTTGACCCCCATCGCCAGCGCCACGCCCTCGATCGTGACGTCGTCGTGGGTCGGCCCCACGCCGCCCGACGTGAACACGACGTCGTGGGTCCGGCTGACGGCGGCGACCTCGTGCGCGATCACCTCGACCTCGTCTGGAATGACCGAGACGCGGCGCACGTCGACGCCCAGCGCGCGGAGCTCACGGCACAGGTGGGCGGCGTTGGCGTCGGCGATCTTGCCCGAGAGGATCTCGTTGCCGACGAGAACGATTCCCGCGGTCTTCGGCATGGCCCCCAGGCGATTCTACGATGCTAAAATGCCCTAGTCCACGGGAAGGAGACACGATGATCCAATTGAGCGGCTGGGCGCTCACGCTCGGTGCCTCGTCGGGGTTCGGCGAGGCCACGAGCCTGGCGCTGGCGCGGGCCGGGCTGAACATCTTCGGCGTCCACCTCGATCGCAAGGCGACCCAGGGCAACGTCGAGCGGATCACGGGCGAGATCAAGGCCCTCGGCCGCGAGGCGGTGTTCTTCAACGTCAACGCCGCCGACGCCGACCGGCGCGCCGAGGTCGTGGGCCAGATGGAGGGCGTCCTCGCGGAGCGCGGCGAGCCGGGTACCGTGCGCGTGCTCCTCCACTCGCTCGCCTTCGGCACGCTCAAGCTCTACGTCGCCGATCCGATGAAGGAGGCCGTCACGCCGGCGCAGATGGAGATGACGCTCGACGTCATGGCCCACAGCCTCGTCTACTGGACCCAGGAGGTCGTCGGACGCGGGCTCATGACGCGCGGCGGGCGCGTCTTCGCGATGACCTCGTCCGGCGGGACACGCGTGCTGCCCTTCTACGGCCCGGTGTCGGCAGCGAAGGCCGCGCTCGAGTCGCACATCCGCCAGCTCGCCTCCGAGCTCGCCCCGCAGGGCATCACGGCGAACGCCATCCGCGCCGGCGTGACCGACACGCCGGCGCTGCAAAAGATCCCGCGCCACGACGCGATCATCGCCGAGGCCCGGCGCCGCAACCCGAGTGGGCGGATGACGACGACCGAGGACGTCGCGCGCGCCATCGTGGTCCTCTCCCACCCGGACACGCACTGGATCACGGGCAACGTGATCGGCGTCGACGGCGGCGAAGACATCGTCGGGTGACCTACACCCAGGGGGTGGTTCTCGGCCTCGTCCAGGGTCTGACCGAGTTCCTCCCCGTCTCGTCCTCCGGTCATCTGATCCTCGTGCCGTACGTCTTCGGCTGGGACGACCAGGGGCTCGCCTTCGACGCGGTCATGCATCTCGGCACGCTGGCGGCACTCCTCGCCTACTTCCGGCGCGAGCTCCTGGGGATGGCCTCGGGGGCGCTCTCGCGCCGGATCGCCGGACTGCTCGTCCTGGCCACGATCCCGGGCGCCGTGGCCGGCGCCCTCTTCGGAGCGCTCGTCGAAACGAAGCTCCGGTCGCCCCTCGTCATCGCCGTCGCGACCGCGGGGTGGGCGATCGTCATGTGGATCGCCGATCGCCGCGCCGCCGCGGCGCCGACGGTGCCCGGCGATCCGCTGGAGCGCGTCTCGCTGGGCCAGGCGCTCGCGGTCGGCTTCGCACAGGCCCTCGCGCTGATCCCGGGCACGTCGCGCTCGGGCATCACGATCACCACGGGGCTCCTGGGCGGCGTCGACCGCGCGACGGCCGCGCGCTTCTCGTTCCTGCTCGGCATTCCGATCACAGCCGGCGCCGGCACGCTGAAGGCGCTCCATCTGGTGAAGACGGGTCTCCCCGCGGGCGAGTCCGGGCCCCTGACGGTCGCGCTCGTCGCCGCGTTCGTGAGCGGCTGGTTCGCGGTGTGGTTCCTGGTGAGCTACCTCAAGACGCGCTCGCTCCGGCCGTTCGTCGTCTACCGCCTGCTACTCGCCCTGGTGATCTTCGCGGTCGTGATCCGCCGCTGACGCGCCCGGCGCCTAAAGCCACCGCTGGAGCCACTCGAGGCTTCGCGTGACGGCTTCCCGGCGATGATCCGGATCGGTGAGACGATGGTCGGCACCGGCGATGAGGATGAGATCGCACGGCTCGGCCGCGCGCGCGTGGAGGATCGCGCCGTGCTCGACCGGCACCACGTCATCGGCCTCGCCGTGGATCACCAGATGGCGCGGCACGCCGGCCGGGGACGCGGCGTATCGGTGGGACGAGAGCTCGAGCAGGAACGGGACGCCGATGCCGTCCGAGCGCTCCGCGTCGGCGCCGAGGTCGTCCAGGCTCGCGGGAGAGTTCCACGTCACGACCGGAGGTCCGGGACGCTCCGCCGCGAGATGGAGGGCGACGAACCCGCCCAGGCTCGATCCGAGCAAGCCCACGCGGCCGTCCAGCCGCGGGTGATCTTCGAGCAGCGCCAGCACGGCGCGTGCGTCCTCGAGACGGGTGGCGATGGTCGTGTCGGCCTCGCGGCCGGCCGATTCGCCGCAGCCACGGAAGTCGAAGCGCGCCAGGGCCAGGCCCGCGCGTGAGAACTCCTCGCCGAGGAGCAGGTACTTGTCGCTGTCCTTCGAGGCGCTGAGCCCGTGGCAGGCGACGACGCAGGGGAAGGGCCCGCTGCCGTCCGGGAGATGCAGAACGAGGGCGAGCTTGCCGCCCGTCGGGGTAACGGTGTGACGCTCCTGGGTCAGGCCCACATGAGGTCGAAGAGCCGACAGGCGTTCGTCGAAAGCTGGAACATCACGTCCTCGATCGGCAGGCGCTTGAGCTTCGCCACCTCCTCGGCCACGCGGCCGGCGAGCCAGGGGCCGGAGTCCATCCCCTCGAACTCGCCCTGGTATTTCCACGGGCCGTCGCTCTCGACCAGCAGGGCGTCGAGCGGGACACCCGACACCAGGTCGCGATCCCGGTCGCGATAGACGACGTCCGGAGTGACCGAGACGAAGTAGCCCGCTTCGACGATCGCGCGCGTCACCGCCGCGGGCGCCTTGTGCCAGTGAAACACCGCCCTCTCGACGCCGTGGCGCTTCAGAGCCTCCAGGGCATCGGCCGCGGCGTCGTGAGGCGCGTGCAGCGCCACCGGCAAATCCCAGCGCGTGGCGAGATCGAGCAGCCGCGCGAGCCGCTCGCGGCCCCGCGCCATGAGCGCCGCCGCGTCTGGCACGCCAGCCAGCGAGTACCAGGGCAGCCCGATCTCTCCGATGCCCACGATCCGCGAGTGGTGGGCGACGATCTGCGCCTCGACACGCTCGAGGTCTTCGTCGGTGAGTTCCGTCCGGTCGGGATGAAAGCCCAGGCACGCCCAGACCGCTTTCGGCGCGGCGGCCGCCGCCTCGAGGGTCTGCGCGTTCGTCTCGGCGTCGCACCCGACCGCGACCGCTCCCCACACGTCGTGCGTCAGCGACAGCCGGAGCGTCTCCTTCAGGTCGGTGAACGCGGGGTCGTGCAGGTGACAGTGGCTGTCGATGACCATCAGGTCCCCGCCACCACCATGCGCCCGATCCTCACGGTGGGCGCCACCGTCCGGTCCCGAAGAACCAGATCATTCCCGACGCCGTCGATCGCCGACAGCATCGCCAGCAGGTTGCCGGCCACCGTCACTTCCTCCACCGGATACGCGAGCTGCCCGTTCTCGATCCACTGCCCCACGGCGCCGCGCGAATAGTCGCCGGTGACGCCGTTCACGCCGAAGCCGATCAGCTCGGTCACGTAGAACCCGTTCTTGACCGATCCGATGAGCTCCTCGGGCGAGGTCTTGCCGGGTAGCAGCATCAGGTTGGTCGTCGTGACCGAGACGCCGCTGCCGTCCCGGCCGGCATGATGCGTGGACTGGAGCCCGAGCTTCCGGGCGCTGTAGGTATCGAGCAGGTAGGATTCGAGCACGCCGTCCCGGACCAGCACGGTCCGCCCGGTCGCCAGTCCCTCGCCGTCGAACGGCCGCGAGCCGAGTGCCGACGGGATCAGCGCGTCGTCCACGATCGTCACGGTCGGCGACGCGATCTTCGTGCCGAGCCGGTCGAGCAGGAACGAGGCCCGACGGTAGAGGCTCGGCCCGCTCGCCGCCCCGGCGATCGAGCGTACCAGGCTCGCCGCGGTCTCCGGGTCGAAGACGACGGGCACCTCGACCGACTTCATCTTCCGGGCGCCCAGGCGCCGCAGCGCCCGCGCCGCCGCCCTCCGCCCGACCGCCGCCGGATCCTCGAGCGCGGCGCGCTTGCGCGCCGTCGAGTACCAGTAGTCCCGCTGCATCTCACCGTTCCGGGACGCGATCGGCGCGACGCTGATCCCGAAGCTCGTCGTCGCGTAGCCGTGAACGAAGCCGTGGGAAGTCGCGTAGGCGTAGCGCGCCTGCCGATCGAAGTACTCGGCGCCTTCGGAGTTCGTGACGCGCGGGTCGCTCTCGAGCGCCGCGGCCTCGGCCCGCCGCGCGATCTCGATCTTTTCCTCGGGGGAGAGGTCGCCGCCCGTGTCCGCGAGGTCGAGGTCGGGCACGCGCTCGATCAGCGCGGACGGCTCCGGCAGCCCAGCGTGGGGATCCTCCGCCGTGACCTTCGCCAGCGCCGTCGCCTCGTCGACGACCCGCTCGAGGGACTCGCGCGAGAGGTCGGAGGTCGACGCGGCGGCCGACGCCCGGCCGGCGAAGACGCGCAGGGAGAGACGCTGCTCGCGCGAGTGGTTGATGGTCTCGATCTCGCCCATCCGTACCGAGGCGCTGAAGTGGCTCTCCTCGACGAGGTAGCCGTCGGCGGCCGTGGCCCCCCGCTGGGACGCGCGCTTGAGCACCGAGACAAGGAGGTCGGTGTTCATTGTAGCGAGGCTCGTGGGGCGCGACCCGGATTCATACCGCGGTGCCGCCGACGGTGATGCCGTCGATCCGAATCGTCGGGAGCCCGACCCCCACCGGCACGGACTGTCCGTCCTTGCCGCAGGTGCCGACCCCTTCGTCGAGCTTGAGGTCGCGCCCGACGCGCGAGACGCGCGTGAGCGCCTCCGGGCCGTTGCCGATCAGCGTGGCGCCCTTGACCGGCGCCGTGACGCGCCCGTCCTCGACGAGGTAGGCCTCGCTCGCCGAGAAGACGAACTTGCCGTTCGTGATGTCCACCTGACCGCCGCCGAAGGTCACGGCGTAGAGGCCGTGCTTCACGGATCTCAGGATCTCCCCGGGGTCGTCCTCTCCGGCGAGCATGAACGTGTTGGTCATCCGCGGCATCGGCGGGTAGGCGTAGGACTCGCGGCGCCCGTTGCCGGTCGGCTTCATGCCCATGAGCCGAGCGTTCAGCCGGTCCTGCATGTAGCCGGTGAGGATCCCGTTCTCGATGAGGACGGTCCGGCCGGTCGGCGTGCCCTCGTCGTCGACGTTGAGCGAGCCGCGGCGATTCGGGATCGTCCCGTCGTCGACCACCGTGACGAGCTCCGAGGCGACCTTCTGCCCCATGCGTCCGGCGAAGGCCGACGTGCCCTTGCGGTTGAAATCGCCCTCGAGACCGTGCCCGATCGCCTCGTGCAGCAGAATGCCCGGCCAGCCGGGCCCGAATACGACCGTCATCGCTCCGGCGGGGGCGTCGACCGCCCCGAGCTTGAGGGCCGCCTGACGCGCCGCCTCCGCGGCGAACCGGCGCCAGCGCCCCTCTTCCAGGAAAAAGTCGAAGGTCACGCGCCCGCCCCCACCGTAGGAGCCGATCTCGCGCTTGCCGCCTTCCTCCGCGATCGCGGTGACGTTGAGCCGGGTGAGCGGCCGGATGTCGCCGACCGTCCAACCCGACGCGGTCGCGATCAGCATGATGACCTCTTCGCTCGTGATCGACGCGATGACCTGCTTGATGCGGGGGTCGGTCGCGCGCGTCTCGGCGTCGATCCGCCGCAGTAGCTCGAGCTTGCGCGCGAGGTCGGTGACGATCGGCGGTTCGGCCAGGGTGTAGAGGTCGTGCGGCCGGCCCCGAGTCGCGAGCGCCAGCGTTCCGGAGGTGGCGCTTCGGTCGGCGATCGCCCGCGCCTGGCGCGCGGCCTCCTCGAGGTTCTTGATCGAGATCTCGTCGGTGTGGGCATAGCCGGTCCGGGTCCCCGACTGGGCCCGAACTCCGGCTCCCTGGCTCACGTGGCGGGAGGCCTTTTTGACTGTCCCTTCCTCGAGTACCAGCTCTTCGTTGATACGGTACTCGAGGTAGATGTCGGCGTCATCGACCTTGCCGATGAGGTTCCCGCCGAGCACGCGCTCCATGAGGCCTGACGTGATACTGAAGCGATCGGAGAAGAAGCTTTCCGGGCGAGTGCGAGCAAGGTCTGTCATCAGTCGTTCGTCCTCCCGGGCCGTCGGAGGCCCAATCCTATCGCGCGCCCCGCCGCACCCCAAGTTTTTTGGACTCCATTTTCCCTACGTATTCATTGTACCGGCCAGGTGAAGCGCGGCCGGACGGGCGAAGGCTAACCAGTGGCTTGAAAGGCTTGAATAATCTCGTGGATGCGTCTGATTCCGTGCACGAGCGAAGGCCCGGGGGACAGGATGTCCGCGCCGTCGATCTCGTGGATCTGCCCCGTTTTGACCGCCGCGATCGTCTCCCAGCCGGGCCGGTGCGCGATCGCGGCAGGGTCGACCGGCTTGCCGCACCACGAGGCGAGGATGATCTGCGGATCGCGCGCGACGACGCCGTCTGACGTGACGACCCGGCCGGGAGCCGCCGGCTGCCCGCGGAGCTCGGCGAAGACGTCCCGGCCGCCCGCGATCTCGATGACCTCCGACACCCAGCGAATCCCGGCGATCAGCGGATCCATCCATTCCTCGAAGTAGACGCGCGGGCGGTGGGGCCACACCGCCGAGTACTCCCGGATCTGCCGGACCTCGTCGCGCAGGTCGCCGATCAGCTCTCGAGCCTGCCGCTCGCAGCCCAGCGCGCCGCCGATGAGGAGGATCGCGCGCAGGACGTCGTCGAACGAGCGCTGGTTCGTGCAGAGCACGTTTACACCGGCGCCGATCAGGTCGCGGACGATGTCCCGCTGGAGGTCCGAGAACGCCAGCACCAGATCGGGCTCGCGCGCCAGGATCCGGTCGAGCTTGAAGGTGGTGAAGCCGCCGACCCGCGCCTTCTCCCTGGCCGCCTCGGGCCGCCGCGCCGTGCCGGGGACGCCGACGACGCGGTCGCCGGCACCGAGGAGGAACGCGATCTCGGCCGTCTCGGCCGTCAGGCAGACGATGCGGCGTGGGAACTCGACCGCGCTCTCGCCGTACACGCCTCAGGCCTGCTCGCGACTACCCTTCGTAGGTCTCGCGCCGGGCGAGTCCGCGCTGGGCCGCGAGGTAGCTCGCGCGCGTCATCGGCGGTCGGGCCTTGGCCATCACCTCGCGGGCCGCGGCGGCGCCGTCCCAGAGCATGTCGACCACCATCGCCGCGAGCGCCTTGGCGGGGCCGAGGTACGCGAGCGGCTTGTCGACGATCTCGAAGTCGGCGCCGTGACCGCTGCCGCGGGCGCCGCTGATGTAGGGGTGCAGGATGGGCATCACCTGGGAGAGGTCTCCCATGTCCGTCGAGCCGGTCCGGTGGCCGATCTGCCGGTAGTTCTCCTCACCGAAGAGGCCGCTGACAATGTCGCGGAAGTAGCGGGTCATGATCGGGTCGCAGGTCATCGGCATGTAGCCGGGCAGCGTCTCGATCTCGACCTTGGCGCCCAGCGCCAGGGCGCCCGCCCGGAGCGCGCGGTCGACCTTGCGGTTGGCGTCGAGGATCGCCTCCATCGTCCGGCCGCGCACGTACGTCTCGATCCGCACCTCGCCCGGGATGACGTTCACCTGCGAGCCGCCGTGGGTGATGATCGGGTGGACGCGGATCGTGTCCTCGTCGCGAAAGGTCTCGCGGATCGCATTGATCGCCAGGAGGCCGATCTGGGCGGCGTAGAGCGCGTTCACCCCCATGTGCGGGGCCCCGCCCGCGTGCGCCGCCCGACCGAGGTAGCGCACCGTCTTCACGAGGCAGCCGTTGTTCGAGACGGGCACGCCGGCCTTGCCGTCCTCGGCCCGCGACGTCGTGTGGATCATCATCGCCAGGTCCACGTCGTCGAAGTGTCCGAGCCGCAGCAGCTCGGGCTTGCCGCCCAGGAACTCGAGCTTCCCCGCCCGCGCCTGCGCGATGCGCCACTCGATATCGCCGTACTCCTCGGCCGGAACGGAGAAGAACGCCACGCGGCCGGCGAGCTGGTCGAAGGCCTTGGCGTCGAGCAGGCCGATCGCCGCGCCGAGCATGCCGGCGATCTGGGCGTTGTGGCCGCAGGCGTGCGCCGCGCCCGTCTCGGCGTCACCCTCGGGATGGCCGGCGACGACCAGCGCGTCGAGCTCGCCGAGCACGGCGAAGGTCGGTCCGTCGCCCCCTCGGCCGCTCGCGTCGGCCCGTACGCCCGTCAGGGCGAGGCCCGCCCGCGGGACCAGCCCGAGCTTCTTGAAGGTCTCCTCGACGAGGCGAGCGGTCTTGACCTCCTTGAACCCGAGCTCGGGGTGGCGCCGGATCTGCTCGCCGAGCCCGATGATCTCCTCGCCGCGCTGATCGATCGCCTGGTAGACCCGCTGCTTCAGCTCGTCCCTGGTCATGTCGATCCTCTCCGTGCGTCGGGCGTCTCTGGAAGCCGCCCGACATTCTACTGCCGCCGGCCGCGCCGCGCCTGCATACTGGCGGGCAGCGAATCCACTCGAGCCGAGAGGGGCACATGGACGTTCTTCGCGCGATCATCGCCAGGCTCTCTGTGGACACTCACCACGTCGTCGAGGCGGCCGGTATCGTGGTGCTGGGCCTCGTCTACTATTCCTACACTCGGCGCTGGCTCGAGTCGACGGCGAGAGTCGACCGTCGGTGGCGCGCCCCGTTGCGCGTCTTGCTGAACGGTCTCGTCTTCGGGCTCCTGGCGATCGCGCTGATGATCTCGCGGATCCACGTCGGCCAGGGTGCGTTCGTCGACGCCCGCGCCGTGCCGATCGCGCTGGTCACGCTGCTCGAAGGCGGTTGGGCGGGCCTCATCGCCGCGCTGGCCGCCGCGGCCTACCGGCTGTGGCTCGGCGGCTCCGGCGCCGTGGCCGGTGTGCTCGGGCTCCTGGCGACCGCCGGCACCGCCACGCTGGCGCTGGCCTGGGCGCGGCGCGAAGGGGGCGTGCGGGCGCGCCACGCGTTCGCCCTGGGCGGAGCCGTGTTCCTGATCACGTTCGCCTCGTTCCTCCTCCTGGGCGCGCGGGGCCTGGAGCTGTTCGAGCGAGACTGGCTGCCGCTGCTGGTCATCAGCGTCGTCGGCATCGGGGGCTTCGCGAGGCTCTTCGTCGATGTCGTCGACGCGCAGGCGGCCGAGGCGGCCCGGCGCGACGCGGCCGAGCTGCGCGCGGTCACGCTCCTGGCCCGCGCGGCGGCGCACGAGATCAACAACGCGCTCATGGTCGTCGCCGGTGGGCTCGCCATCCTCACCCGACGCCTGCCGGCCGACAGCGAGGACGCTCAGTGGGCTGGGCGCGCGCGGGACGGCGTCAACAAGGTCAAGGACATCGTCAACCGCATGAACGCGATCACGCAGATCGAAGAAGTGCCCACGCGAGGTCTTCTCGCGCCCATGCTCGACATCCGACGCTCGAGCGGATCGGGCTAGCGGTCCGTCCGTCCGCGAGAGCCAGAGCCGCCGGGGGCGTGGGCGGCAGGGGTCGACGGACCACGCGGCACGCGCCCGCTGCCCCGCGGCGGCTGGGCTCCATCCAGACGCGCGACTTCCGTTCCTCGTCGGCGGGAACGGGTCCTTTCGACCCCTGCCGCCCACGCCCCCGGCGGCTCTGGCTCTCGCGGCGCTGGCTTCCCTATGGGCCGAGGACGTGGAAGCCTTCGCGCTCGGCGGCGGCGGCTTGATGGCGATCGAACGTGACGAACTCGAGCGTGCTGGGCTCGTGCTCGGCGGCGACGAGGGCGGCGCCGATGTGGAGCGCGTCCGACGCCCGGAGCGAATGAGTCCCGACGATGCGCTCGGCGTGGCGCCGGACGATGTCCGCCGCGGTCACCTCCGACCAGCGCTCCCACGCATCCAGGAAGTGCCGCCGCACCAGACGAAGCTGCCGGGCCGCCGCGGGCTCGTCGCGACCGCGCCGCGCCAGCGCCGCCAGTAGCTCGAGGCGCGCCAGCGTCCAGACCACCACCTCGGGATCTTCCCGGAGCCGGCGTACGGCGGGTCCCGACTCGCGCTCGGCGATGAACAGCGGTACGAGGGCGGACGTGTCCCAGAACCTCACCAGCCCCGCTCGCGCTCTTCCAAGAGCCCTCGCAATACTCCGCCGGGAAGCCGCGCGGGCTTGCGGGTCGCCGGCCCGGCGGGCCGGCCGCCCACGCCGCGGCGGATGAGCCCCTGCCGCTCCAGGCGCGCGAGCCGCTCCGAGGCGCCGCGGACGCCGTCGCGCGGCAGCGGGACCAGGCGGGCGACCGGCCGGTCCCGATCCAGCACGAGCACCGAGCCACCCCCGCGGACGTGCTCCAGGTAGCGCGAGAGGTTGTTCTTCAAGTTGGCTATCTTGGCCTTCTTCACATAGCTATGTTAGCCATGTCGTACCCGGTGCTGTCAAAGCCTTTGTCGTCCCCTCGCGACCTGGGAATCGGGCTCGTCCCGCCGCCTACCGGGCGGGACGTCGGATGAAGCGGTCGGGCAGGAAATCGTTCACCGGGACGCCCGGCGCGCCGCCGGTGATCCAGTCCGTCATGAGCCGCGCCGTGATGGGCGCCAGCAGAATACCGTTGCGGAAGTGCCCGGTGGCCACGAACAACCCGTCGACGCCCGGCCACGGGCCGAGCACCGGCAGGCTGTCCGGCGCCCAGGGCCTGAATCCGCACCACGTCCGAGCGATCGGCAGCTCCCGCAGCGACGGCACGAGCTCGATGGCGGCGCGAAGCAGGCCGGCGATCCCCTCGGCGGTGACGGCGCGCTGGAAGCCGGCGCGTTCGACGGTCGCGCCGATCAAAAGCTCCCCCGACGGCCGCGGGACGACGTAGACCTCGCCGTGAACGCAATACGTGAGGACGGCGGGCACGTGGGCCAAGGCGACCATCTGGCCGCGGCGCGGCTCGATCCTGAGCGGGGACCCGAGCGGCGCCAGGAGCTCCGAGCTCCAGGCCCCGGCGGCCAGCAGCACGGCGTCGCCGTCGACCCGCTCGCCGTCCGTGACGAGCGCGCGCGCCGTGCCTGCCTCGAAGACGATGCGGGAGACGTTGCACCCGGTCTTGAGCTCGACGCCGGCGGCCACGGCCGCCTGGGCGTAGGCGAGAACCAGCCGCTGGTTATTGAGCCAGTGGTCGCTCTTGACGAAGATCGCGTTGCGGACCTTCGGCGAGATGGCCGGCTCGAGGGCCTGGACGTCCGCACCCTCGAGCACCTCGACCGCGATGCCCTGCTGGGCCGCCCGCGCCTCGGCGGCACGCCGCGCCTCGCTCGCGGACATCGGGTAGATCGTTCCGCGCGTGACGTATTCGACGTCGATCCCGGTCCTGGCCTGGAGCTCACCGACGACGTCGGGATAGAGACGCCAGCTCGCGAGGGCGAGCCGGGCGAAGTTCGTATCCGCCGACTCGGTGATCGGCGTCAGGAGCCCGGCGGCGGCGCTCGAGGCTTCGCCACCCGGGGTGGCCCGCTCGAAGACCGTGACCCGGCACCCCGCCTTCGCCAGCTCGTAGGCGGAGGCGCAGCCGATGATCCCGCCGCCGACGACCAGGACCTTCACGCGCTCTGGCCCAGCGCGTCGAGGAACCGGCGGGTCGCGTCGGCGGGAGACTCGGCGCCGATGATCGCGGAGATCACGGCCACACCCCGCGCGCCCGCCCGTAGGACCTCGGGCACCCGTTCGGGCGTGATGCCCCCGATCGCGATCACGGGCAAGCGCACGGTCGCCGCGACCTTTGTCAGGCGCTCGAGGCCTTGCGGCGGGCCGTACGGGCGCTTGGACGGCGTGTCGTAGACGGGGCCGAAGACCACCCAGTCGGCACGCTTCAGCTCGGCCTCGACCGCCTCCTCCAGCGAATGGACCGACACGCCGATCCGGAGCCGCTTGTCGGCGATCGCGCGGATGTCCTCGATCGGGAGCGACGTCGAGGTGCGCTGGACGGCGTCGGCGCCGACGGCCAGCGCGACGTCGACGCGGTCGTTGACGATCAGGAGCGCCCGCCGGTCGAGCGTGAGCGCGCGGAGGCGGCGGCACACGAAGGCCAGGTCGCCGGCGCCGAGGTCCTTTTCGCGCACCTGCACGGCGGGCAGGCCCGCCGCGAGGCACTCACCCACGACCGCGGTGAGGTCGCGGCCGCGCGTCTGGGTGCGGTCAGTGACGAGACAGAGCTTCAGCTCGTCCAATCGGGCACGCCCTCGAGTGGCGAGGACGCGGTCGCGTAGAGCTTCTTGCCGATCCGACCGGCGCGAAACGCCAGGCGACCGGCCTCCACGCCCAGCCGCATGGCGCGCGCCATGCCTACCGGATCCTGCGCGCCCGAGATCGCGGTGTTCATCAGCACGCCCTCGCAGCCGAGCTCCATGGCGATGGCGGCGTCCGAGGCGGTGCCCACGCCCGCGTCCACGATGACGGGCACGCTGACCGTCTCGAGGATGATCTTGATGTTGTACGGGTTGCGGATGCCCAGGCCGGAGCCGATCGGCGCGCCGAGCGGCATGACGACGGCGGCGCCCGCGTCCTCGAGCTTCTTGGCCATCACCGGGTCGTCGTTGGTGTAGGGCATCACCGTGAACCCCTCGCGCGCGAGCGTCCGCGTCGCCTCCAGGAGGCCCATGACGTCGGGGAAGAGCGTGCGCGGGTCGCCGATGACCTCGAGCTTGACCATCTCGCCGAGTCCGGCTTCACGGGCCAGGTAGCACGTGCGGATCGCCTCGTCGGCCGTGTAGCAACCCGCCGTGTTCGGCAGGAGCGTGTAGCGCGTGGTATCGAGATGGTCGAGGATCGACTCGCCCGAGGGCAGGCTGACCCGGCGCAGGGCCACCGTGACGATCTGCGCGCCCGAGGCCTCGTGCGCCTGCTTCATGACGTCCATCGACGCGTACTTCCCCGTCCCGACGATGAGTCGCGACGAGAACTCCTTGCCCCCGATGACCAGATTCGTGTCGCTCATGGCTCCGCCCTCCTCGGCTCTATCCCCCGCCCATCGGTCTGACGATTTCCACCCGATCGCCGTCGCGCAGCACGGTCGCCGCGTAGGCGCTCTTCGGCGTCACCTCACGGTTCACGGCCACCGCGGTGTACTGGCGCTTGACGCCAAGGTGCGCCAGAAGCCCGTCCACGCTCAGGCCGTCGGCGACCTCCAGGTCCTTGCCGTTGACCACGATCTTCATAAACAAAACGGCCGCGCCCCTTCACGGGTGCGGCCGCTCGAGTCTCTCGTCGTGTTCCCTTCGCTGGAATTACCCAGATCAGGTTCGAGGGGTCCCGGGCCGCACCCGGTTCTCAGGAATCCTCCCCCCACGACGTCAGGGCGGAGTATACCACCGCGGTGTGGACCCTGCGCGCCCCCGGCTGCCGTGACGAGCGCGGCTCAGGCGAGCGTGAGCTGGCGACCGGGCTTGGCCATGACACGCGGCAGCGCGCCCTCCACCCAGCTGGCACCAGGAGGCAGCACGACCGACGCCGAGCGCACATGAAACGACTCGGGGTCGCGCCCGGGGGCCGGCGTGCCCCGCTCGCGCAGGGCCCTGGCGGCGTTCATCAGGCGCTTGCGGACCTGGATGATGGCGGAGTCGCTGGCGCCCAGGTGCTCGAGCGCCCGGTCGACGACGTCCCCCTGGCTCTCCTGGATCGCCTGGTCCTGCACGCCGAAGCCCGGGATACCGCAGAACATGCGCGTCCGGTGCGCCTCCCAGTCCATCTGGTAGTCGTTGTGGCGATTCGCCGCCGTGCGGATGTCGCCGTAGGGCTCGGAGGTCGCCGGCAGGTAGTCGCAGACGTGAGCGCCCCTGCCCGCGACGTTCAAGTCGATCTCCTCGCGCGTGAGCGCCCGGTCCGGGTGCCACGTGACCATCCAGTTGACGACGTGGGCGTCGTCCATCGGCACCCAGATGTGCGACTGGGTGATCTTCTCGTCGAGGTCGGTCGGCGGCATCGTGTAGAAGGGCATCAGGAACTGGGTGACCCGCCAGAGGTGCTGCCCGTCGGGGCGGGTGCGCTGGGCGCCGATCAGCACGCCGTAGTCGGTGTCCACCACCTCGAAGCGCGGCGCTCGGTCCGCCGTCTGCACCGCCGAGCCCACGCCGAAGCTCGACCGATCCAGCTCGCGGGTAACCTCGGCGTCGGCAGGATCGAGCGGGGCGTGGAGGAACGAGATGTGGCTGGAGTCGATCCCGCCTTCCATCGCCTGGAACCAGTTGCATTCCTGCACGCGCTTGGACGCGAACGTATTCGCTTCGGGCAGGAGCGTCCACTCGAGATGCGGCAGCGCGGGCGGCGGGCTCGCCGGGCCCATGTACGCCCAGATCATGCCGCCCCGCTCCTCGCACGGGTAGCCGACGTGGCGGATCTTCGAGGCGAAGCCGGACTCGGACGGCTCGTTCGGCATCTCCAGGCATCGACCGTCCATCCCGAACTTCCAGCCGTGATACACGCAGCGCATCCCGGCTTCCTCGACCCGGCCGAAGTAGAGCGAGGCGAGCCGGTGCGGACAGAACTCGCCGATGAGCCCGGGCCGGCCGTTCTTGGCGCGGAACGCGACGAGGCGCTCGCCCAGCAGCTTCACACGCTTGACCCGGCCGCCCGCCGCGACCTCGCTCGACAGCACGACCGGAATCCAGTACTGGCGGAGGAGCGCGCCCATCGGCGTGGCCGGCCCCGTCCGCGTCAGGAGCTCGTTGTCTTCCCTGCTCAGCATCGGGCTCTCACTCCCTTTGGATCGCTCGCCCTTCCACTGGATCGCTCGCCTCGGCCGGCGGGGACCTGGATCAGTTCGGCCGTCGGTACACCGACATGTAGCGGTACATGCCCTCGACGTTCAGCGGGAGCCACTGCTGGTAGTTGCCCCATTTCTCGTACTTCGGCAGCTTGACGAGCTGCTTGGTCTCGTCGAGCGACTTGCCCTCGCGGACGTACCGGAGCACCTCGCCCCGCAGGTCCTCCAGATAGTCGCGGAACATCGCGACGTGAGCCTTGCGGCCGAGCGGGCCATGGCCCGGGGCCAGCACGTCGAAGTCCATCGCCTCCACCTTCCTGAGCGACTCGACCCAGTCGTTGATGTAGCCGTCGGGGAAATCGCGGAAGGCGAGGCTCTCGACCGGGATGAAGTCCACGGCGAAGAGGATTCGCTCCTTGGGAAACCGCACCACGATCGAGTTGTCGGAGTGGTTCTTGCCCACGTACGAGAGATGCACGAGGGTGCCGCCGAGCTCGATGATCATGTCGTCGGAGAACGTGACGTTCGGAACGGCGGTGGGCCGCTTCTCGGCGATGATGGCCGCCTTGGCGTTGTCGTGGGCGACGACGATCGCCGTGTCGGTGAAGACCTGACCGCCCGAGATGTGATCGGCGTGATCGTGGCTGTAGATCACGTACCGGACCGGCTGGTTGAAGCGCTGCTTGATCTCGTTCTTGAGCCACTGGGCGGCGCCGGCGTCGATCGGATCGGTGACGATCACTCCGGCCGGGGTCACCGCGAAGACGGCGTAGTGATTGTTGTTCCGGAACCGGTAGACCTCGCCGGCGATCTTCGTGATCTCGCGCACCGGCGGCTGCGCCGGTTGCTGCGCGAGTGCCCCGCTCAGGGCCAGCAGCACGAGAGCGGCGGCGATGCCCAGATAGCGCTTCATCATGACGCCTCCGTGATGGCCTTGACGGCCGTCGGGTTCTCGAGCGAGGAGAGGTCGCCCGGTTCCCTGCCCAGGTAGGTCGCCCGGATCACGCGCCGCATGATCTTGGCGCTCCGTGTCTTCGGCAGATCCTTCGTGAACAGCACGCGCTCCGGCTTGAGGGCCTTGCCCATCTGGCGCGCGACCAGATCGGACAGCTGGACGCGCAGGGGCTCGGAGGGCTCGTGGCGTGGCCTCAGGACCACGAAGCAGACGATGGCTTCCCCCTTCACCTCGTGCGGCACGCCGACCACGCCCGCCTCGGCGACGGCCTCGTGTGAAACCAGCACCGATTCGACCTCCGCCGGGCCGAGGCGCTTGCCCGCGATCTTCAGCGTGTCGTCGGACCGGCCCTGGATGAACCAGAAGCCATCCTCGTCGACGTACGCCCAGTCGCCGTGGACCCAGACGTCCGGCCAGCGCGACCAGTACGTCTCCTCGTAGCGCTGCGGGTCCTTCCAGAACCCCTGCGTCATCCCGGGCCACGGGGCCGTGACGACCAGCTCGCCGACCTGCCCGCGCACGGGCCGGCCGTCCTCGCCGAAGCAGTCCGCCGCCATGCCCGGAATGGGCCCGGTGAACGAGCACGGCTTGATCGGCGCGATCGGGAAGGAGCTGAGAATGCCGCCGGAGATCTCGGTACCACCCGTGTAGTTGATGATCGGCACGCGCGCCTTGCCCGCGTTCTCGAAGAGCCAGCGATAGGGCTCGGGATTCCAGGGCTCGCCGGTCGAGGCCACGATGCGGAGCGAAGAGCGGTCGTGCTTCCTCCACCACGCGTCGCCATGCGGCATGAGCGCGCGCACCGCGGTGGGTGAGATGCCCATGTGGGTGATGCGGTGCTTCGCCACCACCGCCCAGAGCCGGTCCGGCTGCGGGTAGTCGGGCGTGCCCTCGAAGAGCACCACCGTCGCGCCATGGAGCAGCGTTCCCGTGATGAGCATGGGGCCCATGAGCCAGCCGAGGTCGGTGACCCAGAACACGCGGTCGCCCTCGCCGATGTCGAAGCAGTAGGCGAAGTCGTGCGCGTTCTTGACGGAGAAGCCGCCGTGGGTGAGCACGGTGCCCTTGGGCTTCCCGGTGGTGCCCGAGGTGTAGATGATGAGCGCCGGGTGATCCGCCGGCACCGCGGCGGCCGGACACTCGGGAGACTCCGCGACCACCAGCTCCTGCCACCAGTGATCGCGGCCGGGCGTCCAGGGGGTCGGCTCGGGCGCCTTCCCGCCCAGCCGGCGCAGCACGATCACATGCTTCACCGTGGGCGACGCCGCCACCGCCTCGTCGGCGGTGCGCTTGAGCGGGATCGGCTGGCCGCGCCGCGCGAACGTGTCCGCGGTGATCAGGAGGCGCGCCCCGCA